>DATJMJ010000119.1:0-5964 GCA_035508795.1 Acidimicrobiales bacterium
CGGCCCGGGCCATATCGGTCACTGCCGGCGTCCCGTTGTGGAGCACTTTCGCCAGCCCGGGCACGGCCCCGCGCCTGCCCGTCCCTCACTTCAACGTCGTCAACGGCGGCGTGCACGCCCCGAACGAGCTGGATTTCCAGGAGTTCATGCTCGCCCCGCTCGGTGCCCCGAGCGAAGCGGAGGCCGTGCGGGCTGGGGCCGAGGTCTACGCGGCACTGAAGCGCCGGCTCTCGGCCAAAGGCTTGTCCACTGGGCTTGGCGACGAAGGCGGCTTCGCTCCCGAGATCGCGGTGCCCGAGGACGTGCTCGGCGTGCTCGTCGGCTCGATCCAAGACGCGGGCTATGAGCCCAGCCGCAAAGGCGTGGCGATCGCCATCGACCCCGCGTCGAGCGAGTTCTACAGGGAAGGCAAGTACCACGTGGCGGGCGAGGCGCTCTCGAGCGAGGAGATGATCGAGCGCTACGAAAAGATCGTCGAGCGCTACCCGGTATGGCTGCTGGAGGACGGCTTGGCCGAGTCCGACTGGGACGGCTGGGAGCGGCTAACCGCGCGCCTGGGCGACCGGTTAGAGCTCGTCGGCGACGACATCTTGTGCACGAACCCCAAGATCATCAAAGAAGCTGTAGCGCGCAAGGTCGGGAACGCCTCGCTCATCAAGGTGAACCAGATCGGCACGGTCACCGAGGCCTTGGAGGCCATGAAGATCTGCCGCGAGTCCGGCTGGGGCCAGTTCGTGTCGCACCGTTCGGGGGAAACCGAGGACTCCTTTATCGCCGACCTTGCGGTGGGCACCGGCTGCGGCCACATGAAGACCGGCGCGCCGGCACGTGGCGAAAGAGTGGCCAAGTACAACCGGCTGGTCGAGATCGAGGACACCGAGCACCTGCCCTACGGCCTTCCCTGACCCAGTGACGTCCGGTGGCGGCTCGTACCGAGAAAATGGTTAAGGTCGGGGCTCCCAAGGTTGGTCAATCGCGGAAGGGGGGCCACCCGCGGTACCAAGAGGGCGGGTTCCTGACATCGAGCTCAGCAGGGTCCGAGCCACCTTCGAAGAAACGACCGGCCAAAGCCTCCTCGTTATGAGCGAGACGTTCAGCTCGACGACGCTCACTGACTCCCGCTTCATTGGCCAGAAGGTGCTGCAACAGGTGAACGAGCTCGGGACACTGTGCGTCTATGTCACCTTTGTCGACGAGCTCGCGTCTTTGAACGACGACCGTGAGCTCTACGACGTCTGCCTCGTGTTGCGCAAACGCGGGCGTGGCGCCGGCAAGGATGTGGAGGCCGGTGGGAAGTTGCCGCTCATGATGACCGGCGCAAACCAGGGCGGGAAGTCGACGCTTCTCCGTGCATTGGGACTGGCCCAGTTGATGTTGCAAAGCGGGATGTTCGTCCCCGCGCTCAGCTTTCGCGCCAATGTCTGTGACGGGGTGTTCACTCGTTTCAAGCGGGAAGAGGACGCCACCATGACGAGCGAAGACGGACGCGCAGGTAAAGGTCGTGTTCGTCACGCACCTCTTCGAGTTGGCTCGACGCCTTTGGACAGAACGGTCTCGAGCTTGCCTGTTCCTACGTGCTGAGCGGCTGGCTGATGTGACGCGCACCTTCCGCCTGGTCGAGGGCGAACCGCTCCCCACGAGCTACGGGGAGGACGCCTATTGGCAGGTTTTCGGGCCGGTCCCAGCAGCCCTGTCGGGACCGCCACGAGCGGGGCCTCGGAGACTCAACGAGATCCGAGTGAGGTCGTGAGCGAGCTCACACCAGGCGCAAAGGGCCGCACTGCACCGGCGTCGGGAGGCAAGCCGAAGGCGTCGCCGGCTCTCCGGTTCGTGCTCATGGTCGGCGTGATGAGCCTGTTCGCGGACCTCACCTACGAGGGCTCGCGCAGCATCGTCGGGCCCTATCTGGGGCTTCTCGGGGCGGGCGCCTTTGCTATAAGCGTCGTCACCGGCTTGGGCGAGTTCCTCGGTTACGCCCTCCGGCTCGTGTCTGGCCGCAGCGCCGACCGTACGGGCCTTTACTGGCCCATCGCGATAGGCGGCTACATCCTCCAGATGACGGTCGTGCCCTTGCTGGCCCTGGCGGGCAGCTGGCAGATTGCTGCGCTCTTGGTAGTGCTCGAACGTGTCGGCAAGGCCACGCGGAACCCGCCTCGTGACGCGATGCTGTCACACGCGGCCAAGCAGATGGGCTACGGCTGGGGCTTCGGGGTCCACGAGGCACTCGACCAGTTGGGTGCCCTCATCGGCCCGCTCGTGCTGGCACTGGTCCTTTCCCTCAAGCACAATGACTACAAGCTTGCCTTCGCTTCACTAGGACTGCCCGCGGGGGTCATGTTGGCGCTCTTGGCGGTGGCGCGCCTCGTGTACCCCCGGCCACAGGATCTTGAGCCGCCCACCACACACGTGACTACGACGGGCTTGCCGCGAGTGTTCTGGATCTACTTGGCTGGCGCTGCCTTGGCAGGAGCGGGCTTTGCGGACTACCCCCTGATCGCCTACCACCTGCAGCGAGCTTCCGTGGTGAGCAGCACAGCAGTTCCCGTCTTCTACGCCATCGCAATGGCCGTCAGCGGGTTGGGTTCGCTGGCTTTCGGGCGGCTGTTCGACCGCGCCGGCATCGGAGTGCTCGTTCCTCTCACGGTCGTCGGCGCCGCGTATGCGCCGTTGGCCTTCTTCGGGGGGTTCTGGGTGGCGCTGGTCGGGGTGGCGGTCTGGGGGCTCGGGATGGGGGTCCAGGAGTCCATCATGTCGGCGGCCGTCGCGCCTATGGTCTCCCCAGACCGGCGCTCTTCTGCGTACGGCCTCTTCACCGGCGTCTATGGCATAGCCTGGTTCGCCGGGAGCGTAGTGATCGGGGCGCTCTACAACCTCTCGTTTGCAGCGCTGGTGGCCTTCTCCATCGTCGCCGAATTGGCCGCGGTCCCATTCATCTTGGTGGTCCGAGCCGAAGCCGGGCATACCGGCAGGACGCGGACTTGAGCAGACTTCCTGAGATTGCCGCTATCGGTACGGGAGACAGATGACCACAGCTGACAACGCTTCAGGTTCACCCTTGAAGTTCTTCGCAGGTCTGCTCCGGGGTACGGGGGCGAACCTGACGCTCCAGCCGCCTTGTGGTTGCTTGGCGACCCATCTATCACCACTCTCGAGGAAGTTTCACCCGTTGTTGCACGTCTCGCACGAGGCATCGCTAAGCGTCAGCACGTCGCCCACCAGCTGCTTGAGGTCATCGTCGCCACGGCTGTCACACCCTGTACCACCATCACCCACAGTGTGTACCGAAGCGACGTTCGGAGCCGGTCTGACTGTCGCCCGCCGGCTGACCTTCTCCAGGTGGCACCTGAAGTTCTTGGGGTCGAACGGGGCCACACCGGCGTCGTGAAGACGAGCGCGGTGCTAGCCCAGCCAGGTCCTGCGGCCAGGCGCTGGACAGCCTGGGCGGCGCGGTGGCGCCGGAGGGCGTCCCCGGCTTGGGGAGGTAGGGCCAGGGTACGCCATCAACCACTGCAGGCAGTTCGGCCAAACCCAACCCTGAGTTGGCTCCCGGAGCCTCATCCGCCAGACTGCGTTCGCCCGGGGCTACCTGCCAGACCATGGTACGCTGACGCCGGTCACGAACGAAGTCCCAGCTCATGGCATACATGCCCGAGTAGCTCAGTCGGTAGAGCGACGCACTCGTAAAGTTGTCGGGGTCGTCGCTACAAACGGCAACATTTGGCTTGAGCTGGGATTTTCCGGTCTGGAAATCTCTCCAGAAACGGCCTGTGGGAGGTATTTGGCCGCAGTTGTCTCCCAAAAAGTCTCCCAAAAGAGCTTCCCCCAGGAAGCGATCTAGGGCATTGCACCTCTGATCGCCGGCTTGATCGTTTGTATCGTTGGGTGAGGTGGGAGGCAGGCCGGGCGCATCACTCGTTCGGCCGGGGCCCTGGTCCGTCTGGCCGAGGTCTTGAACGTGCCGATCGACCACCTGCTCGTCGACGGCGTCCCCCGCCGGCCCCTGCACTCGGGCGAGGACGTGCTCGGCGACCGCATCGCTTCACTGGGCGAGCTCAGCGACGAAGACCTCAAAATGGTGCTCAGCTTCATCGATGTCCTCGTCACCAAGAGCCGCCTCAAAGCCCCCGCCGGCGGAGTCAGCTGAGCCTGCGAGGCCCAGGGCCACGCGAGGGAGCTTGAGGTACAATTGGGTTGCTCATCGCAGTAGCGGTGGGAAGTACACCCGGCGTGCTCCCCGGACGAGGAGTAGCCGGGTGTTGCGCGTCAGGGGCCGATGTCCCTGGAGGGCGACGCGGCCTCGGGTTGGGGACAAATATCCAAGGGGAAACGGATTCTTGTATGCGTCATCGCTGTTTGGGCCCAGTTCTGCGCAACGACTGGCCACACACCGCCAAGTCCTCCCCCGAAGGTCCGCCGATAGCAACGCCGACGCGAGATCAAAGGCGAAACCCGAATCGGCCGCCGCGATCGTTCCCCATGACCGCTACTCCGCCGACAATGGAGGGATACCTAGCATGGCAGAGGACGCAGTTGACACCTGCGGAGGTCGCGGCGATCTTCGCGGCGGGCGCTATAGGAGCCGTAGGGGTTTGTGGTTGTGGTCGTAGTCTCTGATGCGTGAGAGTCGAAGGCTCAGGTCTTGGGCGTCGCCAGACACATGTGGACGGCAAGGGCACAAGTGAGGGCGGAGCCTGGCGCTTAGGCTTGTGCGAAACTTAGGAGAATGCAGTGGCTGAACCTGGCTCAGCTGATCTGAACCGAGACGAGTCGGACCGCAGACATTACGAACTCCTAGCCAACGAGGGCGACTCAGAAGCGATGTTTGCTCTGGCTACCCTGATCGAAAGTAGCGATCCCGCCGAGGCACGACTTTGGTATGAGCGTGCCGCCGAACTGGGGAA
The DNA here is from genome assembly GCA_035508795.1 of Acidimicrobiales bacterium. Taxonomy (GTDB): domain Bacteria; phylum Actinomycetota; class Acidimicrobiia; order Acidimicrobiales; family Palsa-688; genus DATJMJ01. The sequence goes on from DATJMJ010000119.1 coordinate 4,902, forward strand.
CACCGACGCGGCTTTCAACCTTGCCCTCTCTTTAGAAGATGAGCAACCAGTACGGGCTCAAGAGCTCCTTCAAAGCCTAATATCTTCGGGCGACACTGAGGCAATCGGCGCTCTCGCCCGCCTGACGACAAAGCGCGACCCCGAAACTGCGCGCGCCCTTTTCGAGCAAGCCGCTCAGAGGGGCGACATCGTTGCCGTGCACAACTTCGCCAATTTCCTGGCACCCGTGGAGCCTGAGCGTGCCAAGTTGCTCTGGATGCGCGCCGCAGAGGCAGGTTATGCCGCCTCGATGTACGAACTAGGAAACCATCTGAGGACGGACGACCCCGCGCAATCCCGGCATTATTACGAGCAGGCAGCAGCCGGTGGTTATGTTCAAGCCCTTTACGCTTTGGGCTATATCCTGGAACCGAGCGACCCCGCGCAATCCCGGCATTATTACGAGCAGGCAGCAGCCGGTGGTTACGCACCCGCATTAACCAATCTAGGCGTCGTTTACCGAAGGAGTAACCGGCCCAAGGCCCTTCACCTTCTCGAAGAAGCCTCCGTCCTCGGTGACGCACGTGCTGCATCTCTCCTTGGTGATATTTACCGCAAGTCTGACAAGACTAAAGCTCGATGCTATTATGCAAAAGCCGCTGAATTATCTTATCCGGCGGCGATGTGGCAACTCGCGAAGATGGACGATTATTGCAAGCCAGGATCCGGTCGCCGTTACCTGGAACAAGCAGCGGACCTCGGTTACAGCGGCGCACTGAGGTCGCTTGGTGTTCTGGCTATTCGGGAAAGAGATTATCGATTGGCAGCCACATTGTTCGACCAAGCGGCCCAATCTGGAAACAAGGACGCCGCAACGGTCGTTCGTTTGTTGGAGTTAGTTCAAGGCAAGGGAGTCTTACCAGTACTCGCGCGGCTCTGTTTGAGGGGAGTAACTGCCAGTGCAAGGTTCGGATCGTGGTTTTTATGGAAACTTAGAGCCCCAGTACGCTCGCGAAAGTGTTGATTGCGTCGCTTCTCGCGTAGAAATATCGCGCGTTCTTAGCCATCGCGTGATACCACCCGC
>DATJMJ010000120.1:0-2348 GCA_035508795.1 Acidimicrobiales bacterium
AATACGGGCCGAGGATCCCGATGCGAATATCGGAGGTTCAAACTCGATAACGCCGATCGTGTGGATGCCGACGTAGGGGAACTCAGCATCGACGCCTGATCGCGCCACTACAGCACGAGCTGCGGACTCGGCCGAGCGACCCTCTGAGCCTGCGCGCAACGCGACTTCGGCCGTCCGCTGGGCCTCTTTGGCGACCTCAACCGCTTGCTGCACAGGAGAGTTGGCCTGGAAAAGGAAGGGCCTGGCGACGGCGGCATGGTAACCCTCGTACCGTGGTGCCAAAGTTATGCAAACGAGGTCGTCCGCCGAGATTTCGCGGAAGGTCGAGCGAGCCAGGATCGGGCGTGTGTTGCCGACGCCGGACGCAACCATTGTGTCGATGCCAAAACCCTCAGCTCCGGCTCTGCGCATGGCATATTCCGCTTCGGCCGCCACCTCGCGCTCGACGGCCCCGGGCCGCAGGACCTCCATGGCAGCGCGTAGCCCGGTCAGGGCGATCCGGTAGGCCTCGTCGATTACGAGCTGCTCTGCAATTGACTTGACCTGCCGGAGCGTGTACGCCTCCTCACCGAGAGCTTCGACGCGATGCTGCTCCGCCAGTGGCTCGACGATCGAGGAGTACAAGCCACGCGGGATCCGGTCGGCACCGAGCAACGCCACCGCGGCTGCGTCGCCCACAATTTCGCGGACCGCGTCGAGGCCGCTGCGGAGCTGTATCGTCGGGTACTCCTCGGAGCTGTGGGCGAGCTCGCTGATCGACAGCACCTCTAGGCCCCCGGCCACGATGGCTCGGGCTTACTCCGCCGTCTCGGGTCCCGTGATCAGCACGGACCTCCCGCCCTTACTCCCTACGAGCACGACCGGCTCGAAATGGGGCGCGACGTTGCTCAGGTAACGGACATGGTCGGGACCGGCTACTTCGCCGTCGTCACCGTAGGCGAGCCAGGCGTCGAACCCGCGCTCCGGGAGCCACTCCGTGAGCTTGAGCCGGCGCTGGGCGAACTCCTCCCGGCCGATGCACGGCCGCCGGGGGCCGAGACCTTGCTCGCGAGCCTCCGCTTCGGTCACGCCTGAGGGTACCACCCTCGGCGCGCCCACCCCCTGGTCGTGCCCGGCCACAGCGACCTGTCCCGGGCATGGTCGGCGGGCTGCTCAGGTGGCAACTCCCAAAGCTTCCTCGCGGGTAGCGAAGCTCTCCATGCGCACGATCCTGCCGTCCTCGAACGACAACACCAGGGTGCGCGGCCCACCCACCGGCTCGAGCGCGGGCCCGGCCCGGCCCGGGGGGATGTCTGGCCCCTCGATCGTGACGACAACCCGGTCGGCCACCTCTTCTGCCTCGAGACGGGTAACCCTTGGCAGCCGTCCACCGCGGGCCCCGCCTAGCACGCTGCCGACTTCGTCCCTGCCACGGCAGACGAGTTCGGGCAGAAGGCCCTGCCACACTACGTTTTCCGACATCGCGTCCAAGAGTGGCGCCATCGTCTGGCGGCGAGATATCTCCCCCCAGACTTCGAGTACCCTTGCGAGGTTGCTCCCAGGTTCGCTCATATCAGCCTCCTTTCGCCTGGCGCCAGAGTATTGGCTCTAGCTCGCTCCGGTGGGAGCGATCTCCCGGCCTTCACCGCTTCGATGAGGAACCGCTGCACATACGCCTCAAAGGGGCCCTCGGGTGGGACTTGGCGGCCGCAACTCAGTTAATCGCGGTCGGCCAGTCCCGGTAAGCCTGCGGTAATCGCCGCGAACCCTTTTGCCCCTTTTTCGAGCGACCCTAGTGACGTATTCATTGGGCTGGTGAGCTATTTGCCCTTCGCCCAGGCGCGTGCTGTCGTCTACTCTGTTGCCTGGTCGAGCCCGGTTAGCTGACCCGGCCTTTGTCAGCCTGGTGTGGTTAGCACTCATCGAAAAGGCAAGGCTCCACCCTGTCCCCGAGCCCCACACGACCGGCACACTTGGACCGCAACGCGCCTTGGCGCCAAGGTCTTATAGGCACGGCACTACGACCTCCAAAGGCGCGGTGCGAGAGCCATCCGAGCCGAACTGGAAGCCCCCAAACCAAAGGTCCCTAGCACCGGGAGGTAGATATGAAAGAAGTCAAGATGGTGACCGCCTGCCTAGCGCTGGCCGGCGTGCTGTTAGGTGCCGGGGCTGCCCTGGCCGCGGCCGCACCGGCGATGCCCGCTGGTGGCGGGATAAGGGTCTGGGCTAGCCCGACGGGTAACGGTATCCGCTCCAGCATCGTCATAACCGGTGCCATTGGCGATTACGGCACGGCCACTACCATCACCGCCGCTGGCGTCCCCAACGCGAACGGCAACTACGTGAGGGTGGACCTCCACAGGGGCACC
>DATJMJ010000121.1:0-12593 GCA_035508795.1 Acidimicrobiales bacterium
ATCGCGCTCCGGGAACTATGCGAGAATGCGGTTCCCTGCCCGGGTAATGCCGTGGCCAGTACTTTTGTGGCAACAGACGAAAGGGTTCGTAGTGGTCAAGGACGATCCGGGCCGGGCGCGTCGCCAGGCCGGCTGGGGCTACACCGGCGGCCGGGGCCGCCGTCGCAACTGGCGCGCTGGCGCCGTGTTGGCCATCGGCGCGGTGGTGACGGCGGGGTGGTGCGCGGTGGCGGCCACCGCTGGGACTGCGGTGGCGGCTCCCGCCTGGCGCATCGCACAGATCGCGGGGAAGGGGGCGGTGCCGGGCTTCCTGGCAGGGGTCACGTGCGAGTCGCCGACCAGCTGCATAGCCGTCGGCAACGAGGCCGTCTCCCCGACTTTCGCGCCAGCGCTCGTCGAGACAATGGCAGGCAACCGTTGGAGGGAGGCCACGCTCCCGCTGCCTACGGGGGCGCAACGCGCCTACCTGCTGAAGATCGCCTGCCCGGCGCCGGGTGACTGCGTTGCCGTCGGCTACTGGACCAGGCCAAAAGGGGGAGGCCAGCTGATAGAGACGCTTTCGAGAGGGCGCTGGTCGTTGGTCCAGCCGCCGGCGCGCCCCGCCGGCACCCTAGGTGCTTACCTGGTTGACGTCACCTGCCCGGCTCCAGGCGACTGCCTCGCTGTCGGCGACATCTACGGCGGTTACGCGGAGGGAGGTGACCGGCCCTGGGCCGTACGCCTCGAAAACGGCAGGTGGCTGAGCGCGATGCCGGCACTCTCTTCCTCCATCCCGGGCTTCCTGAGCGGTGTGAGCTGCCCGACAGCCACGGACTGCGTTGCGGTCGGAGTCGAGCTCACTGCTCACGGCACCAAAACGCTCGTCCTTTCCCTGAGCGGCGGCAAGTGGTCGCAGGTCCCGAGCCCCGGGACGGGCGCTCCCTTTGCAGAAGGCCTGACCTCGGTCGCCTGTCGCATCCCGCAGCCCTGCATGGCCGTCGGCGAAATGGGCGAGGCCGCGCCGACCGTCCTCGTGAGGCGGGCAGGACATTGGGTCGTCGTCCCAGGGCCGGCAGCCACTGTGGCCAAACCCTCGGGGCTGTGGGGCGTGCGGTGCACCGAGGTCGAGTGCCTGGCCGTGGGCGCCGTCTCCAGCGTCTCTGTTGCCGAGGTCAACGTCACCCAAGCAGGTGCGATCGTCGACCCCCAAGGGGCGCTCATCGACAGGGAGTCTGCCGGCCACTGGGCCCCCGAAGCCCTACCAGGCCCGCTGCCCTTGCACACTGGCCTGGAGGACGTCGCCTGTACCACCGGGGGTTGCGTGGCCGTCGGCATGACCGGGCAGGCGCTATCAACAGGGGCCTCAAACCCGCACACGTTGGTGCTCGAAACCGCGGTCCCTTTGAGGGGTGCGTGACCTCGACCTACGCCGCGCGGCGGCGGCGCGTAGCATGGTGCGATTGCGATTGACGCTGGGCACCCGGCTTGCGCTGCGATTGGCGTCCCGCTAGATATATGTAAGGTAATCGGGTCTATCCACTTAGTGGATATAGGAGGGTTAAGTGTACCGAAGGTCGAATAAGAAGTTATCCGCCGTCGCCGTGTCGGCCATGGTGGTCGGCTCCACCGTTGCGGCGGTAGCTGGCTCCGCGAACGCAGCTGCACCCGTAACGTTCACGTACTGGACAAGCGGTTGGGGTACCTCGGAGATAGCCGCAATTGACAGTGCTTTCGACGCCGCCCACCCGGGCTACAAGGCCGAGGGCTCTTTCATCGCCAAATCGGACGAGTTCCTCCCCAAGGTGACTGCCGCCCTCAAGACAAACACGCAGCCGACCGTCGTCATCGACCAGCAACCCTACGACCTCCCGTTTTACCAGGAGAGCGGCAAGCTGATCCCGCTGACCGGCAAGGTCCCGGCAACCAACAGCCTTTACCCCCTCATCAGGAAGTCGCTTTTCTACAAGGGCCAGCAGCTCGGCATGGCGCTGTCGGGCTTCGGCGACATCGCCCTGTACTACAACAAGGCAGATTTTGCGGCAGCCGGTATCGCCGCGCCGCCGACGACCTGGAAACAATTGACAGCCGACGCCATCAAATTGACCGACCCGGCCGCCAAGCGTTGGGGCTTTTATGTCCCCCTCGGCGACGCCGAATGGATCTCCTACGACTGGGAGCCGGTCCTTTGGGGCGACGGAGGCCAGCTGCTCAATAGCGCCGGGACAAAGGCCGCCTTCGACAGCGCAGCGGGCGTCGCGGCTCTCAGCACCTGGGTCAACCTCATCAAGGACAAGGCCGCCCCGTCCGCCAGCTTCGCCTCCAACGGGAGCTACGACGGTGGCAATGCGTTCGAGTCCAATGCCGTGGCGATGGTGACCGACGGTATCTGGGTCGACTTCGCCACCGTCCCCAAGGGCTTCAGCTACGGAGTTGCCCCCTTCCCTGCCGGGTCGTCCGGCCCGTCGACCAACATCGGCTTGGCCGTGAGCGCCCTCTTCCAGACCACGGCGGCGCAGGACCAAGCCGGCCTGGCCTTCATCAATTTCCTCTCCACGCCCAAAGAAGGCGCCTACATCGCCTCGCAGGACTTCGGCGAGCCCGATTCGCCCGACCAGGTCAGCCAACCGGCGATCCGAGCGCTCCCCGCCAAAGCCCCCGGCTACAACGTGTTCACCAACATCGTGAAGTACGGCGGCGTGCGGCCGATCAACTCCGATTGGGGCGCCGTGTCTGCAGACCTGTACACCGAGATCAACGATGCGCTCACCGGTAGCGTGACAGCTTCACAGGCACTTGCGACTGCCGCCCAGGAGGCGGACGCCTCGCTGGCCAAAAACGGTTAATGGTCCCGGGCCCTCCCGGCACCCGCTCGGCCCCGCCCGCCAATGCGGGTCGAGCGCAGACCGGGAGGGCCCGGCTCATCCGCCGGAGGACCACAAACGGGCGCGGCCGTAGCGTAGGCCCGCGCCCACTGGCGCTGCCTTATCTCTTCATCGCACCCGCCGTCGTACTGACGGCAACGTTTTCCCTCCTGCCGCTTGGCATGCTGGCTTGGCGGAGCCTTTTCGCCGGCGGGGTCTTCGCGAAGTCCCTGTCCTACGTCGGCCTGCAAAACTACAGCGACGCACTGTCTCAGGGCGGGACGCAGGCCTTGCGGGTCACGGCCATTTACACCGTCATCTTCGTGGTCCTCACGATGGGCTTTGGCCTCGCTATTGCGCTGCTGCTCAACGTCAACGTGCCCGGCGTGCAGTACCTGCGGGCGCCCTTCATCATCCCGCTAGTCGTGCCACCCGTGGCCACCGCCTTGATCTGGGGCAACCTTTTCGCCCCCTCCGGCTTCGGTTTTGTCAACCGGGCCCTGGGCGCCTTCGGCCTCCCTCAAGGTAATTTCTCGTCGTCGCCATCCCTCGCCCTGCTGATGGTGTTGACCTTCGGCATCTGGCAGTTCTTCGGCGAGTGCGTCATCTTGTACCTGGCCGCTCTCAAGACGCTCCCCCTCGACCTGATCGAAGCTGCGGCCGTCGACGGCGCCGGCCCATGGCGGCGCTTCCGCCATATCCGCTGGCCGTTGCTGCGTCGCCAGACCGTCCTCATCTGTGTCATCACGACGCTGGCCGGCCTGCAGACGTTCACCCAGATCTTCATCCTCACCAATGGCGGCCCCAACGGAGCCACTACCACTGCCCTGTTTTACATCTTCAACCAGGGTTTTGTGCAGTTCAATACCGGACTGGCAGATGCCATGGGCGTGATCCTCTTCGTCGCCTCCCTGGTCATAACTGTCGTGCTCGTGGGCTTTTTCGGGCGGGGAGCCCGGCGCGATGTTTAAGTCGCGCTTGCGCTCGAGAGCACTGATCTACTCGCTACTGGTCCTGGCCGTGCTGATCGTACTGTTCCCCCTCGTCTACATGTTGGGGACTGCGGTCAAGCCCAATTACCAGATCATCAACCTACGGGCGTCATTGTGGCCAAGCCACTGGGAATGGCACAACGTCGTACGCGCGTGGGACTCGGCGCCGTTCGGCCGCTGGTTCGTCAATACCGTGATCTTCAGCGTAGGTGCGACGCTCGGCCAGATAGGCAGTTCGCTGCTGGCAGGTTATGCCTTCGCGATGTTCGAGTTCCCAGGCAAGCGGATCTTGTTTTACGTCTTGATCGCCGGGCTCATGGTCCCCTTTACCATCGTCATCGTGCCTGTCGTGCAGATCCTGGCAGACCTCCACTGGCTGAACACATACCAGGGCCTGATAGTCCCCAACATTGCCTCTGCTCTCGGAGCGTTCCTCGTGCGCCAGTTTTACCTGGGCATGCCTTACGAACTGGGCGAGGCGGCCCGCATCGACGGCGCCCCCGAGTGGAAGGTTTTCAGCCGGGTTTATGCACCACTGGCGACGCCCATCATCGCGGCTTTTGCCATAATCTCGTTCCTCTACAACTGGAACAACTTCCTCTTTCCCCTGATCGTGGTCAACACCACCAATATGGAGGTCCTTTCCCAGGGCCTATCGGTGTTCCAGACCCAGTTCAGCACCGACTACGACCTGTTGATGTCGGCCGCCTTGATCGTCATAACGCCCATCCTGGTGGTCGCCGTAATAGCGCAGCGCCGCATTGTCGAGGGCATAACCCTCGGTGCACTTCAGTAGGCCCTGATCTTTCCTCGGGCTTGGGACCGGTGCCCACGCAGGCTGCTTCACCCTCGTTAGGCGCGTCCCAGGGGGTCGGTAGTCTGCTGGCCGTGAGCCGTCCGGCGGCGAAGGAAGTTATGGCCCTGGCTCCCGACGGGGCGGCCCTCAAGGCGGCCAGGGCGCTTGCGGCACCGGGGGCCTGGTCGGCTACGGGCTATGACGAAAGCGGTGTTTGGGGTACCTGCCGCGGCAGTGCCAAGGAGCCCTATCAGGTCGTTTGTGACGTGGTGGGCCCGGCGTACAGGTGCAGCTGCCCGAGCAGGAAGTTCCCCTGCAAGCACGCCGTGGCCTTGCTCCTGTTGTGGGCCGACGGCTCTCCCGCCGTCCCCCCCGGCAAACCACCACCCGAAGCAGCGGCCTGGCTGGCGGCGCGCAACCTGAGGAGCAAAGGCGGTGGTATCACCGCAGCGGTGGCAGGCAAACACGCCCCCGAGGTAACCGAAAAGGCCACCGAACCACCGCCAACCAGAACGGTCGACCCCGAAGCTGCTGCCGCACGGGCGGCGGAACGGGAGCGCAAGATCGTAGCGGGTATGGCCGAGCTCGACCGCTGGCTGGGCGACCTGGTACGCCACGGGTTCGGGCATGCCGAGGCCCAGCCGTACGGGTTTTGGGACGCGATGGCAGCCCGTCTGGTCGACGCGCAAGCGCCAGCTGCCGCCGCACGCGTTCGCCGTTTGCCCGGGGTCGTGCGCAGCGGCGACGGCTGGCCGGGGCGCCTGCTCAGCCAAGTGGCCCGGCTGCACCTCCTGGCTGCGGGGTGGGCCCGCTATGACGAGCTACCCGACGAAAGCAGGGCCGGCCTGCGTACTGCGGCGGGGTGGCCCTGGCCGAGCGCCCTGGTGCTTGCCGGTCCACGCGAGCACGACCAGTGGTACGTGACCGCCCGCAGGGTCACCGAAGAGGAACAGGTACGCGCCCAACGCACATGGTTGTGGGGCCTGACCACAGCCAAGTTGGCAGTAGTAGTCGATTTTGCCCGCCCGGGCACACCTTTTGCCTGGGAGCTCTGGCCGGGCAACGTTATCGAGGCCGATGTCGCCCGCTTTCCCGGACCGTCGGCGCTGAGAGTCCTGGTGGCAGAGCGCACCGACCTGGCCGCGGTGCCCGGCGGCGCCCCTCCGGCATGGGGGACGCTCGACGAAGCGGCGCAAGCGCGCAGTTCGGCCGTGAGCAAGGACCCGTGGCTCGAGCGTTGGCCTGTATCGGTCAACGCCGTCACGCCGCGCTACGACCGGGGCCAATGGTCGATCGTGGACGCCGAGGGCCGGTCCCTCCCGCTCGTGGTCGCACCGCCGGCATCGTGGCGGTTGCTGGCAATTTCCGCCGGCCGCCCTGTCCATATCGCAGGGGAATGGGACGAGGACGGCGTCGTACCGCTCAGCAGCTGGGTTGACGGCAAATTGGTCGTCCTGTGAGCTCTTCCACCCTCACCACCACGAGCTGGGAGGAGCTCGTCGCCGCGGCGGTGCTCGGTACGGAACGCCGTCCCTTCAGCGCGGCCGGGGGTGGCATCCTCACTGAGTTCGCCGGCCTGGACAGTGACTTTATGACCACCGCTTCGGTCCTATGGGCGCTCCGCGAGACGGGCCGCCGTCCCCTCCCCGCCACCGGCAGGGCGCTCCCGGCGGCTCCCGAAGACGCCCGGCCGCCTCTCCCGGGCGCGATCGTGGCCGCTTTTACTGCCTTGTTTGCCGACCGGCGCTTCCGGCCCGTCCTGGCCGAGTGGCTCGAGGTGGCGGGACGCCTCGGCGGGCGTCTGCCGCCCGAGATGGTCCCGGTCCTGCTCGCCACCGGCCCCGAGCACGCAGCCGCCATCGCAACCGTGGCCGGGCCGCTTGGCGACTGGCTGGCCGAGCTCAACCCGGACTGGGCCTGGCTCGCCGCCCTGAGCCCCGCCGGGCCCGAAGCGGGGCGTGAATGGACAGCCGAGGCTCTGGCGGCGAAGTGGGCGAGAGGGGACGAGGAAAGGCTCGCCGCGTTGCGCCAATGCCGCCGCCACGACCCGGCACTTGCAAGGAGTTTCGTGGAGGGCATTTGGGGCGCCGAGCCCAACGCCACGAGGGCACCCATCGTGGCCATCTTCGCCGAGGAGTTATCGCTCTCCGACGAACCTTTTCTCCAACTTGCGGCACGGGACCGGCAAAAAGATGCCAGGCGCACAGCTATTTCTCTGCTGTCGTCCCTCCCGGGGAGCCGCTTGATGGCCGACGCCGAGCGGCGAGCCACGTCTGCGGTGCGGCTTGCCGGCCGGCTGCACCCGCGGTTCGAGGTGAGGGAGGCGGCCGGGCTCGAGGACCTCGTGGCAGCAACCGCTTTGCAGGCTTGGCCAGCTCGTTTCGGGCTCCCCGCTCGGGATCTCGTCAGGCTGGCCGGCAAGGCTGCAGACAAGTCGCTCGTGCGCGGTTGGGCGCGCGCCGCGGTCGCGCAGGCCAATGCGGAGTGGGCCGAAGCCCTTTTCGCCGAAGGGGCTGCGCCGCTGGGCGAGTTGCGCAACCTCCTCCCTCCGGCGCTCGTGGACGATGCAATGGTCGCGCTGGCGGGCCAGCCAGCCCGCAAGGGTGCAATGGAGGCGCTCGTGCCCCACCCGAGGCCGTGGTCGGCACGGCTTAGCTTGGTGTTCTTCGGCTCGTTGGCGCGGTTGATCGCGGCCAACGACATGACCGGCGCCCTCATCGTCCGGGAACACCTGGCCTCCGTGGCACTGCGCGCCGACCCGGGCCAATTGCCCGCTGCCGAAAGCGCCCTGCATGCCATTGCCCAGGTAGCCGAAGACCGTCGCATGGTGGCGCGAAGCTTCTGGGAACGGCGCCTCAGCGATATGCTCGCCGTCCTTCGTTTCCGCCAAGCCCTATACCAGGAGCCTCAATGACCGCACCGGCCTCCGACGCCTGCCAGGGTGGGACAGACGGCACAACCGTCCTGCGCCGCCACGCCGAGCAGCAGTTCGCGGCCGAGCTCGACGCTCTCGCCCGCTGCGACCAGCTCGCGCGACCTCCCCGGTGGCGGCTCTCGCCGCAGGCCGTGGTCACTTACCTCCTCGGCGGCGCCGCCTCCGACGGCACTACGGTGACGCCCAAGTACGTCGGGCCACGGCGCCTGGTGGAGGTCGCTGTTGCTACCCTCGCCACCGACCGGGCACTGTTGCTGCTCGGCGTCCCCGGGACGGCCAAGACCTGGGTGAGCGAGCACCTTGCGGCCGCCATCTGCGGCAAGTCGACCGGGCTCGTACAGGGGACCTCGGGCACGACGGAGGAAGCCATCCGCTACGGCTGGAACTATGCCCGCCTCATCGCCGAGGGCCCGAGCGAGTCGGCTCTCGTGCCGAGCCCGGTGATGCGCGCCATGCAGGAAGGTTCGATCGCCCGCATCGAGGAGCTGACCCGGATCCCTTCGGACATACAGGACGCCCTCATCACGGTCCTGTCCGAAAAGACGCTGCCTATTCCCGAACTGGGCACTGAAGTCCAGGCGAAAAAGGGTTTCAACATAATCGCCACCGCCAACGACCGCGACAAGGGCATCAACGAGCTGTCGTCAGCATTACGCCGTCGCTTCAATACCGTCGTCCTGCCGCTCCCGGCCGTGCTGGAGGAGGAGGTGGAAATAGTGCGCATGCGCGTCGACGAGATCGGCCGGGCGCTCGAACTGCCGCCCGCCGCCCCGAGCCTGGAAGAAATCCGGCGAGTTGTAACCGTTTTTCGGGAGCTGCGCAACGGCACAACGGTCGACGGGCGCGCCAGGGTCAAGCAACCGACGGCAACTTTGAGCACGGCCGAGGCCATTTCAGTGGTCACCAACGGTCTCACGCTCGCTGCCCATTTCGGTGACGGGGAGATGAGGCCCGAGGACATCGCCGCGTCCCTGACCGGAGCGGTGGTGAAGGACCCGGTGCAGGACCAAGTGGCCTGGCTCGAGTACCTGGAAACTGTGGTCAAGGAACGCAACGGCTGGTCGGACCTCTACCAGGCGTGCCGGGCGCTCGGCTGACCCCCGGACGTCGCCCGCGGCTGGTCGGTCAATGAGCGTAAGGGTTTTCGGGATCCGCCATCATGGGCCGGGATCGGCCCGCGCCCTCGAGGCGGCCTTGAGGTCGTGGCAACCGAGCACCGTCCTCATCGAGGGCCCACCCGAGGCCGCGCCCGTCCTCGCCCTGGCTGCATCTCCCGCCATGCGCCCGCCGGTGGCCTTGCTCAGCTACCTGCCCGGGAAGCCCTCCAAAGCGGCGTTCTACCCCTTCGCAACGTGGTCACCCGAATGGGTGGCGCTCCGGCACGGCCTTTTCGCCGGGGTGCCGGTGCAGATGATCGACCTCCCGGCAGGCGTCATGCTGCAGAGCGAGGAGGCGCGCGGCCCGCGGCCGACCGGCGACCCGTTGTCGTTTCTGGCCGAGGCGGCCGGCTACGACGACACCGAACGTTGGTGGGAAGACGTGATCGAGCACCGCCTGGGGGATGGGCCCTGGGAGGCGATCATCGAGGCCATCGCCGAACTCCGGGCGCACTCGCCCGAGCCCGACCAACTAGAGGCGCGCCGCGAGGGCTCGATGCGCCAGCACGTCCGGGCTGCGGCGAAAGTGCACGACCGAGTCGCCGTCGTCTGTGGTGCCTGGCACGCCCCCGTCTTGGCAGAGCTTGGCCCCGCCCGGGCCGACCAGGAGCTCCTCGCCGGGCTGCCCCGTGAAAGAGCCGTAGTCACCTGGGCCCCGTGGACCTACAACCGGTTGAGCTTCGCCAGCGGCTACGGGGCAGGAGTCACATCCCCCGGTTGGTACGAGCACCTCTACTCGAGCCCCGACCGGCCCATCGAGCGCTGGATGGTAAAAGTGACAAGCTTGTTGCGCGACGAACGCGTCGATGCCCCACCTGCCAGTGCCATCGACGCCGTCCGCCTCGCCGACGCCCTGGCAAGTATCAGGGGCCGACCGCTGGCCGGGTTGTCCGAGTGCACCGACGCCGTGCGCGCCACCATCACCGGGGGCAGCGACCAGGTCCTCGGCCTCGTCGCCCGAAAGTTGGTGGTCGGCGACGTCATCGGCGAGGTACCGCCCGAGACGCCGATGGTGGCATTGGCGACCGACCTTGCATCGGAGCAACGCCGGCTCCGCATGAAGCCAGCCCCCGTCCCAAAGGAGATCGAGCTCGACCTCCGTAAGGACACCGACTTGCAACGCAGCCACCTGTTGCACCGCCTCAACCTTCTCGGCGTGCCCTGGGGTACCCCTAGCTTCGAAACGCGTGGCACCGGCACCTTCCGCGAGGCCTGGGCGCTCGGGTGGCATCCGGAGCTCGCAGTGAGGGTCGTGGAAGCGAGCGTCTACGGCGCCACGGTTGAGGCGGCAGCCAGTAGCCGGGCGGTCGAGCGGGCAAGCGAAGCGAGCGACGTGGCCGGGGTCACACTTGTGATGGAGGCTTGCCTCCTGGCCGACCTGCCGACCGCCCTTCCTCCGGTGATGGCGACCCTGGATAGCCGGGCCGCCCTCAGCAGCGATGTAGCCGAGCTCATGGAGGCGGTCCTCCCGCTCGCCCGCGTGGCCCGCTACGGCAGCGTGCGCCAGAGCGATGCCAAAGCGGTCACCGGTCTTGTGCGCGCCCTGGTGGCAAGAGCGGCCGCCGGCCTCGTGCCCGCCTGCGCCAACCTGGACGAGGAAGCCGCCGAGGCAATGACAGGGCTTGTCACCTCCGTGTCGGCCGCCCTCACCGTTCTCGATGACGCGCCACTGCGCACGGAGTGGAACGAAGCCCTAAAAGCCGTAAGCGCCTCGGCCACTCTTTCCGGGCTGCTCGTCGGGCGCTGCTGCCGGGTGCTGCTCGACGCAGGCGAAATCGAGGCCGCCGACGTGGCGGCACGGCTCGCCTCTGCACTTTCGCCGGGGGAGGAACCTTCCCGGGGCGCCGGGTGGGTCGAGGGCCTGGTCTCTGGGAGCGGGCTGGTACTTGTGCACGACCCGGTCCTCCTCGCCCTCATCGACGAGTGGCTTTCCTCGGTGAGCGAGGAGGTTTTCGATGACGTGCTGCCGCTGCTGCGGCGTTCGTTCGCTACTTTCCAACCCGGCGAAAGCCGCCAGATTGCCCGCGCAGCGGCCCACCTCGACGGCCGTGGGCCCTCCGCGGCGCGCGTGGGTGACCTCGGCGACAGCGGTCCCGGGGCGGGTGGAGCGGCGAGTGCCGGCGAGGCGGTGGGTGCAGGCGGCTCCCTCGGCGAAGCGACCGACCCCGAGCGCGCTCGGGCGGTATTGCCTGTCCTGCGGTTGATCTTCGGGCCGCATCGCGGCGCGCTGGGAGCGCCGGCGCCGGAGGCCCCGGCAAACCACCATGCGACCGAGCACGCCACTGAGCACGGGAGTGAGCACGGAGGTGGGGGCGGCGGTGGGGGCGGCGGTGGGGGCGGCGGTGGGGGCGGCGGTGGGGGCGACGGAGAGCACCGGGGTGGGCTCGACAGTGGGCATGACATCGGGCGTGGCGGCGAACCGCCCGAAATAGCGTGAGCACGCCGACAGGCACGGGTGCGGCTGCCGACAGGCGCCGGAGGTGGCGCCTAGTGCTAGGTCCCGAGGCTGAGGGCCTCCTGCCGGGCCCTTTGAGCGGCGAGGACGCCGGGCGGGACGACGCGCTGTCGCTGCTCTACGGGGACGGGGCCGGTGGCCGGGAAGCGGGTGGTCTCGGGAGCGGAGTTCTCGCCGGCCGCGAAAACCGATCGAGGACAGGCCCTCGATCGGCCGGGCTGGGAGGGTCGGCGCCCGTCGTAGCGCGCTGGCTCGGGGACATCCGAACCTATTTCCCGACAAGTGTCGTACGTGTCATGCAGCAGGACGCGATGGACCGCCTCGGACTGCGCCAGCTCCTCCTCGAGCCGGAAATGCTCGACGCGGTCCAGCCCGACGTCTCACTCGTCGCGACTCTGGTCGGGCTCAACCGCGTCATCCCCGCTCACAGCAGGGAGACTGCACGGCTTGTGGTGCGCACCGTGACCGACGAGCTCGAGGCGCGCCTTCGCCAGAAGATGCAGTCCGCCATAACAGGCGCGCTCAATCGCTCCACCCGGGCACGGCGGCCACGTCCTGGCGACATCGACTGGGCCGGCACCGTGCGGGCCAACCTCAAGCACTACCAACCCCGCCAAAAAACGATCGTGGTCGAGCGGCTGGTCGGGTTCGGCCGGCGCCGCCAGGTTTTTCAGCGTGACGTCGTGCTGGCGATCGACCAGAGCGGCTCGATGGCGGCTTCAGTCGTCTACGCCAGCGTCTTCGGGGCGGTGCTGGCCGGCATGCGGGCGGTGCGGACACGGCTGGTCGTGTTCGACACCAACGTCGTTGACCTCAGCGAAGAGCTCGACGACCCGGTGGAGCTGCTCTTTGCCACCCAACTGGGCGGCGGCACTGACATAAACAGTGCTGTGGCTTACTGCCAGACGCTCATAACGCGCCCGGCGGACACGGTGTTCGTCCTGGTGAGCGACCTCGTGGAAGGAGGCCTGCGTGACGAGCTCATCGCCCGGATGGCGTCGATGGTGGAAGCCGGCGTTGTGGCCGTCGCGCTGCTGGCGCTCAACGACGACGGCTCGCCGGCCTACGACCACAAGGTCGCTTCAGCTCTGGCAGCAGTCGGGGTGCCCGCCTTCGCCTGCACGCCGGACCTCTTCCCCGATCTCATGGCAGCCGCTATCGAACGTCGCGACCTCGGGCGCTGGGCCTCGGACCAGGGCATAAACACGGCTGCTCCCGCGGTGGCCGCCGCCTCTAGTCCCGCCGCGGCCGCCGCCTCTGGCGCTGGCCAGGACATCGCCCCGGATCCCGTCGCGGTGATGGCCGCGCCCTCGTCCACGGCGCCTGCCCCCCCGCCAGCACCGGGCACGGCTCCCGCTACAGCCGCGGGCGAGGCCGGGTGAACGCCGGCACCCTCCTCGCCTCAGATGAGCGCCGGC
>DATJMJ010000122.1:0-23526 GCA_035508795.1 Acidimicrobiales bacterium
TACGCGGCAGAAGCTGGCGGCCTCCAGCAGGGCGACATCCTACTGTCGGGCGTAAGCCGGATCACCGCGGACGACGGTCACAGCCCGTTGCAGTGGGACCAGCTGGACGCGCAGCAAGTGGTCTTGGACGATGCGAAACCCGGGCACGAGCCCCTTCGGGTGTTCACCGGCTTCGGTCTTGTCATGGTCACGTCACACGACTGCCAACTCGAGAAGGAGTGGAACCGGCGTCGTTCAGAGCTAATAGCGCTGGGGCACACCGAGGACGACGCAGAGGCAGCGGCCACGGCTGACAACTCGCTCGACCGCTCTGTAGTCGCTAGCCCGCTTATCGACCCTGACGACCTGACAACAGTGGACCGGGGGAACCTGCTCGGTGGTTACGTCGTCGGGTACCTACCGGTTCCTTCCTCCACAGATGGCAACATCCCTGAGTCCGTCGTCGACCTGACGTACCGGTGCACGGTTGACCGACTGGATGTCGTCAGGGTTGCCTCGCTGACCTCCCTTGCCCGGAGCCAGCTCCGCTATGCGCTCGTTCGATTGGACGCCCTGCGCACGCCACATTTGGGTTTCGAGGTCGAGAGCGTCATAGGGCATCGCATTGAGGGTGCAACAGTCCCGAAGAAAGACCCTCTCACCGTTCGACTTCGGCTGGACGATGGAAGAGTGATCGAGCTCCTGCAACAACCCGGCGAGCCAGGGCTGCGAGGGGTTCGACAGGATGGGTGACTTCTTCGAAAGGGCCGCCGGCAGGGTAGTACTGCTCGGCGCTCGCGAAAAGGGTTGGCGGCTCCCTTTCTGAGTCGTAAACCACCGCGTCGCCCAATGACCTGCTCGACCTGATCATCGTGGACGAGCGAGGCGCATCACGCACCTGCCGTTACTTTTCGGGCACTTTGTTAGTACGAAGGCATCGACACTCCCGGCGGTTGCGATCGGGTTCCCGCCGTGCTCCTAGGCTAAGAGGATCCACTAACCATCCGACGATCGGTCGCCAACAGCTCGCCCAAAGTCTCGGTGTGCTGAACGACGAGTGGGTTAGGGCTGCGTAGCCACATTTGAAGGTGGAGCAGGTGCACCATTGGGGAACTTCGGGCCAAGCGGCGCCCCTTTCACGGCACGGAAAGTCATGGAAGGCGCGCGGCGGCCGGACGAGATGATTTGGTCACGCTCTTGCCGTCCTTGGACCATTGGAGCTGAGCCTTGCCGGCGGCCAAGGCTGCGGAGAGCACCCTGAGGTAGTTAGGGTCGGCCAGCTCGAGCGAACCGACCTCGTCCCCGGCGAACCAGCCCAATGCGTCGTGCTCGTCTGGGGCGAGGTTGGCCACATCGCCCTGCCAAGCCGGTAGCAGCCACAGACTGAGCTCGTAGTCGGCGTTGACCAGGCGGAACTCTGGGTCGCGGCCACCGAGGTCAACTACGACGCCGAGCTCTTCTCGCAGCTCGCGTTCGAGCGCCGCCTGTGGGCTCTCGCCCGGTTCTATGTGCCCTCCAGGCACGTCCCACACGCCGGGGAAGTGCGTCCTGCTGGGATGACGGTGGCCCAGCAGGACGCGGCCCTCACGAAGAAGGGCCCCGCCCACCACGCGCCGGCGAGGGCGTGAAGGCATTGGCTGAGCGGTCACATGCCCTAAGGCTTACCGGTCAATGAACAGCGTGCGGGTTACCTCTGTCGCCGAGCACATTGTCCGAGAATACGTGCGCCGGCATTGTCGGGAAGAATGAAGCCGTGCCAGCGAGTGTGACGGCGGAACCGGACCCCTTGTGGATGAAGCCCTCCCGCGCCTACAACCTGCACGCCGAGGTTGGCCCGGGTTGCCTCGAGCGCTTCACCGAGCTGCAGCGCAGCTTTCACCGCGCCGGTACGGTGGTCTGCCCTCCCGAGTCGCTTCACCTGAGCGTCGCGACACTGCTTTCGGTCAGAGAGGATTACGGAGCCCCCAAGGACCTCATTTGGTCGCGGTGGGGGGCCGAATGGGTCGAGGACCTCAGGGCCCTTGCGGGGAGCCTCAGGCCCTTCGAGGTCAACTTCAACAGCTTGCGAGTGAGCCAAGCAGCCGTCTTTGCCGCCGCCTCGCCCGTCCAAGAGGTTGACCAACTGAGAGCACGAGCGGCCGAGCTGCTCGGCCGTGCGGGGTTGAAGGCCGACCAACCCTCCATCCTCCACTGCACCCTCCTACGCTATGACAGCTCAGCGGTGGACCTCGTCGCTTTGGAGCGCTCAGCGCGAGAGACCGAGCTCAATGTAACGACGCTCCTGACGAGCCTGGTCATCTTCAAGGTGTTCGTTTACCCGAACCTCGTCCGGGAGGTAATCGACCGCTTACAACTTGGTGCAGGCGCGGCGCCTCCCGAACGGTCATGAGCATCGATATAAGGCAGTACTCTCAAGCAGACGAGGAGGCCGTGGTTAGTCTCTCGCTCCGCGCCTGGGCGCCGGTGTTCGCCTCGATCGAGGAGGTGATCGGCACGGAAATTGTTACCCGGCTGCATGGTGCAGACTGGCGTGAATATCAGTCGAAGTCGGTTAGAGAGACGCTATCTGACCGTGAGGTCCGGTCATGGGTCGCAGTCGAGGACGGCCAAGTGCGAGGTTTTGCCGCTGCGACGATCCGCGACCAAGATCGGCTGCTCGGCGAGGTGGTCATGCTTGCCGTCGATCCTGGGGACCAATACCACGGGATAGGTACATCGCTCACCGAGCACGCAACCGAGTGGCTTCGCCAGTCCGGAATGCGCACGGCGACGATCGGCACAGGTGGTGACCTTGGCCACGCGCCGGCCCGCCGCGTGTACGAGAAGGCCGGCTACCGGTTGATCCCGATGGCGCGCTACTTCAAGGCTTTATGAGTGCTGCGCCCATAACGTCATCGAGAAGCGGCCCCGAAGTCCAGTGTGAGCGCTTGAGCCCCTCGCACCTTCACGAAACCTAGGTGAGCGTTCGCCGCAATGATCGGGACATTGCTCTCCATGTTCCACGTGTAGAGCTCCTCCCACCCCGCCTCGCGCAGCAACCAAGCGTGGTGCGCCTTCAGCGCGGTTGCTACCCCCTTCCCGCGTTCGGCGGCACTCACGCCGGTAAAGAACGTCACTACCTTGCCTGCGCTCGCCGCCCGAGGGAATGCCATCGTCATCCCGATAGTGGTCTCACCCTTCCGGGCCAAGACGACCTGCCAGGGTTGGGAGAACCTTACCTGCAGCCAGTCGCAGCTCGGAGGCTCGCGCCCGGCCACGCCGTCTGGTGTAGCCCGGTGGAGGGGCAGGAAATCCTCATAGAGCTGCGCCCACGGCTCATTGCCGGGACTGAAGGGGGCCAAGTGGACACCGGCTGCTGTAGCCCTGCCGACAGCCGTTGCTATTACCGGCAGGGACAGAGCAGCCAAGTCGAGGCGGCTCTCCCGGCGCAGCGCCCCCAAGGCGGCACCATGACAAGTAGCAATGTCCAGGCTCCGTTGGTCTTGGGAATCTGCAACGGCGTAGGCCCCGGGGAGCCCGGCTGCCCGGGCAGCCTCGAGGGCGCTCGACCACAGGGCCGAGCCGATCCCCAGGTCCCGGCTAGCCGGGCTCACCCAGACATGGACGCCAGCTCGGCCTCCCTCGGCGGTCGGGGAGGCAATGCAATGGGCATAGCCGACTAAGCGGTCGTCGCGAACGGCCACGAACTGGCGGTTGGCGCTATCCCCGGTATTGGAGAAGAGCGGCCTCATCTGGTCGGCCCCCGGCCAGGCGATCGTACCGGTAAGAAGCGCATCGAGGTCATCATTTGGGCCTGCGGCCCGGACCAACCAGTTCACATTGCGCCACTTTACTTTGAGCGCGCCCGGCCCGCCGAAAACGAAAAGATGCCAATGAGGCCGATCGCGAAGGGCCAGCACATTGGGAATCTCCAAGACAGAGCACGTCGAGCCATCAAATGATCCAGGGACCTCCCACAGGACGCTAAGCGTACTAGTACCCACAACTAATCGGACGGAAACCTGGCCCGACAGTTCGGCACCGCGAGACGATAGGTGGCCTGCAAGAGCCGTGTGCATTTGGAGAAGACCGAGAAGCCAGTTTCTCTATAAATTACCAGCTGTAGGGACGTGTTCTTCACTGCCCTGAACGCATTGCCAGGCGTTTTCCTCTTTTCAACCACTTCCCAGTTGTGAAGCGCGAGTGATGATCTCGTGATGATCTTCGGTCCTGTAATTGAGGACGCGGGTGACCGGGTACAGGTGCACGGTGACACGTGAGCTTGGGCTCGCGGTCGGACCCGTACAGATAGTCGAAAAGGAGAAGCATAAATGAAGACCCACCTAGTGCGCGCCGGGACAGCGGCCGCTGCATTATTGCTCGCCGCCGCCAACATGACGGCAGCCAGTCAGGGCACAGCGGCTGCGCAGTCCACTGTGCAGACCGAGAAGTACATGATCGGCACGGGTTCGGTCACCGGGGCTACTGTGGCGGCGCAACCAAACGCGGCGGGCGACACGGCCAACTACACCGTCGGCTTCACGGCCCCGGGCGCCCTCGTCGGCGGACGTGACACGATCACGATCTCAGACCCGACATCGTCGGTCACCTTCCCGAGTGCCAAGTCCAACTACCTGGTCATCGACAACAACAACTCGGCCGACGACCAGCCCCCGGCGAGCCTTTCGCTCGGCACCAATGGCCACAGCGTCACTCTCGGGCTTTCAACGTCCTTGCCTGCTGGTACCTCCGTGTCCGTGTACGTCACCGGTGCCACGAACCCCGCCACAGCCGGCACCTACAACCTCGAAGTGTCTACGTCAGCGAACCCTGCCCCGGCTAGCACGGCCGGGTTCGTAATTGCGCCGACGAGCCCGTCGTTCGCTCCGACGGCGTCGCCGGCAATTGTCGGAGGTGCGTCGACCTACACCATCGGCGCCTTCAAGGCGGCAAGCGCCATGGTTGCCGGAGACGAGCTGACCATCTCCTCATCCGCCGGTACAGGGACAGACGACAACATCGCCTTCCCGACGACGGCCTCTGCGTACAAGGTGACGGACCTGACAACCGGGACGTCGAGCACGCCCAGCGAGGTCTCCGTCTCCCCGGCCGCTTCCGGCAGGACGGGCCAAGGCGTGACATTGAAGCTAAGTGGCCCAATTGCCTCCGGTGACGAGATCTCAGTGACCGTAGGCGGTGTCCGTAACCCTTCCAGCACCCAGTCCGATACGGTTTCCGCAGCTGCCCCCGCCGGTGGGACGGCAGTCACGGCGCAGTTACAGCTGGGTACTTCTGTTGCGGACCCGAGCGTGTCGCTCTCGAACGCGACCGCCGGAGCGGGAGGTGTCGAGTACGTCGTCGGCTTTAGAGCGTTTTCCGCCCTGGCGGCTGGCGCGACCGTTACGCTCGAAGCCCCGGCCGGTACCGGGTTTGCGGGCGCCAAAGTGACGGTTGTCGATGCCACCCACACCGGTGCGTCTGCGAGCCTCGCCGCCTCTTCGGTCAAGACTGCCGCCGCAGGCGGTTCGGGTACCCAAAATTCCATAACGCTCTCCTTGCCGAACGCCATCGCGGCGGGCGACCAGGTCTTCGTGGAAGTCGAAGGGCTGACCAACCCCGCAGCGGGTACTTACGGCGGGGCGAACGGCAACTTCACCGTGGCCACGAGCTCGGATGTTGTCCCAGCAGTTGTCGCCGCATACTCGGTCGTTGCGTCACCGGCGCCACTGCTTGCCAGCATCGAGGTGAGCCCGAGTGCCCCGGGCGCGGCCGCGCAGTACAGCATCGGCGACCTGAAGCTGACTGCGGGGATGGTAGGAGGTAGCTCGACGTTGGCGGTTGCCGCGCCGGCAGGCACGGTTTTGCCGGCTTCGGCCAACGACTATACGATCGCGGATCTCACCGACCCGGCTCGCACCGCTCACCCGAGTGGTCTGTCTGGTGGGGGCACAAGCTCGGTGACGTTGATGGCCGCCGCGAACCTTTCGGCGGGGGACTTCATCGAGCTGGTGCTCGACGACGTGACGAACCCGCCAGCGGGGACCTACGACATGTCGGTAGTCGGCGACGTATCGGCTGCGGTCCCACCCGCACCTGTCGTCACTCCTACGGCCCCGAAAGTGGTGCAAACGACGACGTCGCTATCCTTGAGCGCCAACCCGGCAGTTGTCGGCGAACCGGTGGCCTATGCGGCGAAAGTCTCTCCCGCACCTTCCTCGGGCACGGTCGAGTTCCTAACCGACGGCCGGCCGGTCGCGGGCTGTAGCGCCGTACCGGTCCACATGGGGACCGCAAGCTGCACCACGACGTATTGGGCAGCGGCACGCAGTTCGGTGACAGCAAGGTTTTCTGGTGCGACCGGCTTCGGTCATTCGACCTCCGGGGCCCTGACCCAGGTCATAAACCTACCGCCCTTGGGGTACTGGGTCGCCGCCCGCTCTGGCGAGGTTTTCGGTGCCGGCGGTGCCAAGGCGATGGGTGGCATCAACGTGAGCGCTGCCACCGGTCCCGTCGTCGGCATCGCGAGCACCCCGTCAGGGAAGGGGTACTGGGTCGTAACTTCCCATGGCGTAGTGGCGGCCTTCGGCGACGCTCGCTCCTTCGGTGACCTCCCGGGAGAAAGGGTGACGACCAAGGACATCGTCGCAATTGCGCCGACGTCCGACGGTCGCGGCTACTGGCTCGTAGGCCGGGACGGCGGCCTGTTCAGCTTTGGCGATGCCCGTTACCATGGGTCGGTACCGGGAATGGGCCTTCATGTCAAGGATGTAGCGGGCATGGTGGCTTCCCGGAACGGCCAGGGGTACCTCCTAGTCGGCGGTGACGGTGGAGTCTTCACGTTCGGGACGACACACTTTTATGGTTCCCTGCCCGGCCTAGGCAAGCACGTCCACGACATCCGGGCCATCCTGCCTGCCTCCAGCGGGCACGGCTACGTGTTGGTTGGTGCTGACGGAGGGGCCTTCGTGTTCGGGACAGGCGTCGTCTTCAAAGGTTCGCTACCCGGGCGCCATACGTATGTCAACGACATCGTCGGTATCGCCCTCACCCCCGATGATGGCGGGTACTACATGGCCGGTGCGAACGGGTCCATTTACGGTTTCGGCGACGCGACGGTCTGGTCAATGCCCGCCGCGCTCCGGGACAGCCTGCCCGTCGCTGCGATCGCTGGTACATGAAGTTGGTGTGGCCCCGGGGGCCTGACGTGCGCTGGAAGCACTGACGGCCCCCGGGGACACGCCTAGCCCTTGACGGCGCCCGAAAGGCGCCCGCGCACCAGGTGCTTTTGCAGAAGGAAAAACATGAGGGCCATCGGGATGATCGTCACCAGTGATGCGCCCAGCTTGAGGGGGAACTGGTTACCTGCCGAAAGACCACCGCCGATGATGTTGGCCAGGCCGGTCGTCAAGGTGTAGTACTTGGGGGAGATAGTGGCGATCAAGAAAAACTGGTATTGGTTCCAGGAGGCCTGGAAGGAGATGATCGTGAGCGTTATGAGGCCAGCTCTCACCACCGGGAGCACGATCATCCAGAAGATCTGGAAGGTACTGGCGCCGTCTATCCTGCCCGACTCCTCGAGCGCCACTGGCACCTGCAGGAAAAACTGGCGCATGAGGAAAATGCCGACAGCGTCAACTGCGATGGGGATGATCATCCCCGGGTACGAGTTGAAAAGGTGCAGTTCCTTCAGCACGAGGAACTGGGGAATGAGCAGCACGACGCCGGGGACGGCCATCGTCGCCACGATGAAACCGAAGATCAGTTTTCGGCCCCGGAACTGGAGCCGCGCCAGGGCGTAACCCGCCAGGCTGTCGAGGAAGACGCGGCTGATGGTGATGATCACAGCCACGAAGGCGCTGTTGAAGAGCCAGCGGGGCACATCGGCCACCGACGCAGAAGACCCGATGCCGAAGATCTGTTGCCAGGCGCTGAGTGTCGCCGGGTGCGGTACGGGGTCGAGCGAGTGCAGGGTGGCGTCGCTGTCGGTCTTGAACGACGTGAACACCGTGATGATGAACGGGGCGATGAAGATCAGGGCGAAGAGCACAAGTACGGCATAGCCCAGGGCGCGCCGGACGTGGTGCTGGTACGTGCGGCTGCTCACGTTGTCAGGTCCTCCTTTATGAAACGCCGCTGGACTGCGGTCAAAAAGATGATCAGGCAGAACAGGAGGAATGCCACCGCCGCCCCCTGGCCGAAGGCGCTGTCCAGGAAGCTGACCTGGTAAGCAAAGTAAGCAGGGGTTATGGTCGTCGGGTTTGCCAAAGCAGTCAGGGTGATCTGGTCGAAGACCTGCCAGGTGGAGATGAAGCCCAAAGTGACGACGAGCGCCAGCGCCGGGCGCAGCAAGGGCAAGGTGACAAAGCGGAACCTCTCCCACGGCGTGGCGCCGTCGACGGCCGTGGCTTCGTCGACGTCCTCCCCTATGCCCTGCATGGAAGCCAGGAAGAACAGCATGAAGGTGCCCGAGGTGGTCCAGATGAGCAGGATAATGATCACGCACATACCGACCGACGGCCCGGCGATCCAATCCCAGAGCGAGAGCCCGATGAACTGGTGGTTAGCCCACCCCGCGTCGTGGACCCCCAAAGCATTGAGGATGTTGGTAAAAAGGCCGCTCTGGTCGTATACCCAGTTGGGCCCTTTGACCCCGACCCACCCGAGGACCGTGTTGACGACGCCGTCGCCCTGGAACAGGAAGATGAACACCATGGTGATGGCAATGGAGCTGGTAACCGACGGAAAGTAAAAGGCGGTCCGGAAAAAGCCTTTGCCTCGCAGGTACTTGTTGTTGACCAGCGTCGCCAGCCACAGCGCCAGAGCGGTTTGGAGCGGTACCACGATGACGAAGAAGTACAGGTTGTCGCGGATCGAGGTGGCAAAGTCGGTCTGGTACAGGCCCGGTGTGGTCATCAAGGTCCTGTAGTTGGTGAGGCCGACTAGTTGGACACTGTGGCTGAAGGGGCTGGTCAGCCCGGACCAGTTCGTGAAACTGACGTATAACGCAAGGAAGATGGGGATGACCGTGAAGATCACCAGGATGGCCACCGCCGGGGACACAAAAAACCAACCGAAAATGCTCTCGCCCCGGCGTAGGCGGCCAGTTTCGCGCCCCGAGCGCGCCCCGTCGCGGGTCACAGCCGCCTCGGACCTGAGCTCCTCCTGCGTGGTGACCGGTTTTACACTCCCGGAGCTTTCCGACAGCGTCGCCATCCGTCCCTCCTATGAAAGTGCCAAACGGCTCGGTGGTGCTTGGTACGACCGGCCCTGGCACCACCGAGCCTCGACAGAGTTAGGGTTCCAGCAACGCCTGCGAATCGGTCTGCAGGCTGGACAGCATCTGCTGGGGGCTCGAAGAGCCATTTGAGAGCCCGTCGATCTCGTTGTTGAAGGCGGTCTCGACGGTGCTGAACCCGACTGTCGCCACCTGGGGCAGGGCGTACGCGTCACCTTGGACGAAGGCGGCGGGGTCCGGGGTCTGCTTGCCGGATGCTACCGGCGTGCTGGCATGCTCGGCCGCCCACTGCTTGGCGACGGCGGGCCGCGATGGCATTACACCGAAGGCGTTCGCGAACTTGAGCTGCTGTGCCGGTGATGCCAAGTACTTGACGAAACTAACCGCGGCAGCCGTGTACTTGCTGCTGGCGGCGATGCCCCAACAGTTGGTGAAAACGAGCGTCCCATGGTCACCCGATGGCCCCGCCGGCATTGGCACAACTTCGTACTTGATCTTTGGGTAGTCGCTTTGCATGGCCCCGATGATCCAGTTGCCTTCGATCGTCATCGCCGCGCGACCCTCGCCAAAGGCTTCCCCGCCCCAGCCGGCGTCGACCTGGTCGTTGAACTTGAGGTAGCCCTTCTTCGCCAGGCCCTCGACGTAGGTGAGGGCGGCGACGTTTTGTCGCGAATCGAAAGCGAAGCCTGTATCGGACTTGTTCATATAAGACCCGCCTGCCTCGGCGAAGAACGCGCCCAAGCGGTCGAGCGTGTTAGACACGACAAGTCCGGTCACCTTGCCCTTGGTCAGCGCCTTGGCGTCGCTCGCCAGCTTGGCCCACGTCGTCGGGAGGTCGGCTTTGGTCAGCCCGGCCGCCTTCCACATCTGGGTGTTGATCTCTATGGCGAGGGTCGAAGAGTCCTTGGGCACACAATAGAAAGTGTGGTCGTAGGTGTATGCCTGGACGAGCGACGGGTAAAAGTCGCTCGGCGGGTAGATCTGGGCACCGTCAGCAAGTAGCTCGCCCTCTTTCGCCAAGCTCTCGAACATGGTCGTCTCACCGTAGAAGACATCTGGAGGCGTCCCTCCCGAGAAGCCCTCCGTCAGCTGCAGCTGCAGGTTGGACGAGTTGATAACGGTGACCTTGTTGCCGGTCTTTTTCCCCCATGCATTGGCCGCCGCCGTGTCGGCGGCAGTCTCGGCGGGCCCCGACGAAGCAATCATGAAATTGAGTTTCACCCCGTGGGTCGCGCCGGTTAATTTTGGCGCGCTCGAGGCGAGCGCTACGCCCGGGGTCATCGCCAGCAGTGTGGCCGAGACGCCAAGTCCCGTAGCCACTTTCCATCGTTTCATTTGCTATGTTCCTTTCTGTTGTTCCAAAATGGCCCCTTTACAGCGCCGCGACCGGGGGGTTGTTTGTGGGCTGCCGGCGTCGAGCTGCGAGCGGCGCATGGTTGCGATCGGCGGCCGCCGCAAGATTGCGAGATGTCGCACCAGTACCGGTGAACTGGGCGGCGGTGCCGAACGTCGCCGCCGCCGGTACCGGCAAGGAAGGAGCCACCTGGTGCGCCTTTTGCCGAGGGCGTCCAAGACAAGATCGCTGCCCACTAAGGCACA
Source organism: Acidimicrobiales bacterium (assembly GCA_035508795.1). Taxonomy (GTDB): domain Bacteria; phylum Actinomycetota; class Acidimicrobiia; order Acidimicrobiales; family Palsa-688; genus DATJMJ01. The sequence continues at coordinate 10,793 of DATJMJ010000122.1, forward strand.
CTGGCAGCGTGGCGCGACCTCGACGCGCTCAGCGAACACTTTGAGCGCAGGCCTTTTCTTTGCTTTCTCCGCCGTCATCGCCGACGAGGACCACGCGGGCCACCAGGGGCTCTTACCCAACTCTTCGTTTTCACTAACCCGCTCTTGCCAGCCCGTCCCGATGGTCAAAAGAGGGCTACTTTCGAGATATGGACGATCAAGTCGCGCCCGTGGGCGTCACCGCTGCTTCGGCAGGCACCGGCGCCCACCAGCCGTACCTTCACGAGCTGGCGTCGGCCGTCTGTGCGCCCGCCATGTCGCTGTCGAGCCGTGACGGCCAGATCCGGGCCCGTGGCGCGGAAGGCCTGTACGTTCAAGACCTTCGTGCTCTCAGCGAACTGGTTGTGACCATCGACGGTGCCGAGCCTGTCTTCTTGGGCGCCGAACTGGAAGGGGGGCCGGACAATGAGTTCCACGCCGTCGCCGTTGGCCTCGGCAACGCCGGCCCCGACCCGACCTTCTTCGTGCTGCGCCAGCGGGTGCTCAACCCGAGCGGCATGCTTGAGCAGCTGGCTCTTAGGTCCTACGCCCGCTCGCAGGTGGATTGCCGCGTCGAGGTGCGGCTGGCGTGCGACCTTGCGAGGATCGAACTGGTCAAGGCGGGTTTCAGGCCACCGGGCCTGCCTGCGGCCCTTTCCGGCGACGGCTTCACGTGGGAGCTCCCCGACGGCTGTTCGGTAGGGGCCACCGCAACGCCCAAGCCGAGCGAGCTCTCGCCAACGTCGGGGACGTTCGCTTGGGACATCTCCGTCCCCGCCTACGGGACTGTCTCATTGTCGGTCGCAGTCGGGCTCCAAGGTCAGCCGAGCGGGTTGCGAGTGGTGGCCGCACAGCCCGAGGGTGGCTCTCGCGGCTTGAGCGAACTGGAGATTTCCGCAGAGGACTTACGCCTCGCCAAGCTCGTGAAGCGGAGCCTGGCTGACATCGCCTCACTGCGCATGGCGTTGCGCGACAGCCCCGAGGACGACTTCGTCGCCGCGGGTGCCCCCTGGTACCTGACGCTTTTCGGCCGCGATTCGATCTGGTGCGCCCGGATGTTGTTGCCTCTCGGGACTGAGCTCGCCCTCGGGACGCTTCGCTCGCTTGCCCACTACCAGGGACATGTCTCGTGCCCCGGGACGGACGAAGAGGAGGGCAAGATCCTTCACGAGCTGCGCCGCGACGAGACGAGCCACTCAATTAGCGGGCGTCCCGACGGTCGTGCCATGCGGCTACCGCCCGTGTACTACGGCACCATTGACGCCACTTTGCTTTGGGTTTGCTTGCTTCACGAAGCGTGGAAATGGGGTGCGCCGGCGCGAGACGTCGAGGCCCTCTTGCCGGCCATGCAGGGCTGCCTCAGGTGGCTGGCCGGAGTTGCCGGCGGTGCCGGCGGTTTTGTCGAGTACGTCAACGAACCGGGACAGGGGATCTCCAACCAGGGCTGGAAGGACTCTCGCGACGCTGTGCAGTTCCGCGACGGCCACTTCGCACGACCGCCGATCGCTCTTTGTGAGGTGCAGGCTTACGCTTACCAGGCTGCCACGGCGGGCGCCGAGCTGTTGGTTTCGTTCGGCCTGGACGGGGCGGACGAGTGGCGCGAGTTCGCCTCCGCTCTTGCCGGCCGGTTCCGGAGGTATTTCTGGGTCGAGGACGCCGAGGGGCCCTACCCGGCCATGGCGCTCGAAAAAGACGGCACCCCCGTTGACTCTCTCAGCTCCAACATCGGTCACCTCCTCGGGTGCGGGATCCTCAATGCCGAGGAAAGCGACGTAGTCGCTCGACGGCTGGGTGCGCCCGACTTGGACTGCGGTTTCGGCCTGAGGACCCTCGGGGCGTCGTCCGCGGGCTACAACCCCGTCAGCTACCACTGCGGCTCTGTGTGGGCGCACGACACTGGCATCGCTGTGCGAGGTTTGGCGCGTACTCCGGGGGCGGTGGCGAGAGCGACCGCGCTCTCATTGATCGAAGGCCTGCTGCGTGCGGCGGAGGGCTTTGGCTACCGGCTGCCCGAGCTGCACGCCGGTCACCAACAGCGGGGCCTGGAAGCACCTTTGCCCTACCCGGCTGCGTGCCACCCACAGGGTTGGTCTGCAGCCGCGGCGGTAGGGATCGTGCCTGCTTTGCTCGGTATCGAGCCGGATGTGCCCGCCGGCAAGGTGCGCCTCGACCCGTTGCCCTCGACGCTCGGGCTAAGGCGGGTTTCGGGGCTGAGGCTCGCCGGCGAAAGCGTCTCGGTTGAGGTCGGAGAGGACGGACAAGCCGCCATGACCGGTTTACCGACCCGTTTACGGGTCGTTGGGAGCTAGCGCCGCCAGGCACCTACCTGGGGTAAGGGGAGCTGCCGGCTCAGGTAGAGCGGGGCGATGCGGTCGTAAGTTGACCGGTTTTCCGAGGCGTGGTCGGGGCTTTTGTTCATATTTATGTAGTGACAACGACGAGCACGGCGGCGTAGAACAACAGCCCGGCAACGACCACGAGCGCGTGGAAAACCTCGTGGTAGCCAAAGATTGCCGGCCATGGGTCCGGGCGGCGCCGGCTGTAGACGAGCGCACCCAGCGAGTAGACCAAGCCACCGGTGAGCACAAGCACGAAAGCCGCCACCCCGAGGTGTGACCACATCGTGGGTAGTGCAGCCAGGGCCGCCCAGCCGACGACGAGGTAGACGGCAGCGGTGAGCCATCGGGGAGCGGTGAGCCAGGCGTTCCGCAGCACCACCCCGACGACGGCGAGGCTCCAGACGGTCGTTAGGAGCACCCACGCGGTACCAGGAGGTAGGCCCACAGCGGCCACGGGGGTGTACGTCGAGGCGATGCCAACGAGGATCATCGAGTGGTCGAGGCGGCGCATCCGGCGTTTGGCGCCGGTCGTCCACTGGCCACGGTGATAGCAGGCGCTCGTCGCGTACATCGCAGTTACGCCGAGCACGTAGACGGCGACAGCGACGCGCGCTCCGGCCGTCCGGGCGACGATGACGGCTACGACGCCAAGGACCGGGAAAGCGAAGGCAGCGACCTCGTGGGCGACCCCCCTCAAGAGGGGCTTGGGCGGCGTGGGTGCTTGGTCGCCTTCAGCGGCGAGCGTGCCCACCGCTCCCCTGTGTGCCATCGCGCCGATCGTAGGGGCACCAACTGGTCATGGGCGACTGCGGGTTGGGGCAATAGCAACCTCGGCCCAGTGCGTGCACGACGACCACAAGGTGCTGTCGCTTGTCGAAGCCGCCTTAGAAGCTGAAGGCTGCCGGCCGCTCGCTCTAAGTGGTGGTTGTCGTAGTCGTAGACAGTGCCGATGTCGTCGTGGTCGTCGAGGAGGTCGTGGTAGGGGGCACCGTGGTAGTCGTCGTCGACGTGGTCGTTGTAGCAGGCACCGTGGTGGTCGTGGTGGACGTGGTCGTGGTCGTCGGGAAGCTCGACGCCCACGACGCGTCGATGCGCTGGGCAAACCTGGATGCGCATATCGTTGCGGAGGATGCTCCAGGGGTCAGGCACATTGCCGCCACCAGGTAATTGGCGGCCCCGTCTACGGCGCGAGCTACAACGCTGGTTGGGCGGCGCAAGGCGGCGGCCACTTGTGCCTGGCTCAGGTGCATCAGCGGCGCCGGGCTGGTCGGAGAGCCGATGACCAGGAAGTGGTCCCCAAGGTCGGTAAAGGGGATCCCGCCCGGCGACTGGGCGTAAGGAGCCCGGTCGTATTTGTTCACGAGCGCCCCCAGGCCCGATGGGTATGGCGAAGACGTCGACTGGAAGGCTTTCTGAGAAGTCTCAAAGGCGTCCAGTTTGAAGTACTTGCTGACATAGCGAGACCCCGTAAAGCTCCAGGCCTTGAGGCCCGGGTAAATGTCGGAGGAGGACGAAGAGACAGAGGCGCCCAGCTGGCTAAAAGTCCCGAACTGAGACAACGCAATCTGCAAGGGCCAGTTGCCGAGGGTGCAATAGGGGCACCAGCCTCCGCCCACATAAGCCACCTCGACCTTGCCGGCCATCGTAAGGACGGGCTCGTCCGGGAGGAGGATCGGAGCGGACACCCCGCCCGGGATGCCGACGCTAACGAGGTCAGCCGCCGGTACGTTCACCTGCTGCACCTCTCTGCCGGCCAAGGCCTGGACAGTGGTCGCTGCCAGCGCGGCCGGCTCGATGAGGCCACCCCCCGGGACGACCAGAGCCGCCGTTACCAAAGCGGCAACTGTGCTCGTGGTGGCTGCGTACAGCCGCCGCCGGCGCAAATGGGCCAAATTGGAGCGAGGACGGCAAGACATTGTCGAGCATCGTGTCGCTTTTTTGTGGGAGAGCACAGGGGCCACGCTACCACCGTGGTGGCCGGCCACCCGTCGCCCCAAACTGGGCCAGGAAATGCAACACGCGGGCCTGGCCAGCGGTCCGTAGGTCCGTTGACATGCGGCACGATCTGGTCTAGAAATGTTTCGTGCTGAACCAGCAGGCGGAGGGACAAATCACCTTTCAAGTAAAAGCCCAACGCTTGGGCACCGAAGCCTGGTCCAGTTTTGGGTGGATCCCCGCCCACATCACAGATCCCGAGGATGGCCGGGCGCGCCTTGTGTTCGAGTCCGGTGACCCCCACGTCAACATCGTTTCCAACCGGTTGGACCGGGTCACGCAGACCAGCACGGGGTTGATATGCCGAGCAATGAACCGGCACCAGGCTCATAATCAAACCCTGCTCGTGCTTAATTGTCCCGCTGTCGTGGCGGTAGCCCCGGCGTCGTCTTCCCTATCCGGCCCCGAGGACCTGGACGAGGTACGCGCTTTCTTGTTGGAGCCTCTCGACTCTTTCGTGTTGCACCGGGGGACCTGGCATTGGGGCCCGTACCCGGTCGGCAGCCCGCAAGTGGACCTGTTCAATATCCAGGCGCTGCGGTGGGCGGACGACGACGACAGCGTCAAGTTGACCGAGCGTGGCATGGCCTTCGAAGTTACCGTTGGTGGCTGAGAGCTAACGGTACCGCGACAACGACCCGGCTCCCAGTTACAGCTCGATTATCTTCAGCAGCGACGACGATGGCTGGCGGAGGGTTTTTGGTGGGCAAATGTCAGGTAGTGGGCAGGACCGTAGCAGCGCTGACGCTCGGGCTTACTTGCGCGATGGCCACGGTGCCCGCCCTGGCCTCGGTTGGTCCGGCGGGAGCCGCCGAAGCAGCTGTCGTCCCGACAGGCACAGCGTCGTACTCGGGGACCACGTCGCAGGGTTATGCCGTCACCCTTTCCGTTACCAGCCACGAGGTCACCTTCAAGACCTTCAACACTGCACGCTGTAGCAACGGCGGTACTACTCAGGGGCCGTCGTCCCTCGGGCCGTTCGTCGTCAGTGAGGGCGGCAAGTTTTCCGCCAACTCGAGCCGCCAAAACGTGGACGTCTCTGGGAGCACAGAGCGCTACAACCTGAGTGACACCTTGAGCGGGCGCGTACAAGGGGGGCTGGCCTCCGGCCAGTTCGAAGCGCGGACAGCCTTTTATGCTGCCAACGGGAGCCTCATAAGCAGGTGCGACAGCGGCCTTTTGCACTGGACGGCCCACCTGGATACAACGGGGACCGGCGGCGTTGCCGTCCCGAAGCCAACGGGCAAGGTGGTCCAAGTGGGCGAAGGTGTGAGCGTTCGCCTGGAGAAGGGGTGGGCCGTGACATTCCGGGCCCCGGCTCAAAACGGGGACGCTGCCGAAGTCGAGCTCGAACGCACTTCGGCACCCCATGTCCTTTTCTACGTCTTCGACGACTACCCGACCTCGTACGACATTTCTCAGCTCCTCCAGGTGGATTTCAACCACTTCGCGGCTTCTCTCGGCTGGCTGAGCAACGTCAGGACCGGTTCGATGACCACTTTCAGCATCGGCCCGGGCGGAGTCTTCGACCAGGGAGCCGGGGAGTCCTTCACCGGCACCGGGAAGAAGTCAAATGGCTCGACCTTCCCGCTCAAGGGTGTGACATATGCCTTCTTGGAAAGCTCGTCCTACCTCGGGGCTACGGTTTACGCTCTCGCCGAACCGTCCAACTACACGTCGGCGGTCCAGGGGCAGGTCGAAGGCATGGTGGACTCAATCGTGTCGCCTGGGAACGAATAGTTCCTTTTAGGTACCGCAGTCGCGTCACCGGGGGTTGGGCCTCGGGGCCGCCGTCCCGGGGGTCCCCCGAAGCGCCGTCATTGCTCCGTCAGCCATTTGGTGAAGTAGCGGACCTCGTCGTCGTGCTCGGCTGTCGAGCCGTCTTCTTTCAGTTCATGCCACCTATCGACGAGCACCTTGCCGTCCCAGGCGGCGTACCCCATTCGTTGGTAGAGCCGGATCGCGGAGTGGTTAGCCCCCGACACAGCGAGGCCGACCCGGTCCGCGCCAAGGCCGCGAGCGACGTCTTCGGCCGCCGAGAGGAGGGCTGAGCCGATACCGTGCCCGGACGGGTAGGCCGCCAAAGCATTGATTTCGGGGAAGGTACCCAAGCTCTCGCGCACTTCCGGGTACTTCGACTCGTGGAGGACCGTCCCCCGGCCGCGGGGCTCTTCCTCCCACGCGATGAGGTAAGTCGCTTTGCCTTCGCTCTGCATGCCGAACCGCTCAATGTGGTGCCGGCGGTCGGATGCGCTAGGCGTCGACTCGAGCAACCTCGTGAGCTCGTCCTGCGTGCAAGGGCGGACCGCGACAGGTACCGGTCCGAGCCGGCGGCCGAGGAGCCAGTAAATGGCGCTATTGGCCGTATTCACGGCGGTCAGGAGGCGCCAAACCCGCTTTTCGCCCTTGATCTCGGCCGCCGGCCTTTGGCGGATGTCGCGCCATGTCAGCGCGGTGACGGTGAGGTGCCCGAGCCCGACGGCGAGGACGGCCTTGTTGAGTTTCCCCTGTCGCATCCGACCATTGTTGCCCGCCTCGAACTCGATGCAGGAAGCTGTGGAGCCGTGAGCCGCGGAGCCGCCCGCTTGCCGGCGTATGGGATACTTAGCCGGTGACGAAGGCGAGTGCCCGGGCCGCCGGTGCATTGGCGGTGCTGGCAGCCTTGAGCTTGGGGACCGGGGCCTGCGGGGGTGGCTCGGCGCACAACGCCGTCGCGAGCCTTCGTCATGCCAAGGCCACGACCACCACCCAGCCGGGCGCGTCCAGCGGCTCTGCCTCCTCCGGCCAGTCGGGCCCGACGGATGTGCAGCTCCTGAAGTACGCCGAGTGTATCCGCTCGCACGGGGTCAGCGACTTCCCGGACCCGGTGGCGGCACCGGGAGGCGGGTTCTCCTTTAAGGTCCAGCCAGACGCCGACCCTCGAGCGCCGACGCCACAGTTCCAGGCGGCGGAGAAGGCCTGCCAGAAGGATGTCCCGCCCAGCCTCGCCAACCTGACACCCGCCAAGATGGCCGCCAATGCGCTCAAGTACAGCCAGTGCATGCGGTCTCACGGCGAGCCCACCTTTCCCGAACCCGATGCGCAAGGGTTGATCCGCATCGTCAACCCGACCGGGGTGATGAGCCCGGGTTCACCCCAGTTCCAAGCCGCCGAGAAGGCCTGCCAGAGGCTCAACAACGGGGGTTTCGACGAGGAGATGGCTTCTAGCTCCGGGGGGTGACCACAGGCTGGTCGACGAGTTTCCCGTGACATCAGCGTGGGGCGGGCGATGCCCGTGCGGCAGCGGCCCGCCACGTGCAAGAGCGCCGCCCGCGGTTGGCTGGCGGCAGGTGTGGGACGATAGAGCCCGTTACCGCCAGCAGCTGATCGACGCGGTTACTGCGCTGGGAGGGCGCTACGAGGACGAGCCGAGTTCGTTTTGAGCTCCTCGTGGCCAAGTGGCCGTACTGACCGAAAATTCGGGGATATGTACGTCCCCGATGTCGAGGGACGATGACCTGCTCCGCTCTAAAGGTGAAGGGCCGCGATCAACGAGGCCCACGGCACTAGGAGACCCATATGCCGAAGTACCTGCTCCTCAAGCACTACCGGGGCAGCCCCGAGCCGTACCGCCCCGTGCCACCGATGGACCAATGGGCGCCCGAGGATATCGAGGCGCACATGGCCTTCCTCAGGCACGTGAGCGACCTGCTGAAGCAAAACGGTGAGTACGTCGACGCCCAGGCGCTCACCCAGCAGCGCACCTGGGTGCGCTATGGCGGCCCCGGTGCTGCACCAGTCGTAACTGACGGGCCGCTCCCCGAGACGAGCGACCTGGTCGCCGGCTGGTACATGATCGACGTCGAGTCGTACGAGCGCGCTGTCGAGCTGGCCGCTTACGTTTCGTCCGAGCCGGGCCCGGGCGGGGAACCGCTGTACGAATGGATCGACATTCGCGAAGTCATGTCCGAGGCCGCCCGGACGACCGACCCGGAGTGACCACTGAGGAGGCGGGAGTGGACAAGGACGAACTGCGCGCCCTCGTCCCCCGCGTGCTCGCGACCCTGCTCCGGCGGGGCGAGGAGTTCGGTGCTGCCGAGGACGCTCTTCAGGAGGCACTTGTCGAGGCGATGCGGGTGTGGCCCGGGCACTCGCCGGGCGACCGGCGTGCATGGCTGACGACGGTTGCCACCCGCCGGCTGGTCGACGCTCGCCGGAGCGACGCCGCCCGCAGACGCCGCGAGGAGGAGACCTTTGTTGAGCAGAGGGCCGCAGGCGCCGTTGTGGAGGAGGGTGACGACACGCTCTTTTTGCTCTTCTGTTGCTGCCACCCGGACCTCACGCCTGCCTCGCAGGTGGCGCTGACATTGCGCGCCGTCGGGGGCCTCACCACCCGTGAGGTCGCCGACGCCTTCTACGTGCCCGAGGCGACGATGGCTCAGAGGATCAGCAGAGCCAAGCGGGCCCTGCAGGGCCGTCGGCTGGACCAGCCGGGCGACCTCGCAGTCGTGCTGCGCGTCCTCTACCTCATTTACACGGTTGGGCACGCGGGACGGGTCGACCTGGCAGCCGAGGCCATCCGCTTGGCCCGTCAACTGACGCTCGCCACCGAGGAGCCAGAAGCTCGCGGGCTGCTCGCGCTCATGCTGCTCAACCACGCCCGGCTCCGGGCCAGGTTCGGCTCGGACGGCCGCATCATCACGCTCGACCGCCAGGACCGCTCTCTTTGGGACACCCGGGAGATCGCCGAGGGCGTACGCGTCCTGCAGTCAGCCCTGGCGCTCGCGGACCGGCCGGGCCGCTACCAGGTCGAGGCGGCAATTGCCGCCCTGCACGACGACGCGGCGACCCCGGAAGAGACCGACTGGCTGCAGATCCTTGCCTGGTACGACGACCTCGTTGCCCTAACCGACGACCCCGAGCACGAGGGCCCTGCCGCGGTGCTCGGGCGGGCCGTCGCAGTCGGCCACGCCGTTGGTGCTGCCGCCGGGCTCCGCGAGACCGAACGTGTCCGCGAAGTGCTCTGCGAGCGCCACCGGTGGCATGCCGTGCGCGGCTATTTGTTCGAGCTGGGCGGTGATTTTCCTGCTGCTGCAGCCGCTTACGCGCAAGCCGCTAAACGGGCCACCGACGTTGCCGAACGCGACCACCTGGTACGCCAAGCCGCTCACGCTCACGCTCACCTAATAGATGCCACATCAGTTATGACGCCAACTCATGCGGTAAGGCCTCCCCTGTAACGGTGGGGACCTTACCCCGGGGGCTGAGCGTACAGCTACGTACTCGACATCGTGGGCGGGCAGGGCGCGAGATCCCTTGGTGGCCCTAGTAAACGTTGAAGCCAGGCCGCAGAGTGCCCCGACCGCTGAGCGCTCGGACCACCTCGGTGCCGTCGCCTTGCCGCACCGCTCGTTCCACCAGAAAACGCCCGCACTCGGCCAAGGTCTCGGGCGGAGGCTCGACGCCCGTGCCGAGATCCAGCCCGTGGAGCACGAGCTCGGCCGTCCTGGAGCGCAGGTAACCATCGAGGGTTTGCTTGCCGAACGGGGTACCGACCGTGGCATCGTCCGGTGCCGAAGCCACCATCGCCAGGGCTCGGGCAGATGCAGCTCGTACTGCGCCAAGCGGGTCATTTCCCAGCATTTTTACGGCTTGTCGTGCACGTTCGGCGATGTTGGCAGGCAACATGTAATCAGGTCCTGCCGCCGGGACGGGCCGCTCGTAGTACTCGACCGGGAGCACGTTCGCCCTGTTGCCGTGACCGATAAGGTCGAGGATGCTCCACTCGTCCGACCAGCGCGCTGCGTACTGCCCTGCCGGGACGGCGGCGACAGCATCTACGAAAAACTGCGAGGCAGCTTGGAACGGTACGACCGAGGAGGAGTTCATGCCGTCCCTTTCTAGCGCCGCCCCCACCAACTTTCGCCCATTTTGCAGAGGGTCAAAGGCCCCACGCGCGGGGGGTTTTGCCCGACTGCCGGTTAGTAGACCCAGACCTCTGTCCCGATGGGCATGATGTTCGCGGCCCAGATCCAGTCGATCGCCTCGTCGCTCACGCGCACACAACCGTGCGATACCGGGTACGGCGGCACGTACGAGTCACCATGGATGGCGAACCCGCTGTAGAAAAACCGCGGCCGCCAGAGCGCTCCCAGCGGGTCGACGTCGAGCCCGTCGATGACGTTGTAAATGTGGAACACGCCGCTCGGGGTAGTCGCCACGGAAGTGACGCCCTGCTCGACATAGGTGTAGCCGCCTCCGGTCGAGGTGTTGAGGATATGGAGCACCTTGCCGTCGTTGACAACCATGACGAGGTCGTCCTGGAGGTCCACTTCGACGAGGTACCCCGGTGCCGGCCGGGGCTTGGGCACTATGCCAGCTTCGAGTGCTGCCGCAGTTTTTGTCCCGACAACTCCGTCGGCGACCAGGCCGGCCGCTTTTTGGAGCGCCCAGACGGCTTGTTGGGTCGAATCGGCGAAGCTCCCATCGGGTGTCCCAACCCAGTAGCCGAGTGACGACAGGCGCACCTGGAGCGCCTTTACAGCTGGCCCGGAGTCACCCAGCTCCAGCCCGACGACGGCGCTGTTGGTCATCCACACGCGCTTGCCTGCGGGGGAGTAGACGGTGGCGTTGCCGCCGTCGAGCATGCGCAGGGCATAGGGCGCGTTGCCCTTTCGGCTGCTCCCCGAGGTCCATATCGGCCTGTTGCCCTGATAAATGACGAGGTTGCCATCGCCCTGCATCTCGAGGGACGAACCTGGGTGACCGGCGGTATGGGAAGCCCAGAGCGGCTGGCCTTCCCAGTACAGGACCAGGTTGCCGTCCGGTTGCATGGTGAGGTGGTACTGGCCGTCCGGCGACGTGAGGTACGACCCAGCCGGCAACTCGGTGCCTGCGAGGAGCTCGGTCCTGTTGAGTACGGCCATGTTGGTCGCCCAGAGGGCCTTGCCGGCGGGAGAATAGACGGTGCCATTGCCGTTGTCCTGGAGCCTGAGGTAATACGCGTCGTCGCCCCCTCGATCGGTCCCCGAGCTCCAGATCGCCGTGTGGCCGGCGGAGTAAAGGACGAGGTTGCCGTCGGGCTGCATCTCGAGGTCGGCGCCAGGGTGGCCCGAAGTGCGCGAAGCCCATATCGGTTGGCCTTCCCAATACTCGACGAGGTTGCCGTCGGGCTGCATTGCCAGCCGGAAGTGGCCATTTGGCGACGTCAGCCACGCCCCGGGCCCGAGGACGCCGCCGGCCGTCAGCTGCGCACCGTGGGAGCCCGGTCGTTCCTGTGCGGTGGCCCGAGGGCGGACGGTGGTCGCTGCCGCGCTCGGCTGGGCGCTCGAAATCACGGCCAGGGCGAGCCCGGCGACGCTGAGCGCCCCGTACAACGCTCGCGACGGCGCGCTGCCGCCGTCATCCTGCAACCGACCTGGACTTCTTATCCTGCCTTGCATACGGCTCTCCACGCTCGACTCTCGAGTAACGACCAACGACAAACCACAAACCAGTGCCCCGCGGCGCCCCCCAAGCGCCGAGGTGCCCGGACCTCCTGCTGTTCCGCTGCGCCAACCGGCCTTTGCCCGGCCACCGGCCTTTGCCAGACCACCGGCCTTTGCTGCGCCACCGGCCAGCACATACGGTACCTGGGCGACAATACCGGCTGGCCCTGGCCCCGAGACGGCAGCCTGAGCCAATCGGCCTGGGCTGCGTGGGATATGGGTGGGTCTCCAGTCCGGCGTGGGCCGTTGCTGTGGCTGTGACTGTGGCTGGGACTGTGGCTCTGGCTGCGGGCTTGGCGGTTGCTGAGGCTGTCGCGCCGGCGATCGCAGGTGCTGCGCCCAGCACGCTAGGGTGGCGGGATCTGTTACGTGATGTCCTGAGGGAAGCGCCAGGTGCCTGACCGGCGCGGGACGGTTGGAGCTGGCCGACATGCCTAATGCCGATGCTCCTATCCAGGTGAGCGTGCGGGGGTTGGCGAAGCGCTTCGGAGGGGTAGTTGCCCTCCGGGGTGTAGACGTTACGGTCCGCCAGCACGAAAAGGTCGCTTTTATCGGCCCGAGCGGCTGCGGCAAGTCCACTCTTCTCCAGGTCATCGCCGGGCTCCTCGAGGCTGACGTCGGCGAAGTAGAGGTAGCAGGTGGCAGATCGGCGCCCGAAAGGTTGGCCTGCTGCGCCATGATGCCTCAAAGAGACCTGCTGTTGCCTTGGCGGGATGCGCTCGGCAACGCCTGCATCGCTCTCGAAAACAGGGGGGCCAAGCGTAAGGACGCTCGTGAGCAGGCAAGGCCGTTGTTCGATCGCTTCGGGCTCGGCAAGTTCGAGCGCCTCCACCCGGCGCAACTGTCGGGCGGGATGCGCCAGCGAGTGAGCTTCGTGAGGACCTTGATGGCCGAAAAGGACGTGCTGCTCCTGGAC
>DATJMJ010000123.1:0-2833 GCA_035508795.1 Acidimicrobiales bacterium
CCGCCCCTGAAGCAGGGCAGTGAGTTCGACGTGTCCCTCGACCCGCGCTACGTGCCTGGCGTCGTGCCACCGACCGAGTGCCTGGCCGACGTCGTGGTCCGGATGGTCCCTTACTGGTACGACTCGATCGCCCCCGACCTCTTGGCCGGAAAGGTCGTGCTCGTGGCGGCTCACGGCAACAGCCTGCGCGCCCTCATCAAGCACCTCGACGGCATGAGCGGAGAGGACGTCGCCAAGCTCGAGATCCCGACGGGCGTCCCGATCGTCTACGAGCTCGACGAGGCCCTCCAACCGTTCAAGACAGGCGGCAACTGGCTGGGCGACCCCGAAGCGATCGCCGCTGCCGCCGAGGCCGTACGCCGCCAGGGCCAGCGAGCCTGACCGACGGCGACCCCGGCGACCCCGGCGACCCGGGAACCCGGGGGAGCGGGGTGGCACAGGGGGTACCTGCGCCCGGTCGAGCGTCCGGCGCAAGCCAGCGCTGAGCGCCCCGACGCGGGGCCTACCCGGGTGATCTAGCTGGTCCGGAGCGTGGGATCATCCACCCGCCGAAAGTCACCGGGTAACGTTTAGGAGGATGGGACTGCCACTCGGCGGGCGGCGCGCCGTGGCGGCGGCGCTGGCGACCGCAGCGATCGCGTTCTTGCTCGGGGCTTGCGGGGGCCACCCCAAGCGGAGCGCGAGCAGTACCGCGACCAGCGCCAGCACGATCTCCTCGACCTCGACGACAAGGCCGGCCAAGGCGCACAAGAAGAAGCACCACCACCCCTCAACCGTGAAACTCGTCCCGACGTGCCCGCTCACAGGCACCGTGCCCCGGGACGGCAAAGTGCCCCGGCGCCCAGCGCTGGCCGTCAAAGTCGAAAACCTCCCGCAGGCGCGACCCCAGTGGGGCCTCGACATGGCCGACATCGTCTTCGAGGAGCCCGTCGAGGGAGGCATCACCCGCTTCATCGCCGTTTACCAGTGCCACGAATCCGCCCGGATCGAACCTGTCCGCTCCGGGCGCTTGGTCGACGCCCAGATCCTCCAGCCGCTCGGCCAGATCCTGTTCGCTTATTCGGGGGCCATCCAACCGGTCATCAACGAGGTGGACTCACCTGGCTCGCTGCTCGACGATGTCGGGGCCGACAAGGCGGGCGGCGCATACTCACGTGACCCCACCAGGTACGCCCCTCACAACCTGATGACCTCGACCGCTGCCCTCTACTCGGCGGCGGCCACCTTCGGCTACCACCCCGGGCCCCCGAGCCCGATCTTCACCTACGGCCGGATGGTCGAGGGCGGCACACCGGCGGCCGTCGTCAACCTGGACTTCCCGCTCGACGTGACGACGTGGGCCTGGCACCCGAAGACGGGCCTCTACTACCGGTCCTACTCGGACACCGGGCGGGCCATGCAGGGTGACAACGTCCAGATCACCGCCTCCAACGTGGTCGTCATGGTCGTGCACGAGTACCCGACCCAGTACGTGGAGGATCCCACCGGGGCGCACGAAAACGAGCTCGTGCTCACGGGCAGCGGCCCGGCCTGGGTCTTCAGGGACGGGGTCCAGTTTTACGGGAAGTGGGAGCGGCCCAAGCTGAGCGAACCGGCCTACTTCGTCGAGACCAACGGCAACAAGGTCACGCTCACCGCCGGCAACACCTGGGTCGAGTACGTGCCCCAGGGCGAAAAGGTTGGCGTCCTGCCCTGACGACCTGACCGCCGGTCAACGCGGCGCCACCCTTTCCGGCTGCCCTCGGCCCACCGGCGCGCACCCTGGTCGCGCTCGCGCACTCTGGTCGCGCTCGCGCACTCTGGTCGCGCTCTCGCACTCTGGTCGCGCTCGCGCACTCTGGGCGCGATCGGATTGGAAAAACCGTGTTGGAGCGCAACCAGCTTCACGAAGCGCGACCAGAAGCGCTCCCGTAGGGCGCTTAACCTCGCTCTCAGTGTCGGCGCCACCGCCGAGCGGTCACCGAGCGGTCACCGAGCGGTCAACGCCCACCAACCGCGCGCCGTCGCCGGCTTAGCGGCCTGCGTCCCAGGCGAGGTGCATCCGCCAGAGCTTCACGGTGAAAAAGCCCCAAGCCAGGGCTACGAACGCCCACAAGCCGCCCAAGGCGCTATGGCCGTCCAGGAGGAACGTGACGCAAAGCCCGAGGCCGACCATCACGGCGACAGCCATGATGCGCCAGCCCCACGACGACATCACAATGATCCCGAGCGCCGGCGTCTCAGCCGCTTGGCCGGCGAGCCCGGGACCAGAGGTGGCAGGCAGCGCAGTGCTGCCTGCCGCAATCGGGGAACCCACCCCCCTGCTAACTCCAGCAGGGGGGTCGTCAGTTCCGTTCTTTTTTGCTTCGTACTTGCCGCGAGCCATTGGAGCAGAGTTTAGATTGCGCCCGGCCCGGTCTCACCGGTGCGGATCCGGGTCACGCTCTCGACGGTCGTGACCCAGATCTTGCCGTCGCCGATCTTGCCCGTGCGGGCGGCCTTGGCTATGGCCTGGACTATGTCGTCTGCCTGCTCGGCATTGGCGAGGACCTCGATCTTGACCTTGGGCACGAAGTCAACTTTGTACTCCGCTCCCCGGTAGACCTCTGTGTGCCCACGTTGGCGCCCGAAGCCCTTCGCCTCGGAGATCGTCATGCCGGCGATCCCGACGAACGAAAGAGCCTCCCTCACAGCATCGACCGCGTGAGGCTTGACGACTGCGGTGACGAGGATCATATTGTGCTCCCTCCGACAATGCTCGGGGCAGCCGGGCTGCCGGCCGACATCGCTGAAGCCTCAACGTAGCCGGGCGAGATGCGGCTCGCCCCTTCGGTGTCGGGATAGCCCTCCTCGT
>DATJMJ010000124.1:0-4366 GCA_035508795.1 Acidimicrobiales bacterium
CCGTGGTGCCGCTGCTGGCTCGGTCCCCCGGGCAGGGCCCAGCGGCGCGTCCTTCGTCGCCAGCCGCCGAGCTGCCGCAGGGGAGCGAGTGGCTGCGGGGGCACGTGCGTTCGAGCCACCCGGCGGTGGCGTTCCTCCTCGACGGCCTGCTCGCGGGTGCGGTCGTGGTCGGAGGCGGCTGGGCGGCCGCCGTGGAGCTGTCTGCCGACCGCCCCGAGCTGGTCGTCGTCACGCGTTCGGGCGACCGTTGCGCCGGGAGGATCTGGCGCACCGGGGCTATGGGCGGCGGGGCGGCGGTCACGGCCTCCGCCGTCGACGAAGCCCGCGCCGCTGCAGACGAGGCAGTGAGCGAGGCGCGCCAGGCTGCTGGGCTAGAACAGGACGCGAAGAGCTCCCTCGAGCGGGCGAGGGCTACAGGAGCCGAGCAGCTCCGGCTTATCGCAGCCAATGACGCCAACCTGCGCTCGGCGGCCGAAGCGCTACAGAGGGCGCGCGCCGGCTTGGAAGAAGCCCGGGCCGAAGAAGTAGCCCTGGCGGTGCAGCGCGAATCTCTTGCCGGGGCCCGGTCGGCCGACGAAGCACGGCTCCGCGAGCTCGAATCACAGCTGCCCGAGCTCGACGCCGTTGCTGCTGAGCTGTCCGCCGAGGAAGCTGCCCGCACCGGCGCCGAGCGCGCAGCTCGTAGCAACCTCGCCGCAAAAGCGGGCGCCGTGGCTGCACTTCGCAGGGATCTCGAGGTCAGGGCGACCGCAGTCGAGCAGCGGCGCACGCTCCTCGGCGAACGCCTCGGCGAGGTCGAAAAGAAGCTCGAGGGCAACGCCGCCGAGCGCGCCCGGGCAGAGGAGCGGCGGCTGGAGGCCGAGGCAACAGTCGGAGCCGTGTCGGGCCTGTCGGCATTCGTCCAGTCGCGCGCGGCCCTGCTCGAGTCCCTGCTCGGCGAGCTGAGGCAACGCCGCCGGGCTGAATCCGAGCTTTTACGCCGCTCGACCGAGGAGCTCGAAGCGCTCCGCAGGCAACGAGCGGCGGCGGAGCGTCAGCTCTCAGGCCTGCGCGAGCAGCTGGCCCGCGCTGATGGCGAAGAGGCTCAGCTCCGGGCGCGCCTCGAAGCGCTTACCGAAGCGGTGCGGAGGGAGCTCGACTGCGAGCCCGAGGCTGTCCTCGGCGCCGGGTGCCCCGAACTGCCTCCCGGGACGAGCGCGCCGAGCCGGGCAAGGGAGCTCGAGCGCGAGCTGCGCCTCATGGGGCCGGTCAACCCTCTCGCCCTCGAGGAGTACGCGGCCCTCGAGCAACGCCACGAGTTCCTCGAAGCCCAGCTCCGCGACGTGACGAGCGCCCGCAGGGACCTGGCCAAGGTACTAAAAGCCGTCGACGGCGAGATCATCACCATTTTCAAGGCCGCTTTCGACGACGTCGCCGAAAATTTCGCCAAGTTGGTGTCGACCCTTTTCCCGGGCGGCCAAGGCGGCCTGTCGCTTACCGATCCCGCCAACCTTCTCGAGTCTGGCGTCGAGCTCGAGGTGAGGCCCGTCGGCAAGAACATCCGAAGGCTGTCGCTGCTGTCGGGTGGGGAACGCAGCCTCGTCGCGCTGGCGTTCCTGTTCTCGGTGTTCCGCAGCCGTCCGTCGCCGTTTTACATGATGGACGAGGTCGAGTCGGCCCTCGACGACGTCAACCTCCACCGCTTCTTGGACCTCGTCCACGAGTTCCGCGACGAAGCGCAGCTGCTCGTCGTGAGCCACCAAAAGCGCACGATGGAAGCGGCCGACTGCCTTTACGGCGTGAGCATGCCCCCTGGGGGCGCTTCGATGGTCGTCAGCCAGAAGATCGAGCGCTCGCCTCAGGCGGAGGCCAGCTCACTTGTAGCCCCCCGGTAATCTCGACCGGTCATGTTGGTGGTCCTGGTCGTCATCGCGGTCGTCGTGTTCCTGGCCGTCGCCGGTTCCGGCGGTTATTTCCTCGTCACGAGGAGGCGTCCTGGCCCTGGGGCAGAGGCTCCGCCCAGCCTCCGGCAAGCTCCGGCTCGGCCTGCCACCCCGGGACGCCCTCCGGCGGCACCGGCCCGGCCTGTCCGGCCCGCCAGGCCCGAGGTGGAGGCGGGCCCGGAGGAGGGCCAGGAGGAGGGCGAAGGAGCGCCGGCCGGCGCCGTGCCCGACCTCGCCACACCGCCGGCACCGGCGAAGCCGGCCCGCACCGATGCCGGGCCTGCGCCGCAGCTCCTCGACAAGCCGCGTTTTCGCGACCGGCTCGGCCGGGCGCGGGAACTGCTGGCTACGCAGCTCTCCGGGTTCCGCGGCCGCTCCAAGCTTGACCAACAGGCGTGGGACGAGCTCGAAGAGGCGCTCATCCTTGCCGACGTTGGCGTCAAAACCGCTACGGACCTGCTCGGACAGCTCAAACAGCGCGCCCGCGAGGACAGCCTGACTACCCCGGGGCAGCTCGTCGGCGCTCTTCGCGACCAGCTGGTCGGGCGCCTCGAAGGCGACCGCGAGCTCCATCGGGCAGAGGCTGGGGCGACCACCGTTTGGCTGTTCGTCGGTGTCAACGGCGTCGGCAAGACCACCACGATCGGCAAGGTCGCCATGCAAGAGCGGGCGTCCGGCAGGAAGGCGGTTATGGCCGCAGGGGACACCTTCCGGGCCGCGGCGGCCGACCAGCTCCAGCTGTGGTCCGAGCGGACCGGGGCAGGGTTCGTGCGGGGCAACGAAGGCGGCGACCCCGGCGCCGTTGTCTTCGACGCCGTCCAGCACGCGTCCGCTCGGGGGATCCCCCTCGTCCTCGCGGACACCGCCGGGCGCCTGCATACCAAGGTCAACTTGATGGAGGAGCTCAAGAAGGTCCGCAGGGTCGCGGACCGCCCGCCAGGCTCGGTGACCGAGGTGCTCCTCGTCATCGACGCGACAACGGGCCAAAACGGCTTGGTGCAAGCGCGCCAGTTCACCGAGGCGGTCGGCGTGACGGGTGTCGTGCTCACCAAGCTCGATGGCACCGCAAAGGGGGGCATCGCTGTCGCGATCGCAGGCGAGCTGGGCATCCCGATCAAGCTGGTCGGCCTCGGGGAGGGCCCGGAGGACCTGGTCGGCTTCGATGCCGAAGAGTTCGTCGATGCCTTGCTGCCCAAGGAGACGGCTGCCTGAGGCGCACGCGGGCACCCAGCGGGGCCGCCCCAGCTCGGCCCTGAGCCCGGCGCGAGCCCGGCCGCCTGGCTTCGGGGGGCTCCTGAGCCGAGGGCGACCCGTCGGGTTACCGGTAGCGGCGGTTCGGCCCGTTGCGGTTGATGTTGAGGCGCTTGAACCAGATGTGCTGGTAGCTGCGGCTCATGGGGTGGAGCAGGAGGGCGAGCAGCGCCGCTCCGAAGATGAGGTTCATGACGACCGTGATCGATTGGCCGCTCGAGGCGATGAACAACAGGAGCAGTATCAGCACGTTGACCACCGCGACGGCGATGGCGCCCCAGTAGCCGAGCTTCTTCTCGTTGGCGATGCCTAGCCCGCAAAAGATGGCCGGGAGAGCGAGGAGCCCGAACAGGGGTATGCCGAACAGCAGGTAGAGCACCCACCAGAACGCGTCCACGTAGAGGAGCACCGTGGCCAGGTAGAGGGTCTGGGGCTGGGTGCGGTCCAGCCACTGGGTGTTTGCCACGACTTCAGTGTGGCACCGGTTGGGGCGCTATAAGTGCCACCCTCCCCGGGGCGTGCTCGGCCGCAAGCTGGCCGCAGGCGGCGTCGATGTCGGTGCCCCGGTTGGCACGGACTGTCGCATTGACGCCCCGACTGACGAGCTCGTCCCGGAAAGCCGCCACACCCTGGGACGGAGTGCCCCGAAAGAACGACGCCATGTACGACCTGACCTTCCACAACGATAACTGCCGCGTTGCGCACTGCAGGGCCAACAGGCCGAAGCCCGGCCCGCAACAGCTGATCTGCGTCGGCTGCAAGAGGCTGTTCACGGCGGGGCGTGGCCAGATCTATTGCAGCTCCCGTCAGGAAAGCGATCGGCTCTTTACACAGGTCACCGGCCGCGCGTGTTCGAGGTCTCTTCAGTCCGCGTTGGAGGACCCCTCACCTTGACCGGGTAGCTGCACCCCGGACGTCATGTCGCGACCTCTCCGTCTCAGGCAGATGGAAGCACAACGACGCCCGCCGAGCGCAGCGCGCCAAAGGCACCGTTCGCCTGTTCCTTGTCGATGAGCTGTTCGGCCAGAGCGGCTCCCACCAGCGCGACTGTGCCAAATGAGCGCACTTGTGCCGCCGTAGCCAGCCGGCGAAGGGCAACGTCATCGGCGTACAGGTACCGGTTCTCTTCCTTCGCAAGCTGTACAGACGAGGCCCACGGCAGGTCGTTGCTCGGGTGGACGTTAGGGATAGCG
>DATJMJ010000125.1:0-5717 GCA_035508795.1 Acidimicrobiales bacterium
CATTGCGTCGGGGGACTACGACCAATATCTTCGGTCCGCAGCGCAGCAAGCGGTCGCATGGCACGGTCCCATAATGGTGCGGTTCGCTCACGAGATGAACCTTCCAGGGTCACCTTTCGGGCCTGGCCAAAATGGCAATACCCCGGCTAATTTTATTGCAGCCTGGCGTCACGTCGTCACGGTCTTTCGTCAAACTGGCGCCACCAACGTCTCCTGGGTATGGTCCCCAAACGTCGATTGCGGCGGCGACTGCCCCTTCCGAGCGTTCTACCCAGGGGACCAGTGGGTCGACTGGGTCGGCCTGGACGGGTACAACTATGCAAGCGTAGATAACGTGCCCTGGATGACCTTCGAGCAAATCTTTGGGACTTCTTACAATGAGCTGACTGCTCTGACGTCCAAACCGCTTATGGTCGCCGAGACTGCCTCGACCGAGCTTGGCGGCAGCAAGGCGACCTGGATACAACAGGCGTTCGCGGGCATCCCCACCTCGATGCCGGATGTCCAAGCGGTCGTCTGGTTTGATATAGACAAAGAGACGGACTGGCGCGTGAACTCGTCGCCTAGCTCTCTTACCGCCTACCGGCAAGTCGTCGACTCGCCAACCTACAGCGGCCGGGTGGTACCTGTTCCGTGAAATAGACCGCCTGCCGCGGGTTCGTCAACTTAGAAAGCCGCGGCTCTGGCCCATGTCCGGGTTACGTGGCGATTGACCGGCTATGTCCGGTTATCTAATATCCCAACCGTAACCATCCGGTCACATTTCAACGAGAGCTCGAAGGACGCCAATGCCACTAGACCCCGAGGTAGCCGTCGTCCTCGACAAGATGAACGCGCTTGGTAACCCCCCTTACGAGGAGCTCCCGATCGCCGGGGCACGGGCCTTGGCGATGACCGCATTCGACGACTATGTGGGCCCGGCGCCGGAAGTGGACCGCATCGTCAACAGGTTCGTCCCGGGGCCTACAGCGGACCTCCCTGTGCGCATTTATTGGCCGAAGGGCGTGGATCCCCTCGGAGTACTCGTGTACCTGCACGGGAGCGGCTGGGCGATCCACAACATCGACGTCACGGACGTGCCGGTGCGCGCCCTGGCAAACGCGACTGGCTGCGTGGTCGTGGCCGTCAACTACCAAAAAGCGCCCGAGCACAAGTTCCCCGTCCCCTTTGACGACGCATATGCAGCGGTGGCCTGGACGGCATCCCACCTTGCAGAGCTCGCGAAGGCCACATCTCCCCTCGGAGTTATCGGGGATAGTGCCGGTGGCAACCTCGCCGCTGCCGTCTGCCTCAGAGCTAGGGACGGCGAGGGCCCCCTGATAGCCCTTCAGGTGCTGATCTACCCGGCGACGGACTATGGCTGGGACACTGCGTCGGCGCATGAAAACGCCGTCGGCTACCTGCTGGAGCGCTCGGCCGTACGTTGGTTCTGGGGCCAGTACCTGGCGAGCGACTCCGAGGCTGCCAACCCCTTTGTGTCCCCGCTCCGCGCGACGAGCCTCGCTGGCCTCCCGCCGGCCTTTGTCGTAACGGCCGAGTTCGACCCCTTGCGGGACGAGGGCGAGCTGTTCGCCGAGCGGCTGCGCCAGGCCGGGGTCCCTGTCAAGCTGCACCGTTACGAGGGCATGACTCATGCCTTTTTTTGGATGCTGGGGGCGGTAGGCCAGTCCAGAGCCCTCATGGCCGAGATCGGGGCCGAGGTGCGGTCAGCGTTCGGCGCTTCTTGAGCCGGCCTCTCGCAGGCTGCCCCCGGCCGGTCACGCCTAGCTCTGGTCGCCGCTCCTCCGGCGCCTAGCGCTCCGGGTGCCCCTCGTCCAGGGGAAGTGCGCCCTGCCCCGGGCGCGGGATATCGTTTACTCGACGCCGCGCGGGCTTGCCTGGGTTGATGCGTTCAGAGCTCTAGGAGGCTGTCGTGATGGAGGTACGCGGGCGCCCGGTCCATTTCGGCGTGCAGCTGCAGGGCCAGGCCACAGGTTGGGAGGACTACGCGGCTGCCGTCCATACCGTCGAAGAGATGGGGTTCGGGTCCATTTGGATCTTCGACCATCTGCTGGCACCGTTCGACAATGCCGAAGACCGGCCCTGTTTCGAAACGCTGACGACGCTCGGAGCACTTGCCCTCATGACGGAGCGCGTGCGGATCGGCGCCCTCGTCAACGGGGTCCTTTACCGGGATCCTGCCGTCCTTGCCAAGGCTTCGGCGCAGGTCGACGAGATGAGCCACGGCCGGCTCGACTTCTCGCTCGGCGCCGCGTGGGCAGAACGCGAGTTCCGGGCCTATGGCATGCCGTTCCCGCCCCTCGCAGAGCGTTACGCCCGCCTCGACGAGGCGCTCACGATAATAAAAGCTCTCTGGGCACAGCGGCGTACCACCTTTCATGGCCGCTACTACCAGTTGGACGACGCGCCCTGTGAGCCCAAACCGGTCCAGTCGCCCCACCCACCTATCACGATCGGGGGATCGGGAGGCGGGTCGTTGCGGGTCGCCGCCTTGCACGCCGACCGGCTCAACATGCAAGGCACACCGGAAAAGTGCGCACGGACCGCCCAGCGCCTTCGTGAGTTGTGCGAAGAGGCCGGGAGGGACTTCAACCAGATAGAGCTGTCACACCACCCGGCGATCGTGGTGAGAGCGGGCCACGAGCAGGCTTATGAGCGCGCGATGGAGACAGCTCGCGCCAACTCGATGAACCCCGACGAGGTGCGGGACAACTGGTTGATAGGCACCCCCGCCGAAGTGACGGACCGGGTGCGCCAGTACCTCGCCGTGGGCGTCAACCACTTTGTCGTCGGTGCCGGCTACCCGTTCGACTTCGAGTCGCTCGGGCTACTGCAAGAGGCGGTGCTGCCGGCTCTTGAGTGACAACGCCGGGTGCCCCGGGCACCGGCCACATCCGGTCCGGGGGCCTCGTCTTGAGTGCACGTCCCTTAAGTAATCGATATATTGATGGCTACCAGGTGGTTTGGGAAAGAGAGGGCTGAGCGGTGCCGGAGACAAGTAAGAGCTGGGACGTCGAGGTCGACTTCGTTTCGGTCGGGAGCGGGAGCGGTGGCCTGAGCGGGGCGATCGCTGCTCACGATGCCGGCCTCGAGGTGCTTGTGCTCGAAAAGAGCCCCAAGGTCGGCGGTGTGCTCGCATACTCGGCAGGCGAGGTCTGGTGCGGGGGCAACCACCTGGCCGAGGCCGCCGGTTACAGCGACTCCCTCGACGAGGTGCGGTCCTACATGCACTTCTTGAGCGCCGGCGACTACATCGGGCCCAATCAGGAGGCGTTTGTCACCAACGCGCCGAAGGTCATCAGGTACCTGGTCGACCATGTAGGTGTCAGGTTCCAGATCGAGACGGATGCGCCGGACTACTACTACCCGGACGCGCCGGGTTCCAAGGCGATCGGCCGGATGCTCGAAGTGGAGCCCATCTTTGGCTCGGACCTCGGTGAGTGGCAGGAGAGGGTGCGTACCTCTCCCCACTTTCAACCCGGGACGACCCGGAGCGAGCTTGCCTCGTGGGGTGGTTTGGCTGTGACGGCTGGCTGGGACAGCGCACTGATGGCGGAACGTGCCAGCAAAGATGCCCGGACCACCGGCCCTGGCTTGGCGGCCTACCTCGCCAAGGCAGCTTTCGTTGACCGCGGCATTAGGTGCGAGCTCTCGGCTCCTGCCTTGGAGCTGGTCAGCGAGGGTGGGGCGGTAACCGGCTTAGTCGCAAGGACGAGCAACGGCGAGCAGCGCATCGGGGCGCGCAAAGGGGTGTTGCTCGCGACGAGCGGCTACGACGGAGCGGCCGCCCTCGCCCGGGCTTATGAGCGGGCGCCCCAATGGGGCAATACGGCTCTCTTCCCGGGCCTTACTGGCGACGGGCTCGTTATGGGGGCCGAAATTGGCGCCGAGGTCGCCAGTGCCGCCCAGGACCAATCTTTCCCAGGGCTCCCGGCACTTCCGGGAGAGACCTGGGACGGTGGCCCCGTCTACCGGCTCCCGCACCTCGACATCGCCGTCCCTCACGGCATCATCGTTGACCAGGACGGCCATCGGTTCGCAGACGAATCGTTTTACCCGGAGCTGCTGACCGCCTTGCAGGAGTTCGACGGGAAGGCCCGCAGGCTCAAGCACTTTCCGTGCTTTATGGTCTTCGACCAGGACCACCGCGAGCGCTATGCCCTCGGGGGAGTCCCGGC
This sequence comes from Acidimicrobiales bacterium, assembly GCA_035508795.1. Lineage (GTDB taxonomy): Bacteria > Actinomycetota > Acidimicrobiia > Acidimicrobiales > Palsa-688 > DATJMJ01. Next base: position 4,179 of record DATJMJ010000125.1, read on the forward strand.
AGGCGAGCCGCTCCCTGAGGGCTATGCCGTCACGGCCCAAACGATTGGCGGCCTCGCCGAGGGGCTCGGGGTCAACGCGGGCAACCTGCAGCAGACGGTGCAGCGCTTTAACGAATTCGCAAGCAAGGGCGAGGACCCCGATTTTGGCCGCGGCCATTACCCCTGGTCAAATGCCATGGGTGACTCGAGGGTCAAGCCCAACCCCAACCTGGGTGTTATCGAGCGGCCGCCTTTTTACGGGGTACGCATGAAGCTCATAACCGTCGGGATCAACAATGCTGGTTTGCTTATCGACGACAATGCCAATGTCCGCCACGTAAGAGGGCACCCGGTCCCCGGCCTTTACGCTGCGGGAAATGCAGCAGCCTACGTCGAACTTATGCGAGGCTATCAGAGTGGCTTTGCCAATTGCCGCGGCCTCGTCTTTGGTTACCTGGCTGCTCAGCACGCGGCTAAGCGTGTCTAAAAACTGCAATGAGCCGAACGTGGTCGCGACGGTTTCGAATACCCGGATTTGGGCGGCGCGTGAAGTTGTGCTCGTGGCAGGGGGACCGCTAGGACCATTCGCCGTACTTGGGGGGAAATGAAAAGGACGCGCGGACAACCCGGCTCCGGACAGGACGGCAAGGTGACGCGCCGTCCGAGGGTAAAAACAAACGGGCATGCCACTGCCGTCACGATGGCTGACGTTGCCCGTGTAGCCGGCGTCTCCAAGGCGACGGTCTCCCGGGTTATAAACAGCCACGTTCAGGTCGACCCTCTCCTCGCCGAGGCGGTCCGGCGGACCGTCAGGGAGCTCAATTACCGCCCCAGCCGGGTGGCTCGCAGCCTCCGGACAAGGCAAAGCCGTGTTTGGGCTCTCATCATCTCGGACGTCCGCAACTCCTTTTTCACCGACATGGTCAAGGGTGTCGAAGAGATCGCTTACGAGGCTGGTTATTCGCTCGTCCTTTGCAACGCGGAGGAGGACCCCGCAAAGGAGGCGTCGTACCTCGAGCTCGCGATCGCTGAAAACGTGGCCGGGGTCATCCTCACTCCCGAGGGTACGGCCACCAATATCGCGCCCTTGATCGACCTCGGGATACCTGTTGTGCTTGCGGACCGGACACTGGCGCAACCCGACGTCGACAGCGTCGCCGTAAATAACGTCGTCGGCGCCCGGGCGGCCGTCGGGCATCTCGTATCGGGCGGGTACGAGCGCATCGCCTGTATTACCGGCCCGCTTTCAAAAACAACGGGGTCGGAGCGTTACGACGGCTATCGCGAAGCGCTCGAAGTGGCGGGCATCCCGGTCGACAAGGCGCTCGTGCGCATCGCGGATTTCAAAGAGGCGGGGGGGCACCGGGCGATGGAGGAGCTCCTCAAGCTCGGCGAGCCACCCGACGCAGTCTTCGTCGCCAACAACGTCATGACGATCGGCGCCCTGCGGGCGATCTCGAAAGCGGGCCTCGAGATCCCCGACGACATTGCGGTGATCGGGTTCGACGACATGTCCTGGGCGTCACTCCTGCGGCCGCCTCTCACGACGGTCGCCCAGCC
>DATJMJ010000126.1:0-14703 GCA_035508795.1 Acidimicrobiales bacterium
GCCAACCCGCCGAGCCCCGACCAGCCGATCGTGCTTTGGGGCACCAAGAACAACTCGGGTACCGGTGCGACGTTCTACGACTTCGCAGGTTGCGGGACGACCAACGGGCGGATCCTCTCGGACCATACGATCACGGAGAACAACGCGCAGCAACTCTCGGAGTACGCAGCCGACAACCCGTCGGGGACTATCTACTTGAACACGACTGGTTGCCCTTCCAACGGGACAGACGCCGCGGGCGAGAGCTGCGGGGCTGATGGGACCACTGGTGCCAGCAGCACGACATTCCCAGGTGGGACGGCTACAACCGACGACTGCGGGGGCAACGGTACCTCGAGCACCGGCCTCGGTACTTCGAGCTACACCACGACCAACGAGGCGTGCGTAGACCAAGAAGTCGCCGACTCCATCTTCTTCATGTCGTATGGGTACTACGCTTCGCACCCGTTCACGGCATCGGTCACGATCCCGACCTCGGCCGTCGGTAGCTCGCCGGGCTACCTCGACCAAGGTTTCGTGACGTCCGGGACGGCCTTCAACTATGAGGTAGTCGGGACGGCTACGACCATCGCCAAGGACACGGTGAGCGGTCCGTACCTGGGCCTCCCAGGCACCGGTGGGGTCGCAGGGGACCCGAGGGCGACCAATGCCATTGCCGTCCAGACCGGCCGTGACTTATGGATGGACTACCTGAACGACCACGTCAGGGCGTCTGCCGCAGCCCTTATCAACTGGGTGTGCGACTACGACGATTATGTGGCGCCCAAAGCCCTCGACCAGACGACCGGGTTGCCCTATGACCAAGAGATCACCAACGACATCACCGCTTGGGGTTGGGGCCGGCTGAGCTGCGATGGTGGCAGCGGCGCCTTTGGTGTTTCCGGATCCACTTATACCGCCCCCATCACCGGGACGGCCGGCTCTGGCAACGGCGCGCCGATCATCGACCCAGGTCCGCCCAACAACGAGTAGGTAGAGTCACCGCGCTAGTGGTCTCGGCCATTAGCCAAAAAGGACCGGTTAGGGCCGGCGGCACCAGCCGCCGGCTCTTCCGTGCCACACGGAACCATGTTTCAGCGGCACGAAAGGAACAGTTGACGAATGCCCCCGGCCCGCGTCCTTACCCTGTTACCGTCGGCGTTTTTGTTCGCCTTATCGGCACTCGGCGGCACCTTTGTGCTGTCAGTCTCATCGGCTGGGGCGAACGGCGAAGGGTCGCTAGTCACTGTCTCACCGTCGGTGGTCACGCCAACGCCCCAGTACGCTCAGGGGACCACGACCCTGCTCGGGTCGGGCGCGGTCGTAACCGTGACCGTGGGCCCGAACAAGGTGCTCCGCCCGGGCTGGCCCATCGAAGTGATGGAATGTGATGCTCACCCGACGAGCGAGAACGACTGCGACGCGCTGACAACGTTGCCCTATGACCAGGTAACGAAGGACCGGGTGCCCGCCAGCAGCGATGGGAGCGTGACAACTCACTTCCTTTTGTGGGCTCCGCTACCTGACAGATGGGACGCGGGTAGTGTCATCGAAGTCGGACCAGGTGAGCCGACAGCTCTCTGGGTGGGTGACGACCCCTCGAATTGGTCCACGACAGGTCTCGTAACGAGCCCGGTCACGGTGGCCAGTGGGACTGCGCAGAGTGCTGATGGAGCGGGCCCGGCGACCCGAGGAGGCCACCAAGGGGTCCGTGGTAAGAGCGGCGGGTCGTCGCCGACAGCGTTAATAATCGTGGTGGTAGCTGCGGTTTTGCTGGCCGTGTTGCTGGCTGGCGCGCTCACTTCCCGGCGCCACCGACGGGCGGGCGTGCGGTGAGCGAGCGACACACCTGTGGGGGCGCGCACTCGGCAGTGGCAGAGCCGGCGCGGCGCCAATTATTGGCAGTCTGTTTACCGTTGCGTAACCCGCAGTTCACCAAACTCACCGGGCGCGCGGTGAAGCATTGGTCCGAGAGCGTTATACGCGGTGCCCGCCCGAGCAAAGTTAGGCACCCCGACGATTAAGGGTTTGCTCAATGAAAATCTCTCGCATCAGTAAGTTTTTCTTCTTGGCGCGTTTCATCGGCGCGCTCGTCATTGTCGGCCTTGGAGCCGTCCTGATGGCAATGCCAAATCAAGCCTCCGCCCTCACGACCGGCACGGCGAGCTGGCTTTCGCCTAACCCGGTACAGACGACCGCCCAGATCCTTAACGGCTTTTATGCCGGTGATGGTGGGGTAGTGACCATCACATTCCCGAGCGGATCGTTCCCTGACGGCGCGACCCTCCGGGCCGAAGAGTGTAACAACAACGCCACCGAGCAAAGCCAATGCGATGGCACCACGCTGGCGACCACCCAGGCCAACGCCAGCACCACGCTAATGGCGAACGCGGATGGTTCGGCCACTGTCGCTTACCTATTGTGGGAACTGCCGACGGGCAACACCCCTGACGCGGCTACCAGCAATAACCCCGCGGGGTGGGACCCGGGGTCCACCGTCACCTGCGCGGATACTACTCCTTGCGCCATCTGGGTCGGCCCAGACCCGTCCAATTTCAGCAACAACAGTTATATTTTCGATTCCGTCACGCCGATCGCTGCACCAGCCACCACGTCAAGCACCAGCTCCTCCACAACGACATCGTCCAGCACCAGCTCCTCCACCACGTCGTCCAGCACGACCTCGTCCAGTACAACAAGCTCCTCGACGACCTCGACGACAAGCCCGACGTCGTCCAGCACCAGCTCGTCCACGTCATCTTCCACGACGTCGTCCAGCACCAGTTCCTCCACGACGTCGTCCAGTACGACCTCGTCCAGTACGACGTCATCTTCCACGACGTCGTCCAGTACGACAAGTTCCTCCACGACCTCGTCAAGCACGACGACGACTGTGCCTTCCAGTTCATCGACGACCACCGTCCCCACGACGACGTCGTCTACTACCCCAAGCTCGAGCACGACGACAACCACCTCCTACCTCGGTCCGACCACCTCGACCAGCGGTTTTGCGGGGAGCACGACGACGAGGCCGTTCCATCGCCTGCCGCCACACCCACCGCGACCTCCGGCGAAACACCTCCATCACCCGGCGCCCGTCCGCCCGCTGCCCCACCACTCAGCGCCCAAGCCGCCCAAGCACCACTTGCCGCCTCACACGCCGCCGTGCTGCAAGGCTCCCTCCGGTCACACGCGGTCGGTCAGCGCTCATACGCGGTCAGCACACTCGTCCGTGGGAGTCGCAGGTTCCGACGCAGCCGATCCCACTCCGGAAACGACCGCGTCATCGACGTCGTTGGCCTATACGGGCTCCGGCAAGAACGTGCTGGGACTGGTCGTGATCGGCATGGGCCTCCTATTGTTCGGGCAGACTTGCCGTTCCCTATTGCGCCGCGGCCTTCGCCCGGCCGTCGAAAACCGGCGTGGCGTCTGAGCACCCTACGCGCCCGGGGAACGGCACAAGCCGGTCCGCGCATGGTTGAGGGGAGCGTGCAATGACAGCAACCGCCATGAGCCCGAAGGTGCGCCTCGGGGCGGCGGACGAGTTGCCGCGCACGCTAAGCAGGCAACGTTCGCGCCCTGACACGGCTTTCCGGCTACTGCTTGTTTGCTGTGCCTCGGTGGTGGTGCTGTTGATATTCGCCATTATCGTCTTCCTTGCCAACAAGGGATGGCCAGTCCTGCGTACCAGCGGGCTCAATTTCTTCTCGAGCTCGGTATGGCAGCCTGCCACGGGAAGGTTTGGGGTACTCGGTGACCTGCTTGGGAGCGTGACAGTCGCTCTTATCGCACTTTTAGTTGCGTTCCCGGTCTCTTTAGCTACCGCGCTGGCTATCAACGAGTACGTACCCGGTCCCGCTCGACGAGTCCTGATAACTCTTGTCGACCTCTTGGCTGCGGTCCCGAGCTTGGTTTTCGGGCTCTGGGGGGTGATTGTCTTCGACAGTTGGCTCATCGGGCCGTCCGCCTGGTTGAGCAAGCACGCGGCTTTCTTCCCGCTGTTCCAACCAGGTCAGGGTGAGCTCGGCCGCTCGCTGTTCGTTTGCGGTCTTGTGGTCGGGGTCATGGTCACGCCGATCATCACGTCCGTCAGCCGGGAAGTGATGTCCCAGACGCCCCGCGACCTTTGCGAGGGTGCGCTTGCCCTCGGCGGCACCAAATGGGGTATGGTCACCGATGTCATCCTGCCGTTCGCGCGCAATGGCATCATCGGGGCGGCACTTTTGGGCCTGGGTCGCGCTTTGGGCGAGACCATGGCCGTCACTCTCATCCTTTCCATTACAAACGTGCCGATGAGCCACATCCTTTACGCGGGGGGTGGCACGATCCCGGCGTTGATCGTCGATTGGTACGACCAAGTTGGCCCGGGCCGCGGCCTCGACGCTCTAACCCTCGCCGGCCTGTCCCTGTTCGTCGTCACTCTCGCCGTGAACGTTGTCGCTCGCATAATAACCTCCCGCAGCGCCAGGCCGGCTTGAGCATTGTGACCTCACCGGCTCCGAGCGAGCAGCCGCACGACGTCCCCCGACGGCTGTCGGGCCTGAGCGCCACCGATATCGCCGAGGTGCTCCTGCCAGCCGTCGCGGCTGCTTGCCTGGTGGGCGTGGTGTTCGTGCTCGCTGGGTTCGGCCCCGGTGCCTGGCTTGGTTTCGTTATTTGCTGGCTCGGTGTTTTCGTCCTCAACTACGGGGTCATGACCGCCAGGCGCCACGGGCCACTAGTGGCAAAAGACCGCTTGGCCCGAGTATGGGTCATTACCGGCAGTGCCGTTGCCGTTGGCGCGTTAGCCTGGATACTGATCTATGTCCTGGTAAACGGTTGGTTCGCCGCCTTCGGCCACAACTTCCCAAGCTTTTGGGCCCATGACTTCAGCAAGGGGGGCGTACTCGACGTGAAAGCCCGCGTGGGCGCTCTTCACGCCATCGTGGGCACTCTAGAGCAGGTTGGCTTGGCGACATTTGCTACAACGCCGCTTGCGATTTTGGCAGCTGTCTACTTGAACGAAATGCCGGGCCGCTTGGCCGTCCCGCTCAGGATAGTTGTCGATGCAATGAGCGGGATGCCCTCGGTCATCGCTGGCCTGTTCATCTTCATAATCTGGGTGGTGCCGAGGAAGCTGAACGGTTTCTCTGGACTGGCCGCGGCCATGGCTATCGCGATCATCATGATGCCCACTGTGATCCGCACTTCCGAAGAAGTGCTCCGCCTTGTCCCGGGCACGCTCAGGGAGGCGGCGTTGGCGCTGGGTTCCCCGGAGCGGCGGATGGTAATCCGGGTCGTCCTGCCGACAGCGAGGTCGGGCTTGGTGACGGCTGTGATCCTGGGAGTGGCGCGTGCGACCGGGGAAACAGCGCCGGTGCTGCTCACCGCGGGCGGCAACCCGCGGCTCAACTTGTCACCGTTCCGGGGCCCGCAAGCCGACTTGCCTCTCCAGGTTTACAGTTGGTTCGGCACCGCGGGGCCGACCAGCCTGCACGAGACTTGGGGCGGTGCGTTGGTGCTGATCCTCGTCGTGCTGACCCTTTTTGTCCTGGCACGCTTGCTCGGGACGGGGAGAGCAGCCGGGGCTCTGACACGTTGACCGCCCAAACCCGAAAGGGGCTCAATGTTTAAGGACAAACTGAACCGCCGAGTTTTGAGCGTCGTGACTGTTATCCTCTGCGGCGTAACGGCCGTTGTGCCCAGCGCGGCGGTGGCTGTGCCGGCGCCGGGCTCGACCGGCTTCCTACCCGCCCCCAACCCCGTGGCGAGCGGCGACGCCAACCTCGTGCCGGACGCGTCGAGCGCGGTGGCTGGGGGCGGTTCCTCATTCGCCGGCATCGAGATGGACCAGTGGACGGACAACGTTTCCAGCCTGAGCCCCCCCATAGAGATCAGTTATACGCCTTCGAGCTCGGGGACGGGGCGAGAGTACTTCCGCTCAGGCAATTACCCCTACGCTGTCTCGGATATCGCCTACCAAGGTGCCTCAGCCGGTGGCGACGTGCCTCCGAGCTGGCCGTTTGATTACATCCCGATAACCGCAGGTGGGCTCGGGTTCATGTACAACCTCCCGGGGAAGCCGGCTCTCAAGTTTAACGCGGCCGTTGCGTGCGGGATCTTTACGGCGGAGATCACTAACTGGGACGACCCTCAAATCGCCGCCCTCAACCCGGGGGTGACTCTACCCAATATGGGCATAGTCCCGGTGCTGCGAGGTGATCTGGCAGGGACGAGCTGGGTGCTGTCCGATTGGTGCATAACCGAGGCGCCCACCGTATGGGACAGCTTTGTGTCGTACCTGAACTCGCACGATGAGAACAACGGCACGCCCGAAGTGGGCGATACTTCAGCGAGCTCGGACTTCCCGGCGATCGGCGGAGACGAAACGGCGCAAGGCGACTCTGGGACCGCGGCCGTCGTCTCAACCACGTCCGGCTCGATTACCTACGTAGAGCCTGAGTACGCCGTCGAGTACGGCAACATGCCCGTGGCATCTGTACAAAACGCTTCGGGTGACTACGTCCAGCCCACGCCTGAAAACGTTGCCGGGGCGCTGGCCTATGCCACTGGTGAGGCAAATGGCATCCAGCAGCTCAACTTCGGCGGTACCGGGTGCAACGTTTACAATCCTTCGACCTATTCGTACATAATGGTCCGGACAGACGGTAATTATGGCCAGTCCTACGGCCAAACTATGGGCGGGTTCCTCAACTATGTGCTGACGGTAGGGGAAAAAGACGCTCCCCAGATCAACTATGCCGATATCGGGCTCTCCCTAGAGCAGGACGGCATATCCAAAGCCGAACAAATCCCTGGTTACCCGGCGCTCACGACTAGTGAGGAGGATAACTTCGCCCAGGGTGACGTGACTCCGTCCATTGCCCAACAAACGCCGTGCGGGCAAGCCTTCCAGCTGGCTCCCGTCAGCACGACGGCGCCCCCGACGACAACAACGACGACCACTACTACGACAACAACGACCACGACAACAACGACCACCACGACGACAGTGCCGACCACGACGAGCAGTACCGCCACGACCGCGAGCAGTACCACTTCGACCGTGACCACAGCCAAGGCCACCACGACGACGCGAGCAACAACCGCGACGACGATCGCTGCCTCGAAGTCACCTTCAACGACGGTCACTACGGCGCCGCCGACGGGCCGGACGTCGGCGACATCGCCTCCTACCTCCGCCACGAGCACGGGGACAAGTGGTGTCGTGACGACTCAGCCGACGGGGCACGGTGCGACCTCGCCTCGCGTCACTGCGTCTGTTACTACAGGGCGCCTCGGCGCCGGGACCACTTTGCCCAGTGCGACAACGGCGCTGACAACGGTGCACGGGGGCACGGTACCCGTGACGACCGTTGCCGGGAGGACAACGCAGATTACTGGCATCGGAGGCGTTGTCACCACGGCTGGCGGCCCGGCGGCGCCGACATCGTCAGGCGTGACTGCCACCAGTGCAGGTTTGGTAAGCGCACCCACTACCGCTACCCCGTCCGGTAGCGGCACACAAACGGCAGCAGGGACGGCAACTACCACTGCACCATCAGGTCAGGGGGGTACTTCAACCACCGTATCGGCGACCGTCCAGCTGTCCGGCAACAACCCGGGCGACGCATCGACCGGGGGGCGGCAAGTCTTCCTAGTCGCTGGGGGACTTGGCGTTGCGGGCCTTTCCGAACTGACAAGGCGCAGGTTGCGCAAAGCCAAGGTGCGATGAAGCGTCGGCATGGTCCGTGGGTGCTGGCCGCGTTGGCCGTCGTCACCCTTTTGGTCCTGATGTGCAATGGTCCAGTGAGCTCTCGGGTCGAGGCTCAGCCGACCACTTCCGCGTTCTTCAGCACTGACCAGGGACTTTTGGAAGGCGAGGGAGGGGAGTACGACCAACCGTGGTGGGATGCGATAATTGCGTCGTCGCCGCCGTCTTTTGGGCCGGACCAAGCGCAATTCGACGTCGGGCTTAACATGGACCAGGCTCGTCAAGACCTGGTCACGGGAGAGGCTGATTTCGCCGTAGCGGAAGGCCCGTTGACCGGCCAGGCTGCGTCGAGCGCCCCTGACACGATCGGTGCAGACGGGACCTACCAAAACGAAGCCGAGACCGCTAGTGTCGCAGGTCTCAACGTGGCGTACGTACCGATCGCAACCGAAGCGGTTGCCATTCCTTTTGTCATGATCCCGCCGGGGGGGTGCGTTGGCGACGAGGGCGAGATCGAAGACCCCTTCGGGTGCACTTTGCAGGCAACCATCAATATGTCACCGACTACCCTCCAGACGGTCTTCGAAGGGGGCACGACGAGTTGGAGCACTCCAGCCATCGAGGCCGACAACAACGGCCAAGGTTTCGACTCGATCCTGTCTTCTGTGACCGAAGGTGGCCCCTACCCGGCGACAATGGCACAAGTGGACCCGTCGAACGCGGCGCTGATCAATTATTTCCTCTCGACAGATGCTCTTTCGGACTGGAACAGCTGGGTCCAATTGTGGGGCGCCCCGCAGAACACAGTCTTGTACCAGTGGCCGAGGCACGCTGCGACGACGGGCTCTCTCCAGAACGTCGAATCGGACATGATCGCCGACCTCGTGGGTCACAACCTCGCCGTGGGCGACGAAGCAAATGTGATGGCGCAGTGGGCAGGCGCGTACAACCTAAGCGTGATGCCCTGGTCGTGGACCTTCGCATCGCGTACTGGCACATGCCCTGGCGGTGCGACTACTTCGACCTCGCCCACGACATCCAGCACGAGTACGACAACGACATTGACTTCGACCGCCTCGACCACGACAACGACCCAAGCCGGGGCTTGCTACCCCTACCCCCTCCCCGACATCTCGGTCCAAGACAGCGCCGGAGGGTGGGTCATGCCGTCGTTCTCCTCCATGATGGCGGCTTTCGCGCACGCCAGCATGGCCTCGACCAACCTTGTGACGTTTAATACGAGCGGCACGGACCAAGCTGCCTACCCAGCCCAATTGATGACCACAGACTACGTCATCGTGCCGCTCAACGGGCTCCCGCCAGACAAAGCCGCTACCCTTATCGGGTTCTTGCAGTATGCACTTAGCTCGGCCGGGCAAAGCGCGATTTGTTCGGCGGGCTACCTGCCTGTCCTCCAGAGCGGGCTCAACCCAAGCGAGTGCCCGATCCCCAGCCCGTCGTCTGCTGCAGCGAGCCTCTCGGGGCAGATCGTTGCCGCGGACAACAGCGTTGTGAGCGAGCTCGAAGCGGAAGAAACGGCGGATACGACGACGACTTCTTCCTCGACGACTTCTTCCTCGACGACGACCTCCACGTCCACCACGACCTCTACTTCCACCACGACCTCTACTTCCACCACGACTTCCACGTCCACGACTTCCACGACGAGCACCACCTTGCCGGCGCCGACCAGCGCCCCGGCGACAACAGGGATTTCTCCAGCAGCTACGACGACCACCTCGGTGCCCTTCGTGTCGACGACGGCTCCGCCAATCCCCAGCACGACGACGACAACCTCGGGCCCCGGTTCGCCGGTCGGCGCGGTAGGCACGACCGGTAGCGGCGACGGCAAAACAACGCAGCGCGCCAAGACCTCTCCCGTAGTGACGACGTCGTCGAGCGTTAGCACACCAGGGCCCCGGCCCGGGGGCTCGACTACGGTGCCAACGGTGCCAACAACTCGTCCGGGGGCGCCTGTGCCAACTGGGACCACTGTCCCGACGGTCCGGACGTCTCCTCCGACGACCGCACCGAGTTCCAGCCAGTCCGGCAGTTTGGCCTTCACTGGGCTGGCGCCAGAATGGGTGGCTGGCCCAGGGCTCGTGCTCGTTACCGCTGGGGAGACGACGAGGCGAGTGCTCCGTCGCAAGCGCAGGTTCTCAAGGTTGCCCCTGCGATGACCGCGATGCGGCAAGGGGACCTACCAGTGGTCAAGGCTCAGATCGCTACGGCTCCTGCGAACACGCCTGCCACCGCGAGCTCTTGGAACGATGGGGACGGGACAATCCGTGACCTGCTCCGGGAGCTTTCGGTGCTGGGCCGCAGAGGGGGGGTGGACAGACCAGTCGACCATTTGGTCGACTGGCAAGCAGTGTGGGCCTCGGCGAACGAGGCGCCATCGGACGAGCTCGCTCTTGGCTTTGCTGCCATCGCCGTCGAAAAGGCTCTCGCCCTCCCCCGCCCGCCCGCTCCGTCGACCTTGTTGGCCGACCGGATCAGCAAACCGCAAAGAGGGAGTTCGCACGATCGGGCAGCACCTGCTGTAGAGCTGCGGGAAGAGGCGCCTGGCATAACCCGTCCACTGATGCGAGGGAGCGACGTCATCGTCGAGCGGGCCCGGGAAGTCCAACCCGGGAGGGCCCGAGTCGAACCTCATCTCAGCGCCCGGGCGCGTTACGCGCTGGCGTGTGCGACCTGGGCGCGCAATGTCGGTTTGATCATCGTCCTTTTTGCTATTTGGCAGCTGTGGGGCACCGGGCTAACGGAATCGCAGGCACAAAGGCATTTGGGCGCAGAATACGCGTCCTTGGTCCGCAAGGTTGACAGTGCCCTGACCGACAATGCCCGCAGCCCCGCAGCACTCACAGTCGCTCCCGTTGGAGTACCCAAAAAGGCAGCAGTAGCCAAGACGAGGACGCCCGGAGCCTCCCACAAGGGACAGCGCGGCGCCGCCCGCGCCGTGAGCAAGGGGTCGGGCACTTTGAGTGGAGCGGGCTCCGGGCACGTCGCCGCTGGCGACTCTCCTGTCGTCCAATCAGCTGGCGTTGGTACGACAAGTAGGCAGGACGTTTCCCTGGTCGAGCCAACTATGCCAGGCGGGGTGGTCGGCCGGGTGCGAATACCCGCAATAGGAGTGGATGACTATTTCGTGGAGGGGGTCGGGGAAGAGCAGCTGCAAGAAGGTCCCGGGCTCTACCCAGGCTCGGGCTTGCCAGGCCAGGTCGGCAACTTGGCGATAGCAGGTCACCGGACCACTTACGGGGCTCCCTTTTTCCGCCTCGACGAAGTAAAGGTCGGTGACCGCGTGGTCATCGACGTCCCAGAAGGCAGGGCTGTCTACAAGGTGTCGCAACCTCCTTTTGCGGTCTCCCCTTACGACACATCGGTCCTCGCCGACTTCGGCGACGCCCGCCTGACGCTCACCACGTGCAACCCGCCTTTTTTCGCCACCACGCGCTTGATAGTGGTCGCAAAACTCGCCCAATGGCTCCCAGTGGGCGCTCGCGTGACTGCCCCTGTCGCGCGCCACGCAGCCGCTAAAAGTGGCAAGCGTCTCGCTGCGTTACGGGAAAAGGTGCGGCCGCCGTCGGTCAAGGCCACCAGCCGGCATTTAGCAGCCAAGGGTCGGGGTCCCGCGCCCATTGCCAGGCCAACAGCTGCCGGTTCAACTCAAGCGCAAAGCCCCCGTCTCCCCGAAGCCGAAGAAGGTCCGGCTGGCGCAGCCACCCACGGCGCGCCGGTACTCACGAGCGCCTCGATGGGTGAGGCAAACGGGTGGCACTTGTCAGATCTGCCAATAGTTGCCAGCGTAGCCTTGGCACTGTGCGCTTTCGGCGCACTGTATGACCGGCTCGCGTCGCTATGCTTCGGTTTATCCAGGTGGCTGGTTATGGTACCGATCTGGGGTGCGGGCCTGCTCGCCCTGTTCAAGGTGCTCGGCCTGCTGCTGCCGGCAGACCTGTGAGCCCAGGGTCTCGAGCAATTAAGGTAGGTGTCGCATGCGAGCGTTCGGCAAGGACGGAAAGCCAGCAGGAATACCGCCAGCTGGGGTACGGTCGGCGGGCAGGCTTGATGCGATCGCCAGATTTACCGAGCCTGGCCGAGCAGCGTTTGAACTGTCCCTTGCCGGGTGCGCTCTCTCACTCGCCTTTCCTTGGCTCGTCGTGGGCTCTCTGGGCGCCGCACTACGAGCTGCCCGGCGTGGGTCGCGCCGGGCATGGGTCTTATTGCCATGTTGCCTCTGGTGCTGTTTGCTCGGCCTCGGCGTGAGACAGTACCTAGGTATGGGGCTTTTCCCGTGAGCATCCCCATCAGCGAAATGGGTAATGCACCCCGCGCAACTGAAGCTGAGGCCCTCTCACCCAGGGCGGCTCTGCCTTGGGCGCCGTCCCCGGGTGAAATCACTCAACCGCTCCCATTAGAACACGAGCCCGTACCGAACGCCAACGGCATTACCACGGAGGGCACTGACGAGCAGGCAGGGCTGCGAGAAGAAGCCGCCTTGCGGTACGACCCAGAGACCAGCTTTGAAACAGGAGTGATCGAGGCTCGGGACGTCTCGTGCTGGTTCGGGAGCAACAAGGTACTCGAGAGGATTTCGCTCGTAATGCGCCCGCGCAAGGTCACAGCGCTCATCGGACCTTCAGGCTGCGGCAAGTCGACATTCCTGCGAGCCCTCAACCGGATGCACGAGCTCGTCCCGAGCGCGCGCCTATCTGGCCAAGTCCTATTGGACGGGAAAGACATCTACGGGCCGGGCGTGCGGGTTACCGACACGAGGCTCCGGATCGGCATGGTCTTCCAGAAGCCCAACCCCTTTCCTTCAATGACAATTGCGCAGAATGTCCTGTCCGGTCTGCGGCTTGCTGGCCTAAAGGCCGAGAACAAAGACGCGCTCGTCCAGGAGTGCCTGGCCAAAGCAGGCCTCTGGAACGAGGCGCGGTTCCGGCTCAATCACTCCGGTGCCGCGCTCTCGGGCGGTCAGCAGCAGCGACTTTGCATCGCACGCGCCTTGGCTGTGCGGCCCGAGGTGTTGTTGATGGATGAGCCGTGCTCGGCGCTCGACCCGATATCAACTGGGGTTATCGAGCAGACCATCGCAGAGCTCAGCAAGGAGATAACGATCGTCATTGTGACCCACAACATGCAGCAGGCCCAACGGGTGTCCGACCAGTGTGCCCTCTTTCTCGTGGATGGCGAGGGAATGCCCGGGCACATTGTCGAACAAGGCCCAACCGGGCAGGTTTTCGGCGCACCGACCGACCAGCGTACGGCGGACTATGTCGGGGGCCGTTTCGGGTGAGGAAATTTGGCAGGATCTGGGCAGTCGTTCAGGTCAACAGGACCAAGCGTTCGACTAGGTTGCCTTCGACGCGATAGCACAAGGTGGTCTCTTCGATCACACCGCCCGCATAGGTTGTTAGTTGGTGGTCTATCACCCACTGCCCTGCGGTCGACCGCCCGAGCACCGTAACCTGGAGGTCGGGATAGCGCTCGAAGACCTGTGCGATACGGCCAGCAACGGCGTCGGCTCCTTCGACGAGGATCCTGCCAGTAGCATCCGATAGGACCACTGCGGCGGAGAGGCAACTGACGAGTCGGCCCAGGTCACCCACGTTGTAGGCCGCCAAGTAACGTTCCACGACTTCGACCTGGGCAATTTTTTCGCGTCCCGCTCGTTGGCCAGTTCGCGGCGCGACAGGGGCTGCGGGCGGCTTCGGCAGCGTTGGCCTAGGTGCTACCGCGGAATGTGCCTCGGCCGCGACCGGCTTTGGCGCGAGGGGCGCGGCGGCTGTCACGGATGGTGTCGGTATAATTGCACTTGGTGGCGCAACGGAGGGGATCGCACCCGCTTTGCGGAGGGCGTCGACCACCTTCTCCGCTTCGAAGGCGCTGACACCGACGACGACGTCCGGTACGCCGCCTTTTATGGCCGCACCGACGTAGTCGGCTGCAAGTTGAGGTGGGCAACCGAGCTCGGCCAGCGCGCTCACGACGTCAAGAGGGCGCGGTCCAGCTTCGACGAGGCGCACGGTCCGAACGTCGGGCGCCTGGCGTGGGGCGAGAGGTTCTTGCGAGGCTTGATAGCCAGGCTCCGGCCTCAATTGCTCCTCGTCTTCAAGCTCGTGAGGGCGCCCGTCGGAGGCCGTAGTGACGTTGCCTTCCAAAGGGGCGGTAGATGTCTCGAGGTCTTTCGGTGTGCCCATTTGAGGTGTCGCCGGTGGCCCCGCAGCGAGGAGAGGGGCGAACGAACTGCGCGGGGTACTGCCTCCGTTGGTGGCCGGAGGCGTGTGAGCCCACCCGTATGGCTTTGTGCCGTCCACTTGTACTAGGTGCAAATCGAAAAGCTCCTTCAGCGCCGTCGTACCTTCGTGTTCGTTGGGGCTCCCACCTTCCAGGACATCCGACACCCGGCAACCGTCGCCGATCGTCACTACGAGATCCCATTGTTCGGGGGTGAGGACGACCGTTTTGTTCACGCACGGCTCCAGTTTGACCACGCTGGGCACCGATTGCCCGGTGGCTGGAGGTGGTATGCCCATCTTTCAGGTCGGTCCCTCTTCTTTGTCCATGGGATCGTGGTCGCATATGGAGCCGTCCTCCATATCGGCTCGCGCCGCTCGGAGCTCGACTCTCATAGCGCGTACGTGTGTAAGGAACCAATTGGCAGCTCTGCTGTGGCTGGCGTCCCTAACAGTAAAGCCACAAACGCGGCATCGTGCCATCCAGACGCCTCGTTCGAGGGTGTACAGTGCTCGGTGCGGTGGGGACTGCACAGCCTGTGCGGGCATAGTTTCCTCCAGTTTCTTCTGAGCGAGCTGAGCAGACAATTGCGTAAGCCTCTGAAGCCGGAGTGGCGGGTGGGTAAAGGGCAAATGAACGTTGGGTGGCGCCGTCGTGAATTTCTTATCCACAGGTTCCATGGGTGATAACACAGTAGTGATGGTGGTTTTCTAGGCGCTGCGGCTAAGGTCTTCGTGAGTCGGGTGAGTGGGGCATGGCAAGTACGCAACTGACATTGGGCCCACCAC
>DATJMJ010000127.1:0-3566 GCA_035508795.1 Acidimicrobiales bacterium
CAGCGCCCAGGGGGCGCCACGGAGCTAGGGACGATGCCTCGAGCGCTTCGAGCGCCTCGAGCAGATCGCCGGAGCCGGTAGGCGTCCCTCGAGCGCCCCGGAGCTGGGAGCGGCAATGGCGGCCGGCCGGAGGACGGTCGCCTAACCTCAGCCACTCCGCCGTCCGGAGGAGGGTATGTGATTACAAACGGACAGGCGGAGGGGCCAGAGGAGGGGAGGGCTCAAACACGGGCCACCTGGCCTGTCTCGTGTGCCCCGGCCCGAACCGACGCCGGGCCTACATGGCTGGGCCAGCTCGCGGAGACGGAGCGGTGGTGTCCACTACCTCGAGCCACAACAAATCGACCAGTTCGTTGTAGCTCCGGTCGTGAGACCCAAGAACGGTTGGACGGCGTCCCGGGCGTAGCCGGGCTCGGTCCGAGCCGCCTCGTGAACAGCGCCGTGCGGCGGCAACCGGCGCGGCGCGCCATGTACAGTAAGGCCAGCCGGCCATGGCACATGACGTCTTCATCAGCTACTCGAGCCATGACAAGCCGGTTGGGGACGCGGTCTGCGCCTCTTTGGAGGCCAAAGGCATCCGGTGCTGGATGGCGCCGCGGGACATCCTCCCCGGGGCGGACTGGGGTAACTCGATAGTCGAGGCCATTACGGGTGCCCGCGTGATGGTGCTCGTCTTCAGCCGCAACGCCAACGAGTCCCCCCACATCAAACGTGAGGTCGAGCGAGCGGTCCACCGAGGCCTCATAATTATCCCGTTCCGCATCGAAGACGTGATGCCCGAGGACAGCCTCGAGTACTTCCTCGGGACCCCTCACTGGCTGGACGCTATAACGCCGCCCCTCGAGGACCACCTGGAGCGGCTCGCCGAGGTTGTCTCCTCGTTCTTGGGCCGCCAACCTCCCACCGAGCCGCCCGAGCCGGTAAGGGGCAAGCACCGGCGCAGGGCTGTCGGCTACGTGGGGGTTGGTGCCGTGGCACTGGTCGTCGTGATCGTGGTCGTGGCACTCGTTGCCAAGGGCGGCGGAAAAGGCGGGGGCGGGCACGCCCGCACTGCGATAGGCACGTCGACTGTGCTTAGCCACACGTCGGTGAGCCACGCGTCGACGACGGCCCCGACCTTGACCACGTCAACCACCGCGCCTGCCGTGACGACATCGACCACATTGCCACCCGTGAACACCTCGACGACGTTGCCGAGCGTGAGCACCTCGACGACCCCGCCGATCAGCGTCAGCACCGCACAATTGACGGGATCCTGGGAGATCGAAGATCCGCTCGACGACATGTCGACCTGGTCCTTGGACTTGCAGAGCGACCACAGTTACACAGAGTCTTTTGAGTTTGCTACCAACGGGTCTGCCAAATGGGGTGGGACCGTCGTCGCCTCGAAGCCATTTGCGTCGTCGGCCGGCTCGCTCAACGTCGTCCTCGTCGCCACCCAGGGCGACGAAAATTCTGTCACCTTCACCCCCATTGGCCCGGGGCAGCTCGAAGCTCTCTACCTGCTCCCGAGCGGGCTGGCCAACTTCTTGGAAGAGACGGCGTCCTACAGCCCCAGCACGGGGATAGCGGGCACGGTCGTCAATGACCACGAGTGGCAGGCTTCCGTCATGGCCGGGGCGAAGGAGTGGTCGCTCGACTTCGAGGCAAACGGGCCCGGGTACACGTTCTCCGCCGAGCACTCCGAGTCCGGGACGTGGTCGATGGCCAACGGGGAGATCCAACTCGTCCCCAAGTCCGGCCCGGAGACTGCCCTCACCTACTCGTCTGTCACGTCGACAACCATGTTGCTAAGCGAACCAGGAGTCCCCCCCGTCACCTTTGTCCGCGCCAGCTGAGGCCGCCCGGGCCGGCCGGCTCCTGTCCCGGGACACCGCCCCCCGACAGCTATTGGAGAGGCCCGGGGTACTCCGCTTCGGCTTTGGCCCCGAGACCGCGAAGCCGTCTGTGCAATACGAGCGCCAGGATGGCTATTGCTGCAACCGCGGCGCCGCCCAGCGCCCAATCGACGCTACCGGAGAGACGTTTCAGCGTCGAGCCCGCCCCGTAGGAAAGACCGCAGTAGAGAGCCGACCACGCCAGCGCGCCGGCGGCAGCGGCAACCATGAACTTGTGCCACTCCATGTGGACGGTCCCGGCGATGAAGGAGATGTACGCCCGCAGCACCGAGACGAACCGGCCAAAGAACACCACCTTTCCCCCCTGGCGGTCGAGCACGTACTTCCCTATCTTCAGCTTGTGCTCGTCAAGCCGGATACGACGGCCATAGCGGAGCGCAAGGGCAAACCCTCCGGTGCGCCCGATGACGTAGCCGGCAAGGTTGCCGAGGACGGCTGCGGCGAACGCAACCACAACGACCATCCAGATGTTGAGCTTGTGCGTCGCACCCGCGTAGGTGCCCGCCGCGATCAGAGCGCTCTCGCCCGGTAGCGGGATGCCGAGGCTCTCGGCGGCCACAAAGCCGAAGACGGCCCAATAGCCGTAGCTGCTGACCAGGTGGCTGTAGCTCATGGCTGGAGCCTGGAGCTTACCTATCAGGCCCAGCCCGGCAGCCGAGTATGGTCGTTGTAGTGGCCCGTACGTTCCAAGTCCCTCCCCCGCGGGCTCACGCAGCCGGGAGGCCGGCAGAGATCCGACTCGCCGTGCTGGCATCGGGCAGCGGGACCATACTCGAGGCTCTACTCGCTTCGGGCCTCGACATTTGCGTCTTGGTCGCCGACCGTCCCTGCCGCGCTCTGGAGGTGGCGGCAGGCGCCGGTGTGCCCACAAAGCTCGTGGCGAGGGAAAGCTTCGGCCCGTCGTTCGACCGGCAGCGTTACACCGGCCAAGTGGTTGGTTGCCTCGGGCTTTACCGAGCCGACGTCATAGCAATGGCGGGCTTCGGCACAGTTCTCGGCGAGCAGATCTTCGCCAGCTTCCCGGGGCGTATCCTCAATACCCACCCGGCGTTGCTGCCCGCCTTCAAGGGTTGGCACGCAGTGAGGGACGCTCTCGCCGCCGGCGTGAGCGTGACCGGGACGACGGTGCATATTGCGACCGAGGAAGTCGATGCCGGGCCGGTCCTTGCGCAGCAGGAGGTGCCCGTGCTGCCCGGCGACACCGAGGCGACCTTGCACGAGCGCATCAAGTCGGTCGAACGCGTGCTCTACCCGGCCACCATCCGCCATTTCATCGCACAACTCCAAAAAGAAAAGGAGGGCCTCGTTTGAGGGCACTGCTTTCCGTCTACGACAAAACCGGCCTGGAGGAGCTCGCAGAAGCCCTCGTCGAGGCGGGCTACGAACTCGTGGCCAGTGGCAAGACGGCTGCTGCTCTTGCCGAGGCTGGGTTGCCGCACGCCACCGTCGAGTCCGTGACAGGGTCGCCGGAAATGTTGGGCGGACGGGTGAAAACGCTTCACCCGCGGCTGCACGCGGGCATACTCGCCGACCTCGAGAACCCCGAGCACGTGGCGGACCTCGCGAAGCAGGACATCGACCCGGTAGGCGTCGTAGTGTGCAACCTTTACCCCTTCCGTTCGCAGCCGTCGGTAGAAATGATCGACATCGGCGGCGTCACCCTTCTGC
>DATJMJ010000128.1:0-64481 GCA_035508795.1 Acidimicrobiales bacterium
GCGTCCGACGGGACCAGCCGGGTGGAGATCGCCCGGCAGACAGGCCTTACCGCCCAGACGGTGTCGGTCATCGTGCGCCGGCTCATCGACCAGGGGATCGTGCAGGAGAGCGGCCACTCACCCTCGGCCGGCGGCAAGCCACGTACGACCCTGCGCATCAACCCCGCGGCCGCCTACGCCGTCGGCATCCACTTCGACCCACGCGAGGTTGCAATAGTCGTCGTCGACATGACGGGCCACGAGCTGGCCAGCTCGCACCAGGAGCTCTCCCCGACGCTCGAGCCGGAGGTATTGATCGACCAGGCCGCTCAGGCGGCCCACAAGCTCCTCGCCACCCTCGGGATACCCGATGACCGGGTGCTGGGCGTAGGGGCGGCTTGCCCGGGGCCGATCGACCAGAGCCAGGGCCTGGTCACTTCGCCGCCGAGACGGGACCGCTGGACGGACGTCCCGATCAAGAGGCTCCTCACCCATTTCATCGGCTTCGACGTGATCGTAGACAACGACGCCAACGCGGCGGCGATCGGCGAACGCTGGTCCGGCCACGGCCGCTCGGCTTCGGACTTCGCCTACATGTACCTCGGCACGGGCATCGGCGGGGCGATGTTCCTTTCCAACAACATTTACCGGGGCGTCTCGATGAACGCCGGCGAGTTCGGCCACATAGTCGTCGAGCCCAACGGCTCGCCCTGTTACTGCGGCAACAGGGGCTGCCTCGAGGCGATGTGCAGCCCGGCGGCCATCACCCGCAACGTCCACGTGGAGTTGGCACTCGGCAGGGACAGCTCGCTCAGCTCCCTTTACCAGCGGGACTCTTCCCAGGTCGACCACACGGCCATATGCATTGCTGCGGCGCAAGGGGACGACCTGGCCCGGCGCGTGATCGACCGGGTGGCGGAGTACATAGCCGATTGCGCCGTCGTAATTGCCAACTCCCTGGACGTCGAGCTACTGGTGCTCGGCGGCAAGGGCGTCCGCCACGTCGCCGAAATCTATAAGGACAAAGTAAACGAGGCGCTGAGCTCGCTCCCCCTGGCCCGCCGGACGCACGTGCTCCGGGTCGCCATTTCCGAGATGAGCGCGGACGGCGCTGCCCTCGGGGCCGCTTCCATGGTCCTGCACGCCAATTACGCGCCCAATACTGCTCACCTTGTGAGCGTCGCGGCCGGGGGGTGAGCTCGGCCCGAGCTCAGGCGGCAAGGCGGGCTTGCGGGCTAGCCGGCGGTGTCCGGGTCAGGGAGCATCGTGTCCCTGACAAGCGCCGAGAGCTCATTGCACGCCGCCATGAACTGGCGCAACGTCCGCCGGCTCGGCGGGTAAGACTCGAAGTCCTCGAGACGAAGACCGTCTTGCTGGTAGGCCCTGGCGAAGTCCGGGAAGCGTGCCAGCAGGTCGGCGACGATCGCTTCGTCTACTGGCCTGTCGATCCGCGGCTCGACCGCTATGTCGCTCGCGTTAATCCGCACCTGCCAGGAGTAAGGGGGCGAAATTACGACGTCGCCACCTATCAGTTCGCTCCAGTGGAAATGGTTGCGAAAGGCGGCGGCAAGCAGCCGCGTGCGGTACCCGCGCTCGGTGAAAATCCTGTACGCCTTCTTGAAAACCGCCACCCCCGCCCACTCGAGGTGGCCAGGGTCGGTGAGGATCCCCTGCTTGTCTGCATAGACCTTGAGCCAGTCGTCGAGCCGGCCGACCATTATCGTGCAGACCGGCCCCATGTGCAGCGTGTCTTTGCCCTCGGCCTCGCGCCGGCGGAGGCCCCTTTCGACCGCCTCGGCGACGAGCAGTGCCTGCGGCAGGGTGAAACTTACCGTTGCATTGATGCTGATGCCTTTGTAAGTCGCCTCCTCGATGGCCACGATCCCGGCAGCTGTGGCTGGGATCTTGACGATCATGTTGGCGGCGAGGCCGCTAAAGCGCTCAGCCTGGCGCACGATCGCGGCGGGATCGCGGTAAAAGCGCGGGTCGGTCTGGACCGACAGGCGCCCGTTGTGCCCCTTGCTCTCCTCGTAGGCCGGGACAAGGAGCTTGGCTGCGCCTTGCGACACCTCCTCCACCAATTTCCAGCCGAGCTCGTCCTCGGTCGCCGTGGGGTACTCGCCGGCCAGCTCCCGCATACGAGGGCCCCACTTGGAGATCTCCTGGCGGACGACGGCCAAGGCGATCACGGGGTTGCAGGTGGCTCCCACCGCACCGTTGTCGATGGAATAGGTGAGCTCGGAGATGGAAGCCGAATCGTTCCACAGGCACGTAGGGGTTGTCCGGGTCATCTCGTACAAGCGACTTTTGAAGCCTTCGACGCCCGTGCTCGTTGAAAGAGTGCTCATCGCCGTGCCCCCGCTTAGCATAGCGGCCGGTGCGACGCTAGCGCCCGGAGGGCCGAGCGGGTAGACAGGTTTCGAGCAACAGGAGGGAGCAGGGCATATGGAAGCACCAAGGGGCACCGTCGCAGAGCGGCTCGCAGGCGCGCCCATTTCGTGGGGAGTTTGCGAGGTACCGGGATGGGGCGTGATGCTGCCTCGCGAGCGCGTCCTCGCTGAGATGCGCGACCTCGGCCTCAAGGCGACCGAGCTGGGCGCGCTCGGCTACCTGGGCGACCAGCCGGGCCAGATAGCCAGCCTGCTGGCAACGTACTCGCTCGGGGCAGTGGGGGGCTTCGTGCCACTGACGCTCCACGACTCCGGCAGGCGCCGACGCGCCGAAGAGGACGCCATGCGGGCAGCGGCACTGCTCTCGGGTGCCGGCGGTACATATTTCGTCACAGCCGTCGTAGTTGACGAAGCCTGGTCCACCCCCTTCGAGCTCGACCGCGGGCAGTGGGACGAGCTGGTGGCCGGCCTTGCGATGGTCGACAAGGTTTGCGATGACAACGGCCTCCGCCAGGTCCTCCACCCTCACGTCGGCACCCTCGTCGAGCGCGCCGACCACATCCAGGCTGTACTGGACCGCTCGGGGGTGCAGTTCTGCCTCGATACCGGCCACTTCTCGATCGGTGGTGCAAACCCTGTTGCATTTGCAGTGGAAAATGCTCACCGGGTCGGCCTCGTCCACCTGAAAGACGTCGGTATGTCCCATGCGCCAGCCGTCCTCGATCACGAGATTTCGCTGCTCCAGGCAACAAAAGCCGGCCTGTTCAGACCACTTGGCCGCGGGGACGTAAATGTGGCGGCGGTCGTCGAAGCCCTCGAACAGCGGGGTTACACCGGTTGGTACGTGCTCGAACAGGACACCACGATCGACGAGGCTGTTGCCGGCTCGGCGCAGCCGGCGGCCGACGTCGAACAGAGCATCGGCTACTTGATGGGCACCAACGCCGGGGCCCGAGGAGCATGACGAGCGCGGCAGTGCGCGGGCGCCCGCTGCAAGTTGGCGTGATCGGCGTCGGCAGGATCGGCAAGATGCACGCAAAGCTGCTCTCTTGCCAGGTCCCCGGAGCCGAGCTTGCCGGCGTCTCCGACGTCGTAGTGTCGCTCGCGGACGAAGTCGGCCGGGAGTTGGGAGCCCCGGCGCTCAGTACCGACAGCCTCCTTGCCGACCCGGCCATCGGAGCCGTGGCCATTTGTTCGTCGACGGATACCCATGTCGCGCTGATCGCCGAAGCAGCCAGGCAAGGCAAGGCGATCTTCTGCGAGAAGCCGGTCTCGCTCGACCTGCGCGACGTGGACGAGGCGATCGCAGCGGCAGGTGCAGCAGGCGTGCCCTTGATGGTCGGCTTCAACAGACGGTTCGACCCGTCCCACGCAGCGGTCCGTGAAGCCGTGAGGGACGGGAGGCTCGGTCCGGCGCACATAGCTCGCATCACGAGCCGCGACCCCGCGCCCCCGCCGCTGTCCTATGCCAGGGTCTCGGGTGGGATCTTCCTCGACATGACGGTCCACGATTTCGACATCGCGCGCTACATCGTCGGGAGCGAAGTCGTCCGGGTCCACGCGGCCGGCGCGACAAGGATCGTCCCCGAGCTCGCCGAGATGGGCGACATCGACACGGCAGTGGTGACGTTATGGCATCAAGACGGCTGCATCACCGTTATCGACAACAGCCGCCAGGCCACATACGGTTACGATCAGCGCATCGAGGTCCTCGGGAGCAAGGGCTTGGCCGCCTCCGACAACCCGGTCGTCAACACAGGCGTTTTCCGGGACGCGTCGGGAGGCCGGCTGGCGACGCTCCCCTATTTCTTCATCGAGCGCTACACGGCTGCCTACATCAACCAATGGGCGGCATTTGTGGACGCAGTTTGCTCAGGTCGCGCCGTGCCCACCTCGGGGGCCGACGCCCGGGCGGCGCTCGTGCTCGGGTTGGCAGCAAAGCTGTCGTTGAAAGAAGGTCGCCCTGTTAGGACCGACGAGGTGGACGGGAGCGGCGAGGCGGCGGGCAGCCAGCTGGCCGGCGCCTCAACCCGACCCGTGGGACACCCCCGATGAGCACGGCCCGATGAGCACGGCCCAATGAGCAGGGTGCGCTTGACGGTGGCGCAGGCAACCGTACGGTTCCTGTCGCAGCAGTGGAGCGAGCGCGACGGCGAGGAACAGCGGCTGATCGAAGGCTGCTTCGGCATTTTCGGTCACGGCAATGTGGCAGGGCTCGGCCAAGCCTTGCTCGAGGCGGAGACTGCAACGCCTGGCCTGTTCACGTACTACCAGGCGCGAAACGAGCAGGCGATGGTGCACACGGCGACGGCGTTCGCCCGGGCCCGCAACAGGCTTTCGACCTTTGCTTGCACGTCGTCGATCGGCCCGGGCGCCACCAACATGGTGACTGGGGCTGCCACCGCCACGGTCAACCGTCTCCCGGTCCTCCTGCTGCCGGGCGACGTTTTTGCGACGCGCGCTGCGGGCACTGTGCTCCAGCAGCTCGAGCACCCCGAGTACCGCGACGTCTCTGTCAACGACGTCTTCCGGCCTGTTTCACGCTTCTTCGACAGGGTCAGCCGGCCGGAGCAGCTGCCAGACGCGCTCCTCGGGGCCATGAGCGTCCTCGCCGACCCGGCCGCGACGGGGGCGGCGACCGTCTGCCTCTGCCAGGACGTGCAAGCAGAGGCGCACGACTGGCCCGAAGACCTCTTCAGACGCCGCATATGGCACGTCGTCCGGCCACTGCCCGACCCGGCGTCACTGGCACGGGCGGCTGCGCTGCTACGAGGCGCGCAACGGCCTCTCATCGTTGCCGGGGGCGGGCTGATCTACTCCGCGGCCACCGAGGCGCTCCGCTCCTTCGCCGAGGCGACCGGGGTACCGGTGGCCGAAACTCAAGCAGGGAAGGGCTCGCTCCCCTTCGACCACCCGCAGTCGGTGGGGGCGATCGGCTCGACCGGCACCACTGCTGCCAACAGCCTTGCGCGCACCGCCGACGTCGTCGTCGGCATAGGCACGCGTTGGTCGGATTTCACCACTGCCTCCCGCACGGCCTTTGCCAACCCCGCCGTAAAGTTCGTCAATTGCAACATCGTGACCCTCGACGCGGCCAAGCAATCGGGCGCCGAAGTCGTCGGCGACGCCCGCGCGACCCTGCAACAACTGCAAGAGGCTCTCGCCGGGTGGTCAGTGGACGCGGCCTACCGGGACGAAGCGAGCCGGCTGGCAGCCGAGTGGGACGACGTGGTCGAGCGCGCCTACCACCGCGGTAACAAGCCCCTGCCGGCACAGTCCGAGGTGATCGGAGCCGTCAACGAAATGAGCGGGCCCGACGACGTGGTCGTCTGCGCAGCGGGTTCGATGCCTGGGGACTTGCACAAGCTCTGGCGCACCCGGGGCCCAAAGTGCTACCACGTCGAGTACGGCTACTCCTGTATGGGCTACGAAATTGCCGGAGGCATCGGGGTCAAGCTGGCTGCCCCGGAGAGCGACGTCTACGTGATGGTCGGGGACGGGTCCTACCTGATGATGTCCACCGAACTCGTGACTGCGGTGCAAGAGGGCGTGAAGATAGTCGTCGTGCTCGTCAACAACCACGGCTTCGCGAGCATCGGCGCCCTGTCCGAAACGGTCGGAGCACCTCGCTTCGGCACCTGGTACCGCATGAGGGACGGGCGGACTCACCGCCTCGACGGCAAGCAACTGCCGTTGGACTTCGTCGCCAATGCCGAAAGCCTCGGCTTGACGGCATGGCGCGCCCACGGCGTCGAGGAGCTGAAGGCTCTACTGGTGAAGGCAAAGTCTGTCCCGGGCCCGGTCCTGGTCGAGGTCGAAACCGACCCGCTGGTGCCCGCCCCCGACAGCGCTTCGTGGTGGGACGTGGCGGTCGCCGAGGTGGCCGAGCTGCCGGCGACGAAGGACGCCCGCCTTGCGTACGAGGCCGAAAAAGCTCACCAGCGCCCGTACTTGTGACCCGTACTTGTGACCCGTGCCCGTGACCCGCGTGTGTGACCGTTTTTGACCTGCGAGTGAGCGACGGCTTCTGATAGCGAAAGGAGAGGACTATGAGGACGATAGGCCATTGGGTGGGGGGCAAGGCGGTCGAAGGAGCTTCGGGGCGCCACGGGGCTGTCTTCAACCCAGCGACGGGGGAGCAGCAGGCCGAGGTCGCCTTCGCGGGCACCGCAGAGGTCGACGACGTGGTGAACGCCGCGGCCTCGGCTTTCGAGAGCTGGTCGCAGTCCTCGCTCAGCACCAGGGCCAAGATCCTGTTCGGGTTCCGGGAGCTGGTAAATGCTCACGTTGACGAGCTGGCCGGCATTGTCTCCGACGAGCACGGCAAGGTGCTTTCGGACGCGAGGGGCGAGGTCCAGAGGGGCCTCGAGGTGATCGAGTTCGCCTGCGGCATACCGCAGCTGCTGAAAGGCGAGTTCTCGGACCAGGTTTCGACCGACGTCGATGTTTTCTCCTACCGCCAACCCCTGGGCGTGGCCTGCGGGATAACACCGTTCAATTTCCCCGCCATGGTGCCGATGTGGATGTACCCGATAGCGATCGCATGCGGCAATACTTTCGTGCTGAAACCGAGCGAGCGCGACCCGTCGGCCTCGTTCTTGGTAGCCAAGCTGTGGGCCGAAGCGGGCCTACCCGACGGCGTGTTCAATGTCGTCAACGGCGACAAGGAAGCTGTCGACGCTCTCCTGGACCACCCCGGCGTGGCCTCGGTGTCGTTCGTCGGCTCGACGCCGATCGCCCGCTATGTCCACTCACGTGCCGGCGCGACAGGCAAGCGCGTCCAGGCGCTCGGCGGGGCGAAAAACCACGCCGTGGTCCTGCCTGATGCCGACATCGATTTCGCCTCCGACCATGTGGCGGCAGCGGCGTTCGGCTCTGCCGGGGAACGTTGCATGGCCGTCTCGGCAGCGGTCACTGTGGGCAAAGGCGCAAATGTGCTCGTGGACGCGGTAATAGAAAAGGCCGCCCGCATCAAGGTGGGCGCCGGTCGCGACCCAGGCAGCGACATGGGCCCCGTGATCACCCGCGAGGCCAAGGAACGCATCGTCGGCTACATCGACCGCAGCGAGCAGGCCGGGGCAAAGGTGGCGCTCGACGGCCGGGGCCTCGTGGTAAAGGGGTACGAAAAAGGCTTTTTCGTCGGGCCCACCGTCGTCGATGAGGTTGCCCCGGCCATGGAGGTCTACCGCGACGAAATCTTCGGACCGGTGCTGTCGGTCGTGCGCGTCCAGACCCCCGACGAAGCGATCGAGCTCATTAATGCCAACCCTTACGGCAATGGCACCGCGATCTTCACTTCTTCGGGAGAGGCGGCGCGGCGCTTCCACCGCGGCGTAAAGGTCGGCATGATCGGCGTCAACGTCCCGATCCCGGTACCGATGGCCTATTACTCCTTCGGAGGCTGGAAGGATTCGCTCTTCGGAGAACGCCGCGTGCACGGGCCCGAGGGCGTCGACTTTTACACCAGGGCAAAGGTCGTCACCGAGCGCTGGCCACACCCGAGAGCAGAGACGGGCGCGTCCTACCAGTTCCCAACGACGCGCTGAACCACCGTCATCACTGCGCTTGCTCGGGCGGGCCCCCGAGGTCGAGCACGGGCAGGCGGGCGCCGCCTTGCTGAGCCGACTGGTGGGCGACGATCCCCGGCAACGTGTACCTGGCGGCGGCCCAAGCGTTGACCGGCGGGAGCCCACCCGTTACGACTGACCGTACGAAGTCGTCGGCGAGGAAATGGTGAGCACCTTCGTGCCCGTTGGGGAGCCCTTCGTAACTCGCCGGCAACCGGGAAGTGTCGTGGATCCTTGCGTGCCCGGCACGGTTGGCACCCGTCTCGGCAGCCGAAGTCGCAAGCAGTTCCGAGACGTCGGTGACTTTTTCCTTGTCCTGCCAGACGCTGACCGTGGCGAGCTGCTCGAAACTCCCTTTGGTGCCGAAGAAACGGAAGCGCGACTCCCTGATCATCGAGGGGTAACCTACACGGCGCATCTCGTTCGTGCGCATGATGCCGCCGTCGGACAACTCGAAAAGCGCTGTCGCATTGCTGAAGTCGTTGCCGAACATGCTGACGTCCTTGTCGAAGACCCCGTCGCCGAGGTCGTCGTGCACCCCGAGGCAGCTGACCGAGATGACATGTGCAGGTAGCACCGACAGCACGCCTCCAGTCGCATGAGTCGGGTACTGCATAGGAGGGAAGCTGGCCGTGGCCTTCCAGTTTTCGCCGCCGCTGTACTTGTAAGCGTCGTAAAAACCGATGTCCATGTCGTGGACGTAGTCGCCCTCGGCGTAAAAGACCTTGCCGAAATCGCCGGCGGCGAGCCGTTGGCGCGCGTAGACCGCCGCCGGGTTGTAATAGCTCGTCTCGCCCATCATGTAGGTGAGGCCCGTGCTCGCGACCTGGTCGACTATCTCCACGATCTCCTCGGTCGTGAACGCCATCGGCACTGTCGAGTAAACGTGTTTGCCGGCGCGGAGCGCTTCGAGCACGAGAGGGCCATGCGTCCAGCGTTGCGTGAAAATTGCCACAGCATCACAGCTCGAACGGAGCAGTGCATCGAAGGACTCAACCGTGCCGTCAAGCTGCTCGCTTTCGGCGAGGGCGTTCGCCCGCTCGGGTAGGACGTCTGTGACCACCACGCCGTCGACGTCGGGGTGGCGCTTGAAGAGGGGGGCGAACTGAGGCGCGAACTGGCCGGCCCCCACCAAACCGATTGTTATGCCCAATTCCCCACCTCCGGAGTGCCGCCTGAACAGTAGTGGGCTGCATTTACCTTGTCAATAAACTCTGCCCTGAAAATGGCCCGTTCAGGGCTCTTTGGGGGCTAGCTTGACTGCATAAGATTGCGTGGCTAAATTAACTGCTCTTGCCCAGCCCGGATGCCCCCCGCGAGTTCCTGCTGTCGGTGGCATGCGGCGACATGGTCGCACGCTACGAAAGGGCTGGTGCCGGAGGTTTGAAGCTGCACCTGCTGCCGGCCGCGGCGGCAGCGACGACGTCTCCCCCCGCCGCTCCTCCCCCCGACCCCTCCGGCGAGGCTGCCTCAACTGCAACCGATGATGGGGTAAACCTCCCCGTCCCGGCCTTCGACTCGCTGGTGCAACTGTCCGTGTGCGGCAACGTCGCGGGAGGCGAGCGTTCCCTCGGGCGGTCCCTGCGGGACAGCTCTTCCACAAAGGCGCTGCGCTACCTCGGCCACGAACTGGACGAGACCACCCCCGGCCAAAAAGTGAGCGTCAACCTCGGTACTGGTGATGGCCTTCTCGCTCGCCACACTCTCGTCTGGCACCCCGGAGCTGGAGCCGTCGAAGTACGGACGACCGTCGTCAACGAGACGAACGACGTCGTGCGCCTGGAGATGCTGAGCAGTTTTTGCCTCGCCGAGCTACGGCGTGGCACCGGTGAGCGGGCGAGCGGGAACGGCCGAAATGGCGGGCTCGTGGTGCACCGCCTGAGGAGCGGTTGGTCGAGCGAGGCACGACTGGTCAGCGACCCTGTCGAGGCGCTCCACCTCGAGCGGTCCTGGAGCGACCATGCTGTCAACACCGAGCGGTTTGGGCAGGTCGGCACGATGCCGGTGCGAGGCTTCGCCCCTTTTGTCGCAATCGAGGACACCTCGACCGGGGTCACGACGGCGGCGCAGCTCGTCTGGGGGGGCTCTTGGCAGTTCGAGATTTACAACAGAGGCGAAGGAGTTTCGCTTTCAGGAGGTTTAGCCGACTGGGAATTCGGCCATTGGCGCAAGGATCTGGCCCCCGGGTCCAGCTTCACCTCCCCCGCCGCCTGGCTCACTGTCTCCGAGGGTGGGCCCGATGCGTGCGCTCAGCGCCTGACTGCGATGCAGGAGCTGGCGCCGGCACCCGGGCGACTCCAGGATCTGGCCCCGGTCGCCAATGAGTGGTGCACCACATGGGGACGACCGACTCACGACAAAGTAGTCGCGATGGCCGACCGCCTCGCAGGCAGCGAGGTCAAGTACCTCGTGATCGACGCCGGCTGGTACCAGTCGAAGTCCGGCCGGTGGTTCGACGCCCACGGCGATTGGCAGGTCGACACTGAGGAGTTCCCTGCGGGTTTGGCAGCTACCGCCTCGGCTATCCGCGAGCGCGGGCTCGTGCCGGGGCTGTGGGCCGAGCTCGAAACAGTGGGATCCTCGTCGACCGCCTTCTCCTGGACCGACCACCTTCATCGCCGTGGCGGATCTCCCCTCACAGCCCTCGAGCGGCGCTTCCTTGATTTTCGTGACCCGATCGTCGTCTCGTACCTCGCCGACGGGCTCGTGCGCCTCCTCAAGGAAAGCGGCATCGGGTACCTGAAGATCGATTACAACGAGACGCTCGGGACCGGTTGCGACGGCGCCGAATCCGAAGGTGAAGGCCTCCGCCAGCAAGTCGAGGCCGCGCACGCGTTCATCTCCCGGATAAAGCGCGACGTCCCCGGCATCGTCATCGAAAACTGCGCCTCGGGCGGCCACAGGCTCGAGCCGTCGCTCATGGCGCTCTGCGACCTCGGGAGCTGTTCGGACGCGTTCTCCTGCCCCGAAGTCCCGGTGATCGCGGCCAATGTAAACCGTTTGCTACCGCCGCACCGCAGCCTCGTCTGGGTCGTCCTCCGGCCCGCCGATGACGACCGGGAGTTCGTTTACAAGCTGGCATCAGGACTTCTCGGCCGGCCATGCCTGTCGGGTGACCTGGTCGAACTGAGCGAGCAACAATGGCTCCGGGCACGAGCGATGCTCGGCATGTACGAGCATGCGGCGCCACGTCTTTCAAAAGGCCGCTGGGCCCGCTTCGGGCCGGCCGTCAAAAGGTACTCCGAGCTCACCGGTTGGCAGGGGTTCGTGCGCTTCGCCGATGACGGGCGCGGGGCGTTGGCGGTCGTCCACCAGTTTGGGGGCGATCCGGTGCCGCCCGTCCACTTCGAGCTTCCGGGGGGCGCCAGCTGGGCCGTATCGCGCGTCTTTCCCGAAGACGCAGCCCTAGGAGTGAGGGGCGCTCAATTGGAGTGGGCGGCTCCCGGGCCTTTCAGCGCGGCTGCGGCGTGGCTGGAGGCAGGTAGCTGAACGGCGGCGCCGTGGCTCGGGGCGGGCCGCGTCTCGGTCCCCCGTCTCGGTCCCCGCGTCTCGGTCGCAGTCTCGGTTGCCACTGGCGTCCGGCGGCCCTGCCGTTTATCGAAACTCTGGTCGCGCTTGGACTTTCTGGTCGCGCTTCGACTTGAAAAACCGTCACCGACCGCAACCGCGTTTACCAAGCGCGACCAGAGTTACGGAACCGCACCCCGCACCGCCGCACCCGTACCGCCGCACCCCGCACCGCCGCCCGGTCGCCGAGTCCCCCGGTCACACGTCGGCCAGCGCGACCACGTCCAGGATCCCCGGCGCCCCGCTCAGGTCGGAGACGACGGCGGCAGGTACGGGCTCGTCGAGCGAGATGACCATGATCGCGGTACGCCGGTCGGCCGAACGCCCCAGGTGGAGGTCGACAATATTGATGTTGGCAGACGCAAGCGCCGACGTGACGAGCGCCACCATGCCGACCCTGTTGTCGTTGCGGACGACCAGGAGGTAGCGGGCAAAGGGCAGCTCGATCTCGTGCTCGTCGAGCAGGACGATGCGCGCTTCGCGAGCGAAAAGCGTGCCGCCGACTGCCCTTCGCCCACCACGGATGGTCACCAGGTTTACGTACTCGTTCGACTCGCCCGCCGTGGTCACCCGCACCCGCAGCCCGCGCTCGGCTGCAAGTTGCGGGGCATTTACGTATGAGACCGGCTCCTCGGTGACGACGGTGAGCAATCCCTTTTGAGCCGCCAGTGTCAGCAGGCGCGTGTCCCTGCCGGCGAGCGGTCCTTGGTACTCGATGTCGATGGCAGCCGGCAACTCGCGGGCAAGTGCTGCGAACAAGCGGCCGAGACGCTCGGCCAGGGGGACGAAAGGCCTTACGATCTCGTCGCTTTCTGCCGCCGGCATGTTTACCGCGAAAGGCACGACGTCGCCCGCGAGCGCCAGGAGGACCTGCTCGGCGATCGCGACCCCTGCTTTGTCCTGCGCCTCGCGCGTGCTTGCGCCGAGGTGGGGTGTGACCACGACCTGCTCCAGTTCCACAAGCCGTGAAGTGCCGGGAGGTTCACTGGCGAACACGTCGAGCGCGGCCCCTGCGACTGTGCCCGCCGCTATCGCGTCCGCGAGCGCTGCTTCGTCCACGATGCCGCCGCGGGCGGCATTGACAAGGCGGAGGCCCGGTTTTGCTTCCGAAAGGAGCTTGCTACCGATCAGGCCAACGGTCTCGGGAGTTTTGGGAAGGTGGACCGTGACGAAGTCGGACTGCCGGACAAGGTCTTCGAGCGGTACCGGCTCGGCTCCGATCTGTCTCGCCCGCTCTGGTGCGACATAGGGGTCGTACGCCAGCAGGTGCATCCCGAAGGCGAGGGCTCGCTGGGCTACGAGAGCGCCGACCCTGCCGAGGCCGACTATCCCGAGGGTCTTGCCGTGGAGTTCGACCCCTTCCCAGCGGGCGCGTTCCCAGCGGCCTGCTTTCAATGCGGCATGTGCCTGAGGGACGTTCCGTGCCTGGGCGAGCAAGAGCGCCATCGTGTGCTCGGCAGCCGAAAGGATGTTGGACTGAGGCGCATTGACGATTATCACGCCACGCCGTGTCGCCGCGTCGACGTCGACATTGTCGAGCCCGATGCCGGCGCGCCCCACCACTACGAGTTGACGTCCGGCAGCGAGAACCTCGTCCGTCACTTGTGTCGCCGAGCGGATTATGAGAGCCGCGGCGCCGTCAACGGCGTCGAGGAGGGCGTCGGGCGATAGCCCCAGCCTGATGTCGGTTTCGTGGCCGGCACCGCTAAGCAGGTCGATGCCGGGCCGGGCGATCTCCTCGGTGACGAGCACGCGAGCCATGGCCGCCATGCTCGCGCTCGGGGCTCACCCGGTCCAGTGGAAATCACAAATTGCCCGGGCGCCTTCGGGCTGCGGGCGCCGCCGCGGGCCGCTGCGAGCGCCGCCGCGGGCGCCGCCGCGGCCTGTGCAGCGACCGCTCCGGGGGCGCCGCCCACCCGCCGGGCAGGCAGGCACGAACGAAGGGGTTAGTGGTCCCTACTCCCCCGTTTGGCCGTCTATCGACTCCCTTATGAGGTCGGCGTGGCCATTGTGCCGGGCGTACTCCTCGATCATATGAAGCAGGATCCACCTCAGGCTCGGGGCTCTGCCGTCCGGCCAGGTACGTAGGGCCAGCCGGTCGAGCCCTCCATCGGCCAATGCCTCCGCCACGAGCCTGCGGGAGCGCTCGACTGCGTCCTGCCAGAGAGCCCGGAGCTGGTCGGGCGCGTCCTCGGCGGCCGTGCGCCACTCCCAGTCCGGCTCCGACTTCCAGTCGACCGTGTCCCAGGGGGGTGAGTAGTCGCGCCCGTACAAACTGCGCGAAAACCACCCTTCTTCAACCAGGGCCAGGTGCTTGAGCATCCCGCCCAGGGTCATCGACGAAGCGGCGATCGTGACCCTCAGGCCGGCGGCGTCCAGGCCGGCGCACTTCCAGGCAAAGGTCGCCCGCTGGTAGTCGAGGAAGCCGAGGATGGTGGCGGTTTCGTCTCCGGCTACGGGAGGTTCGGCGCGGCCGTGCTCATCGACAAGTCCAAGTTCGTCCACCGACCTCAGACAGTACATCATGCTCGCCGCCGGTCACCCCGCCCGCCGTCGCGCAGGCACGCCCGCACGCCCTCCGGCGGGAAGCGGGCACCCCGTTCCGAGCGGGCACCCCGTTCAGCGCCAGGTATTGCCCTGCGTTGTGCACCGGCCGGCTGGCAGACTGGCTGGCATGGCCGACGACAAGTCACCCAATATCACGCTCCCGAGCCAGATGCTGCCGGCGGACGGACGTTTCGGCAGTGGCCCCTCCAAGGTGCGCCTCGAGGCGGTGCAAGCACTTTTGGACGCCGCCAAAGGCCCGCTCGGAACGAGCCACCGCCAAAAACCCGTCAAGTCCGTCGTCGGCCGCCTCCGGGCCAGCCTGAGCGAACTGTTCAGCCTGCCCGACGGCTACGAAGTCGTGCTCGGCAACGGTGGCACGACGGCCTTCTGGGACATTGCGACCTTCTGCCTCATCGAAGAGCGCAGCCAGCACCTTTCCTTCGGGGAGTTTTCATCGAAGTTCGCTACGGCCGCCAAGGCGGCACCGTGGCTGTCGGCCCCCGACGTCGTCGAGAGCCCGCCGGGGACACACCCTACGGCCCAGGCACGCGACGACATCGACCTCTACGCTCTCACGCACAACGAGACGTCCACCGGCGTGATGATGGATATCCGCCGGCCGGAAGGGACAAATGGCCGCGCCCTGGTCGCCGTCGACGCCACGTCTGCCGCCGCTGGCCTGCGCGTCGAGCCGTCCGAATTCGATGTCTATTACTTCGCCCCACAAAAGGGGCTCGCGTCGGATGGAGGGCTCTGGGTCGCTCTGATGTCTCCCGAAGCCGTGAGCCGGGTGGAAAGGACCAAGGGGAGCGGCCGGTTCGTCCCTGCCTTCCTCGACCTTTCGGTCGCCATCGAAAACAGCCGGCTCGACCAGACCTACAACACGCCTGCCCTTGCAACCTTGCTCATGGCGGTCAACCAGTTGGAATGGGCCCTTTCCAATGGTGGCCTCGAGTTTTCGGCGGGGCGTTGCGACCGTTCAGCCGAGATCATCTATGGCTGGGCCGAATCGAGCCCCTACGCCACGCCTTTTGTGGCCAAGCCTGACGAGCGTTCTCACGTCGTCGCAACCATCGACTTCGACGAGGGCGTGGACGCTTCGCTGGTGGCAAAGATCCTTCGCTCGAACGGGGTCGTGGACACAGAGCCCTACCGCAAGCTCGGGCGCAACCAGCTTCGCATAGCAATGTTCCCGGCCGTCGACCCCGACGACGTTGCCGCCCTTACCGGTTGCATCGATTACATAGTCGGGCGACTTCCCTAGCCGACGCCAAAATCGTAACGGTCCAAGCAAAAAAGTCGAGGCTAAAAGGCTGGTTAGAGGGCAAGCCCTGCCTTGGCGGTTGCGGGTTGCTCGGCCCGGATGGCCAGTTCCTCGGCAGGCTTGGGCATGCTTATGTAGTAGCCCTGCGCCACGTCGCAGCCGAGCTCGGCGACAAGGTCGAGGGTGGCCTTGTCCTCGATGCCCTCGGCAACGACCCTGAGCCCCATCGCGTGGCCTAGTTCGATCGTCGCGTGAATAAGCTCTCGCACCCTGCGGCGCTCGGGCCCCGAAAGGGCCGTTATGAAGCTGCGGTCCAATTTGAGCTCCCCAACCCCGAGGTTGCTCAAGTGGGCAAGAGAAGTTGCGCCCGCTCCGAAATCGTCGAGCGAGATCACTATCCCGGTCTTCTTCAGCTCTTCTACGACACGACAGGTGCCAACGAGGTTGTCGATGACCGACGTCTCGGTGATCTCGAGCACGAGGCGGTCCGGGGGTACGTCGTGGCGGGCGATGAGCTCGCGGACCGTATCGGCGAAGCCCTCACGCAAGAGGTCGCCGGCAGAGATGTTGACCGATACTGCCAGATGCCGCCCGGTGCTCTCCCAGGCTGCTGCCTGGCCGAGCGCCCGGTCGAGGACGAACTCGGTCACTTGCTGCATCAACCCGGCCTCTTCGGCCAAGGGGATGAACTGCATCGGCGGGATGACACCAAGCTCGGGGTGGATCCAGCGCAACAAGGCTTCGACACTGCGGACCGCCCCCGTGTGGAAGTCCATCTGCGGCTGGTAGTACAAGACGAGCTGGTTGCTCTCGATCGCCGAGCGGAGCTCCTCGACGAGCTGTAGGCGGTCAGACCAGTCGCGGTCGTCTTCGTACATCGTGTAGCTCAGCCCGCTCTGCTTGGCCTGGAACATCGCCACGTCGGCGCACCAAAGCAGCTCTGTTGCATCTCGGGCCTTGCTGGCCATCGCGATGCCGATGCTCGCTCCGATGCGCAGCTTGACCGACTGGAAGAGGAAAGGTTGCTCGAGGCTCGAGTTGAGGCGCTGCGCTACGTCGGCCGCGTAAGCCGAGTCAGCACCCACGAGGACAAGCGCGAACTCGTCCCCTCCGAGCCGGACGAGCACGTCGTTGGCCCGTAGGCACCCGCGAAAACGCGGGCCGAGCTGGCGGAGCAGTTCGTCCCCGGCGGGGTGGCCGAAGGAGTCGTTCACCTCTTTGAAACGGTTGAGGTCGACGAAGAGGAAGGCCATGTCCCTGTCGGTGGAGGTAAACGAGTCGCTCACTGCGTAGTAGTCCTCGAGCAGGCTCGACAGGTACCGCCGGTTGCGCAGGCCCGTCAGGTCGTCGGTGAGGGAGAGCTGATGGCGCTGCGCGCTGATGGTCCTGAGCGCCCGGACCGACGCAGCCATCCGCACGCCGGTGACCACCAGCGTGATGATCGCCAGAGCCAGGCCGACCCGGGCGACCTGGTGGAGGCTGCCCCAGCAGACGATGCCGAGAGCGCACACCGCTGCCATGGCGGGTAGAGCAAGGCCCGGCTCGCGCTTGGGGAGGGTAATGTCCAGCGGCTTCGCCCGCTGCCACGGCGCCAGTGACATCAGCAGCGTCGCCGTCGGCCACGCCACCGCGTTCATGATGCTCCCGGGCTTGGAGGCGCCGAGGGAATTAGAGAAGAGGTTGATCGTGTCGCCGACCGCTACGACGGCCAGGCCCGTCGCCATCAGCAACCAGAACGATCTCCGCGACCCTGCCACCAGGGCGCTCGTGCCGACTACGAGGCCGAGAAGGAGGAGGTCTCCGACCGGGTAAGCCAGGTCGGTCGCAGTCCCGAGCGTGCTCGTGCCTGCCTCGGTCACGAGCTTGTGGAAGGCGAGCGACCCGCAGAGCGCCGCAGCCCCGAGGGCGCCTATCGCCCCGTCCAGCCAGCCAAGCCCGCTGACCTCTTTCAACTGCCCCTTCACGAACAGGAAAACTGCGACATAAGCGAGAGGATAGAAAGAGAGGTAAAACAGGTCGGCGAACGAGGGCAGCGAAGGCGTCCTGCCACCTATGGATTCCGCCGCCAGGATCATGTCCCCGAGCGCCCAGCAGGTGAGGGCTGCGCCGAGGCAGAACGCGATCGGGCGCACCGACGGCCGGAGGAAGCCGCAGAGGATGCACATCGCGCAGGTAAGCAGTTCCACGCCCGCGACGGCCCAGCCGTCGATGGCCTCCGAATACTGGCCACCGCGTGCGATGACGGAGATCCAGTAGCCGACCATCGCGAGCACCAGGACGCCGTACGTAACCCGGACGGCAGCGTTGGCTCGCCCGTGCTCCGCTCTGCGTCGCTGCCGCCGAAGCGCCTTGGGGCCCGGCAGGGCTGCCGGCACCGAGGACATGGTGTTGAGTTCGGCAGACCTAAGCGGGCACTTTATGCTCGTCACCAATGACGACCCTGAGCGAGATCGCCAAACGGGCTGGCGTGTCGGTGTCGGTCGCGTCGAGGGTATTAAACGGTGACCCGTCCGTGCGGGCACGAGACGAGACCCGCCAGCGGGTCCTGCAGGTCGCAAAGGACCTCAACTACTCGCCCAACTACGCCGGGAGGGCGCTGCGCCTCGCCCGCTCCAAAGCTCTCGGCCTGATCGTGCCCGCCGTGAGCAGCCCGTTGTTTGCCGACCTGCTCGACGGGGCCGAGGATGCCGCCGAGGCGTCCGAGTACACCCTGCTCATCGGCCACGCCAACCGCATAACGGCCGGCAGCGACACATTGCGCCGGCTCGCCGGGGAGGGGAGGGTCGACGGTTTCGTGCTGCAGAGGACCGACGACCTGAGCGACCAGGCGCTCGAAAACCTGGTGGCCAACGACGCCCGGATCGTGCTGGTCAACTCGCGCACCCCGCGCCGGCGCGGTTCGGTCATCATGGACGACGTCGCCGGAGCGAAGCTCGCGACCGAGCACCTGGTCTCTCTCGGGCACACCAAGGTCGGGCTGATAGGGGGCATACCGTCGAGCGACCTGGCCCGAAGGCGCGAGCAGGGCTATGCCGATGCTCTCCATTCCGCCGGCCTCCGCAAGCACGACGCCCTCGTCCGGCGCCTCGGCTGGACACCGGAGCTGGCGGCCGAAGCCGCCGAGAGCCTGGCCCACGCCAGCCCCCGGCCGACGGCGCTCGTGGTCGCGAACGTCAACGGGGCGATCGGTGCGCTCACCGCCCTGCGCCGCCTCGGGATCGACGTCCCCGAGGAGATGTCGGTCGTCGCCTTCCACGAGGAGTGGGTGGCGGAGCACACCTGGCCTCCCCTCACGACCGTCAAGATGCCCTACTACGAGCTCGGCGCCCAGGCCGTACGGTCGCTGGTGGCGCAGCTGAACGGGCACCCACCGGAGGACATCGTCGTGCGGGACCCGCCGCCGCAGCTCGTCCTGAGGGCTTCAACCGCCCCGCCGGGACGGGTCGCGCCGGGGATGTGGCGCAGCTGAAAAAACGATTGCTCTAAGCCCTCCCGCGCGATATTGTGGTGTGGGTGCCAGAGGACAGGGCTGATGAGCCGACCGCTGCGACGCGGGTAGGCCCCGCCGCTCCCTGGCTCATCTTCGGGGTCACCTCGATAGCGCTCTTCATGTCCTCCCTCGACGGGACGATCGTCGCGACCGGTTTGCCGACCCTGCGCCGCGAGCTTCATACGAGCATCAACTGGACGAGTTGGACGATTACTGGCTACCAGCTCGGGCTGGTAGTGGCGATGCCGATCGCTGGCAGGGTCGCCGACAGCTTCGGCCGCAAAAGGGTCTTCCTCGGCGCAGCGGTCCTGTTCACCACCAGTTCCCTGCTGTGCGGGCTGTCCCGGAACATCGACATGCTCATCGCCGTCCGTGCGCTCCAGGCAACAGGCGGTGCAGCCTTCATGCCTGCCGCCAGCGGCATAGTCATGGAGACGTTCGGGAACAACGGCCAGCGCGCGCTCGGGTTGTTCTCCAGTATTTTCCCTCTCGGCGCCCTAGCCGGGCCGGTAGCGGGCGGCATCATCCTCACTGCCTGGAGCTGGCGGGGGATCTTCCTCGTCAACGTACCCATTGGCGTGGCCTTCACGCTGCTTGCCTGGAAGTGCCTGCCGTCTTCGGCCCGCCCCGGAGGGCGACCGGACTTCGCAGGGGCGCTCCTCATGGGAGGAGGCGTGCTCGGGCTCATGCTCGCCATTACCGACCTTGGCAGCAAGTCCGTCGGGTTGACATCGCTCCCCTTCCTCGTCCCCTTCGGGGTCTCCGTCACGTGTGGGTGGCTCTTCCTCCGCCATCTCACGCGCACCCCGGCGCCGCTGATCCCCCTGCACCTGCTAAAAGGCAGGGCCTTCGCCGCCACCAACCTGGTCAACCTCGTCTGGGGCGCCTGCGCGATCGGTTTCGGCTCGCTCGTGCCCCTTTTCGCCGAGGACCGCTTTGGACTGACGCCGCTCGCAGCCGGCACCCTGCTCACAGCCCGCGCGATTGGCGAGATCATGCTTGCAGTGTTTGCGGCGGTCCTGATCCACCGCACGGGCTACCGGATCCCGATCGTCGGCGGCATCGTCCTCATTGCAGGTGGGTTAGCGATGATAGCCACGAGGCCCGAGATCGTTTCCCCCTATGTGTGGCTCTCGCTCGGTGCCACCCTCACCGGGCTCGGCACGGGCCTGTCAGCACCTGCTGCAAACAACGCCTCCATCGAGCTCGCGCCCGACGACGTCGGCGCCATCACAGGCTTGCGCGGCGCCGTCCGCCAAGGGGGCGCCATCCTCGGGATCCTGCTCGTCACGTCGGTCGCCGCTCACACAGGCCACGAGGTCGCCACGCTCGAGCACGCCTTCTTTGTCCTGGCGGCGCTGCTCGTGTGCATGGTGCCCGTCGTGTTCGTCGTGCCCGACGGCAACCGCCGCCGCAGCCACGCGCGTACACCGCTGGCACTTGCTACTGAGCCGAGCGCGGCGTAACCAGGCTCAGGGCGTCCCTGCGGACTGCCGCTTGTGGCTGGGCAGTCTCCCGGCAACTGTTCTCCGTAGCGGGGAGGTCGGCCCAATCCCGGAGGCGGCCCAGTCCCGGCTGGCGGGCACGCCCCTGGGCCTACTTGACAGCTCCTGCGAGCACCCCTCCCACGAAATAGCGCTGGAAGCCGAGGAACACTCCCAACGGGACGACGATCGACACGATCGAGCCGGTCGAGATGATCCAGAAGTTGGCGGCGAGAGTCCGCTCCTGGCCGTAGATGAAAAGCGTCACCGGTACGTGAGGGTCGGCCCCGAGGATGACCAGGGCAACTAGCAAGTCGTTCCAGGTCCAGATGAACTGGAAAATAGCAAGCGAAGCGCAGGCGGCCACACCGATGGGGATGACCACCCTTCGGAATAGCGTCCACTCCCCGGCGCCGTCCACTCTCCCCGCCTCGATCAGGTCCTTGGGGATGCCGAGGAAGAAGTTGCGCATCAGGAATATGCCGAACGGCAGCCCGAAGGCTACATGGAAGATGATCACGCCTGAGAGGGTGCCGTAAGGGTTCCACCCGATGTGGCGCATGTCGTCGTAGCCCTGGACGACAGGCAGCAGTGCGACCTGCAGCGGGACGACCATCAGGCCGACGACCGTCAAGAACACCGCATTGCGCCCTTTCCAACGCCCGAAAACCAAGGAATAGGCTGCCAGCGCGGAGACGGCGACTACCAGGATCGTCGCCGGGATCGTGATTTCCAACGAGGTGCGGACCGAATCGAGCGCGCCCCCGGCGGCAAACCCGGATGGGACCGTGCTCCCGGGGCCGCCGGAGAAGAGCTCCTGGTAGTTGTAGAGAGTCCACTGCACGGGATGTGCGAAGACGTTCCACCAACCGGACGTCTCGAAGAGACCGGCTTGGCGGAAGGAGATAATGAGCATCGAGATGCTCGGCAGCAGCCACACCAGCGCCACGACCGTCATGAACACGTACAGGAACGTGCGCCCGAAATGCGCCAAACTGATCCTGCGGGTACCGGCCTTGGGGCTTACGTACGAAGTCGGGATGGCCTGGTCGGTGTCGATGGCCAGCGGCGCATTTGTCGCAGTCACCGGCTACCTCCCTCTCCCGTAACAAACGCTTCGTCCCACCTCGGGCTCGCGCCAGCGCGGGCGCGGTCGGGACCAACCCGTGGGTACATCATGAAACGCCCCCTTTGATCCTCTTCAGGTTGAACAACATGGCGGGGATCACCAGCACGAAAAGTATGACCGCGAGCGCGCTGGACAACCCTGTGTGGATGCCGTTGGAAAAGCCTGTGAAATACACGTCAGAGGCCAGGGTGCTCGCCTGGCCCCCTGGTTCTGCTGTGTTGTACGCCAGGTTTATGACGATGTCGAAGATCTTGAGGACGTTGATGACCATCGTCACCAGGACGACGACGAGGACAGGGGCGAGCATAGGTATCGTGACCCGCCGGAGTGTCTGCCACTCGTTTGCGCCGTCGACCTGAGCTGCCTCGAGGACTTGCCGGTCGAGCGCGGCCAAGCCTGCCCCCACGACGACCATCGTGAACCCGGCCCAGATCCATAAGTAGGCGATGATCATCGATATGTCGATCAGCGGGACACTGAGCAAAGCCTGCTCGGTCTGGCTGAGGCTCCCGGTCGGGGTTAGCGACTGGCCGCCCAACCAGGACACACCCACCCCGCCGGCACCGAACCCTGCTGCGAAGTTGGACGAGTTAACCGACACTTTGTAGGTGCCGGCCGCGACGTCGGAGAACACGAACTGGCCCCCGCCCCCCGTAGTTGCCGACGCAACCGGGGACCCATGGCTGTTGACCAGCGAGATGTGCAGCAGCGGGTAGCCGTACTCGCCGGAAAGGATCCCGCTCGTGTCAGTGGGGTTGTTTGGCGAGAAGTCGCGCCATATGACCCCGACTACGGCACCCTTCATGGGCTTGGGCAGGACGGCCTGGCGCGCCCCCAAAGCCTGGAACGTCGTGGGCGGGAACCCGGTCAGGCCCATCTTTACCGTGCCCCCGGCACCGACGGCCGCTGTGCTCACGACCGTCCCGTGCGGGCCCCCCGCCGCGCCGTACGACGCCAAAGAGGCTGCGGTCGTGCCCGGGGTAAGAGGGTAGGCGCCCGGTGAGCTGAACCAGTCCGACACTGTCTGGGTGAGCGCGTTGACAACGCCGACCTGAGGGCTGGTGTCGAAAATCTGTGTGAAGACCATGGACGACGCCGTGACGCTGAAAACGACCGGCAGGAATATGACAGTTTTGAAAGCAGTTGCCCATCGGATCCGCTCGGTGAGGACCGCCAGCACGAGGCCGATGGTCGTGACGACGAAGGGGAAGATGAGCACCCAGATGACGTTGTTCCGGAAGGCGATCAGCGTCGAAGCTGTGGTGAAGAGGTTTTTGTAGTTGGTAAGCCCGATCGCCTTGGTGGCAGTCTCGTTGAAAAAACTGTCTTTTATCGTGACTATGGCCGGGTATATGACGATGGCGAGCAACCAGATCGCTCCCGGGAACAGGAACGCCAGCGAGGATAGGTGCTCCCTCAGGGTAGGGCTATCGAGCGTCCCACCCTTCTTGCGGGGCGGGGGCGCCGCCGCTTGGTCGACGGTGACTACTGCCATTTGTGCCCCATCTCAGCTCTCACCCCTTAGCCACAAGTAACTAAACATCTCAGCCAGACCTAATGACGATAACTTCAGCCGCTGCGTCTGGCAACAGGCCGGGACCGGGCTCGACCCTTTATTGCCCCGGGGCCCTTTGCCCACCTTGCTGAACGCCCGGGAGGTGTACCACCAGCAGGGGCGGTTTCAGGCAAAGTAATCCCACGCGTTGTGTGCCCGGCGCTATGAGAGGGGCGTGACCGGCAGGTGCCGGCCACGCCCTCCTCGTTGTCTATGCCCCAAGGGCTTGTCTCATGCCCCAAGGGCCAAGCTGCCCGAAGGCAGCGGTATCAGTGCCCGAGGGCCGCTGTCGCTTGCTTCTGCATCGTCGCCTCGATCGACGAGATGTTCGAAGAGGTCGGGTTCTTCACGAAGTTGAGCATGTCCTGCCACAGAGCCGGCTCCCAGGTGCCCTGGAGGTCGTCGAGGCTGAACACGAACGACGTCGCATGCGTGATCTCTTGAGCGTCGGCCTGTGTAACAGGATCCGGGTAGCTGCTGAGAGGCACATCTTTGTTTGGCGACGCATAGCCGCCCAAGTGCGCCCAGATCTCGGCGGGCTCGGGGCTGGCAATGTACTTCATGAACGCCTTTGCCTGCGGCGTCCCGTGGAAGAGCATCGCCACGTCCCCTGAACCCTGGAGGGCGTTTTGGTTGGCCTTGTCCGCAGCCGGTGCCGGGAAGGCGAAGAAGTCGTAGCAAGGGGTGTCTGCCGGGTTGGCCGTGCACGCCTTGCCGCCGGCGCCTACCGTGCCCGCGGTGTAGTTGGACGAGTTGCCGACGATCTCGGAGACCACGAAGTCAGCCTCGACAACCATGGCAGCCTTGGGCATCGACCCGGCCTTGGGGAAGACCTGGTCCACACAGCTCGGGTATTTTGCCGACTCGGAGAGCGCTCCCGATGTACCTCCGAGGAGGTACTGAGGCTTGCCGACGATGTCCGCGAGCGTGTCGAACGCCTTGGTCACAGTCGGGTCGGTCCAGGCGATGTCGTGGGC
This sequence comes from Acidimicrobiales bacterium, assembly GCA_035508795.1. Classification (GTDB taxonomy): domain Bacteria; phylum Actinomycetota; class Acidimicrobiia; order Acidimicrobiales; family Palsa-688; genus DATJMJ01. Next base: position 23,950 of record DATJMJ010000128.1, read on the forward strand.
GGCCAGCTTGTTGTAATCGGCCGCGCCCGCAGTCTTGAGGTAGACGTTCTGCCAGAAGTCGGCAACGGGCCAGCCGATGTCGCTGCAGAACGAGAAGGGGACGACGCCGGCTGCCTTGAGCGTGGCGGCATCAGCCACCAACCCCTCCCAGGTGGTAGGAGGTGCCTTGATGCCGGCGACCGCGAACTCCGCTGGGTTGTACCAGATGGTGTTCTTGTTGGCGGCCTTGTACCAGACTCCGTAGAGCTTGCCGCCGTAGCTGGCGAGGCTGTTCCACGCAGAGCCGTAGTCCATCGACTCCGAACCGATAATCGACGAGATGGGCTGGAGCTTGCCGGCTTGAGCAAGCGACTGGAGGGTCGCAGGCGACGGCGAGAAGGCGACATCAGGCGGGTGGCCGCCTGAGACGGCGGCAGCGAGCACCGAGTCCATGTTGCTCCCCTCGCCGCGGTAGTTGATCTTGACGCCGGTTTCGGCCTCGAAGGGGGCGAGGGCCGCCTCGAAGTCACCCTGCTCGGGAGCGCCGCTCCATTCGGCCCACACCGTCAGCGAGCCGCCGATGTGCGACAAGCCGGCGACTTTTGGCGTCGCGCTTGCGGATATGGCCGGGACGCAAATGGTCGTCCCGAGGGCCAGGATCCCGGCGGACGCCGCCAACAACGAAAGCCGGTGCCTCAACGTGCGCCCGGCCGGCGGAAGGTCCGCCTGTATACGAGTCATTTTATGTCTTACCTCCGATTGTTGAGCTCAACTGTGCTGATTTCTTTTCCCCACTGCTGATCGGCAATTCGAACCGAAGAGTGCTAATCCCTCATCCACAGTGACTGCGGAATCTTCTCAGCTGGACATTGTCATGTCAAGGCACCCTTCGCGCCCGGAGAACCCCCGGGTATTGGAGCTGATTGCCCGCGCGCTGACCGCGTTGCGGCCAAAAGTGGGCTTGCTCGTTGGGTTGTCGCAAGACGAGCTATTTCCTTTGCTTTCCTCCTTATTTTGCGGCCACACGAGCGGCACCCCACCCATGCCCGCACGGCCGGTACGCATTGCCCGTTTGCGCCGGAGAGCGAGAGCAGGTCCCGAAGGCGTGGCATTGGTCCCTATACAGGCACCCGTTCTTCTTCGAGAGCGCTTTGGCGCAACCTCCACCCATCTGCATGCGAGTGCGACGCGCCGGTCGCGAGCCACCCTGGCTTGTCCCTCCCGGCGACCGCTGTCGTGCCGCGGGCCACGAGGCGCGTGGGAGCGTCCAGCTCGACCGGCACGAAAGCCGAGCCCTGGCTCGAACTGGCGACCGCTTGCACCAGATGCTCCGCGATCATGCGGCCTTGTTCGCGGACATCCTGGGCAATGGTCGTCAGGTCGAAATAGGGAGCCATCGGGTGGTCGTCGAAACCTATGACCGAGACGTCGGCGGGCACCCTCAGCCCGACCCGCCCGAGTGCCCGGAGCACGCCGAAAGCCATCTCGTCGCATTCGGCGAATATCGCCGTCGGGAGCACGCGGCGGCTGAGAAGCTGCACGGTTGCATCGTCGCCGCCGTCAATGGTGAACGGGCCGTGCGCCTCGAGGTCTTCACAGAGGGGGATGCCTGCGGCAGCCAGCGTCGCCCGGTAACCCACCCGCCGGGGCAACGGCACCGTGAAATGGACCGGTTCGTTGGGGTCGCCCGAGATGATCGCCACCCGTTCGTGGCCGAGGTTGACGAGGTGTTGCACAGCGAGTGAGGCGCTTTCGACATCGTCTATCCGGACGCTCGAAAAGCCCTCGACACGCGCGCCAGCGACGCACACCGGCACGTCGAGCGCCCTCAGGGCCGATATCTCGGGCTCGGTCAGGGCGAGCGTCACGAGCAGCACCCCGTCCACCCGTTTGCGCAAAAGGCCCGACGAGAAGTACCGCTGGCGCATCTCGGTACCGCCGACGTGGTAAAGGAGGAGGTCGAGGCCCGCTTCCCTGATGGTGAGCTCGGCCCCGCCGAGGAACTCTGCATAAAACCACCGGGTGAGGTACGGCATGACGATCGCCACCGTGCCTGTCCGGCCCGTCGCCAGCCGGTAGGCGGCCGGGGACACGGAGTAGCCGAGCTGCTCGGCTGCCTGCCTTACCCGTTGGGTGGTGCTCGACGACACCCCGCCGATCCCTCGCAAAGACCGCGAGACGCTCGACGGTGACACGCCGGCGAGGCTGGCCACCTCTTTGATTGTCGTCTTAGCCATCCCCCTCACCTTCGGCCCACGTACACCGGAGGTCCCTGACCTACGACAAGCCCCTGACTACACCCCTTGACAGACATCCCGCGAAACCCGGCGGTGCCGGTTGCGGTGGGACGGATGATAACCGCTTGTACAACGGTACGCAAGCGCTTTCATGGAGGCGACCGGGAGCGTTCTGATGGCGTCACGCCGCTCAGGAGCCGATGGCCCCAAACGCTTGCGTAGCACCGCGTCGGCAGCCGGCCGCGTCGCTGGCGCTGCGCTGGCGCTGAGGTGAGCCTGTCAGGGCCCGGCGAGGACGTTGCGGCGCAGTTCGTGCGAGCCGTCCGCCCGGGCGTACTCGTAGTACACCCACCATCGGCCCCCGTACCGGGACACGTCCGCATAGCGGAGGGAGCCTGTGGCGTGCGGGGACACGAGCGCCGGGCCCGTCGTCGTAACCCGCCGCCAGGTCCGCAGGTCGACGCTGACGGCAAGCCCGCAGTGCTCCTCGGTGTCGTCTGCGAACGAAGCTGCGCCGTCGTAGTAGGCGACGAAACCGCTCTCGAAGGGCATGACGCTCGAAATGCGTGCCTGGTAGGCGTCCCACCCGGTCCCGACGCCCAGGGCTTCGCCCTGCCAGTCGAACTGCAACCCGTCGCGGCTCGTTGCGTAATAGGTCGGGGCGGGCCCATGGGGCGTGAGGAAGGTGGACACGTACATCACCAGCTCAGGGCCCGTACCCTCCGGCCCCCCGCCAGCACCGATGACCAGGTGCGGGTCCTTGACGGCGTCCACACCGACCTCCGCCGCCGTGACCACAGGCCTTGCCGATGCCGCGGAAAAGCCGGTCGGCGAACTGGCGCTCATCACGTCCACACGCCAACGGCCGCTCGCCGGAGGGTCTTCCCACGATGTGTAGAGATGCCAGCCACCACCCGGGGAGGGACCACCCGGGGAGGGGCGGAGGCAGCAACGTTCGAGCGACGAGGTGCCCACCTCGTGCTTGCTGAGCGACCAGATGTCGCTGAAAGACCTCCCGCCGTCGGTGCTCTGCGCAATCGCTGCCAGGTAACCGCGCTCGTCGGGGGACCCGTCGCGCGGGCGGCGGCGCCTGTAGGTGAGCAGGAGCGTCCCATCGGCCTCGACGAACAGGCTCGGCGCGCCCACCCAATGGCCCCTGCCTTCGTCGTCGGGCAGCAGGACCGCTTCTCCCTCCTCGGGGTCGAACCAGGGCGCGCGGCGTGCCGTCACGGCCGCCTCGACTTCGGCCGCCAGTAAACCGAGCAAGTCGTCGCTTCTAGGCATCCCGAGGGATCCTTCCACCAAAGGCCGAAGAACTGGGCGCAATGCGCTCGCGCTGATGTATGCTTGCTAGCAAGCAACTAATTGACGTGGGACCCATTGCTGTGGTGCCCGATCGACGTGGACAGTGAGCTGGTGACCGATGGGGACATGGACGGCAAGCGTGGGCAGCGAGACGGGCGGCGAGATGGGAGGCGAGATCGGAGGCACCCCCGGAGGTCCGGCCTCACCGGCGAGGCTGCGGGTCGCCGTCTCCCGCCTTGCAAGGTGGCTGAGGCCGACTGCTGCCGCCGGGCATCTGAGCACGGCCGAAGTCGACATCTTGATGGTTGCCGAGAAGCGGGGGGCGGCCCGCATGTCGGACCTTGCCTCTTTCTGCGGGCTCAACCCGACCATGCTTTCGCGGATGGTCCCCCGCCTCGAGGAGGCGGGGCTCCTGCGCAGGGAGGTAGAGCCCGCCGACAAGCGCGTAAGCCGGGTCGAGGCGACGCCTCTTGCGAGCGAGCTGCTCGACAAGGTCCGCTCCGAGCGTGAAGACGCTCTTTCCAAGCTGCTCGACGAGCTGGACGAGGACGAACGTGCGGCCATCGCGGCAGCCACGCCGGTGCTCGAGAAGCTCGCCGAGCGGGTGAGGGAGCAGTCCGGCCGGGGAGGGCAGAGACGATGAGCCCGGCCGTGGGGCGCGCAGCCGGCAAGGCAGCCGGTAAGGCGGCCGGTCAGCTGAGGCGCACCTTCTCCGCGCTTTCGGTGGCCAATTTCCGCCGCTTCTTCATCGGGCAGTCCATCTCCCTCGTCGGCACCTGGATGCAATCGGTGGCCCAGTCCTGGCTCGTGTACAGCCTGACGCGCTCGAGCACCGCGCTCGGTCTCGTGGTCGCCATCCAGACGCTCCCGGTCCTGCTGATCGGGCCCTACGCAGGCGTGATCGCAGACCGAACCGACAAGCGGCGCCTGACGGTGGTGCTCCAGACGATGATGGGCGTCCAGGCCCTTGTCCTCGGGATCCTCACCGTCGTCCACGTCGTCAAGTTTTGGGAGATCTGCCTGCTTGCGCTCGCTCTCGGGCTCAACAACACCTTCGAGAACCCCGCTCGCCAATCCTTCGTGCTCGAAATGGTGGGGAGCGACAACCTGCGCAACGCAGTCAGCCTCAACTCGACCATGGTCAACGCAGCCCGTGCCGTGGGCCCTGCCGTCGCGGGCCTGACTATCGCCGTGGCCGGAGCGGGGGTGTGCTTCCTCATCAACGCGGTCAGCTTCGCCGCCGTCGTCTACTCGCTGACCTCGATGGACAAAGTCGCCCTCCACCGGAGCCCACCGGCGGGGCGCAAGAAGGGCCAGCTGAGGGATGGCTTCCGGTACGTGGCGCACGAGCCCACCCTGGGCGTGACCCTCCTCATGATGGGCCTCGTAGGGGCGCTCGCATACGAGTTCCAGGTGAGCCTCCCTGTCGTCGCCAAACAAACCTTTCACGGAGGGCCCGAGACTTACGGCTTCCTCACGGCGGCGATGGGGGCAGGAGCAGTCCTCGGCGGGCTCTTTACCGCCACGCGGGGCAAGACGGGTTTGCGCCCTCTCAGCATCGCGGCGCTCATGTTCGGGGTGGCGGTCCTCCTCGCTTCGGTGTCCCCCGTACTGGCGCTCGCCTACGGGGCGATGGCACTTGTCGGCTGGGGCAGCGTCTCGTTCATGGCGACGGGCAACTCAACCCTGCAGCTCAACTCCGACCCGTCGATGCGGGGCAGGGTGATGGCGCTTTGGGCGGTCGCCTTCCTCGGCTCGACCCCGGTTGGCGGCCCTCTGATCGGGTGGGTGATATCCGCCACCAACGCCAGGATCGGCCTCGGTGTAGGAGGCGTGTCGGCGCTCATTGCTTCTGCCTTCGGTTTCGCCGTGGCAAGAAGGCTGCGGGCGGCCAGGACCAGGCGGGCTGCCGCCGAGGGGCTCGGATCACCTCCCGCGCCCGTCGAGCTGAGCCTGGCGCCTACAGAAGCGCTCTAGGGCCGGGAGCAATCGCCGCAAGCCGCTCAAGGTGCTGTCCCCCGCGCACGAGTATCAGGGTCGGTGAGGATCGCTCTCAGGGGCCGTGCCGGCGCCAAGGCCGGCCTTTGGCGCCACCGGGCACGGGGCCATGTGCACCGTAGCGGGGCGACAAGGGCCACGGGAACGGGCAGGGCCATGCTGGCCGGCGGGACCGCGGTAAGCCTCCTCGTCGTGCTCCCCTTCGCCGCCGGCACCCCGGGCCCACGGGCGGCCGCCGCCCCGAGAGTGGTCATACCGGGCGCGGCCCGTTGCCCGATCTTCCCGGCAGACAACGTCTGGAACACTCCGGTCGCCAACCTGCCGGTCGACCCTCGCTCGGCGCAGTACATCGCCGCCATAGGCCCGGGCGACCCGCTCCACCCCGATTTCGGGCAGGGTGACTGGGACGGCGAGCCGATGGGGATCCCCTACAACGTCGTCCCCGGCAGCCAGGCGAGGGTCCCCGTCAGCTTCATGTACGCCTCGGAGAGCAACCCCGGCCCCTACCCCGTCCCTCCGACCGCGCTCATCGAGGGCGGCCCGTCCAGTACCGGTGACCGCCACGTCCTCGTGCTCGACACCGGCAACTGCACCGACTACGAGATGTGGGCTGCCTACCCCCTGGACGGCGGGCGGTCCTGGCATGCAGGCTCGGGAGCCACCTGGCCGCTCGAGTCAAACCAGCTGCGGCCGGCCACCTGGACTTCGGCCGACGCCGCCGGCTTGCCGATCCTTCCCGGGCTTGTGCTCGCTAGCCAGGACAAGCAGGGCGCGATCGACCACGCCATCAGGGTGACCGTGCCGTGCACCGACGACCGGTTCATTTGGCCTGCACGCCACGAGGCGGGCCAGGACGACCCGGACTGCCCGCCAATGGGCCTGCGGCTCCGCCTGAAGGCGAGCGTCGCCATCTCGGGTTTCCCGCGGATGGACCGGGTCATCCTCCAAGCGCTCAAGACCTACGGCATGATCGTCGCAGACAACGGTTCTCCCTGGTTTATCAGCGGGGCGGGAAGCAATTACTGGGACAACAACGTCCTCCACGAGCTCACCGGGATAAACGGCAGCGATTTCGAGGTCGTCGACGAGTCATGCCTCGAAGTGGCACCCGGCTCCGCAGAGGCAGACCCGGCGCGCTGCTGAACTTTCGCGCCCGAGGTTTGCGCCGGACGAGGCGCCCCGGGCGCGCCACGAGGTTAGGCCCACGAAGGCGGGGTACACATGCGATGTGGCCGCGTGGGCCGCGCGCACCGCCGTGGCGCGGGCCCTCGGGGCGCGAGCGAAGGGAGTACCCGATGAGTGACAAAGTAACGGTGGCCGACTACATCCTCTCGAGGCTGCGCGAGTGGGGCACGGACAAGGTGTTCGCGTACCCCGGCGACGGCATCAACGGCATCCTCGGCGCGTTCGGCCGCGCGGCCAACGAACCCAACTTCATCCAGTCCCGCCACGAGGAAATGAGCGCCTTCGAGGCCGTCGGCTATGCCAAGTTCACCGGCAGGTTCGCCGTGTGCATGGCGACGTCTGGCCCGGGCGCCATCCACCTGCTCAACGGCCTTTACGACGCGAAGCTCGACCATGTCCCCGTAGTTGCCATCGTCGGCCAGACGAGCCGCTCGGCTATGGGGGGCGCGTACCAGCAAGAAGTCGATCTCGTGTCGCTTTTCAAGGACTGCTGCCACCAGTTCGTCGAGATGGCGATGGTGCCCGAGCAGTTCCCGAACCTGATAGACCGCGCCATCAGAGTTGCCATTTCCACCAAGTCACCGACCTGCATCGTCGTCCCGTCGGACCTCCAGGACCTCGAATGGTCCGCCCCCCAGCACGCTTTCAAGCAGATCCCTTCCAGCCTCGGGATGGCGCAACCACGTCTCGTCCCGGACGACGCCGCCATCCGCAAGGCCGCCGACATCCTCAACAGCGGCGAGAGGGTGGCCATCCTGGCAGGGCAGGGAGCAAGAGGGGCTCGCGACGAACTGATAGAGGTTGCCGACCTATTGGGCGCCGGTGTCGCCAAGGCATTGTTGGGCAAGGACGTCCTGGCGGACGACCTGCCTTTTGTTACGGGCTCGATCGGCTTGCTCGGCACCCGGCCGAGCTATGAGATGATGATGGGTTGCGACACGCTGTTGACGGTCGGTTCGAGTTTTCCTTACACCCAGTTTTTCCCCGAGCTGGACCAGGCGCGCGGCGTGCAGATCGACTCGGACGGCGCGTTCGTGGGGCTCCGGTACCCGTACGAGGTCAACATAGTCGCCGATGCAAAGGCCGCCCTGCGAGCCCTCGTGCCTCAACTCGAGCGGAAAGAGAAGCGTCAGTGGCGTTCCAAGATCGAGCAGGATGTCCGCCACTGGTGGGAGGTGACGGAACGCCAGGCAATGGTCGAGTCGGGCGAGGCCGACATGGTCAACCCGATGAGAGTCGTCCATGAGTTGTCGAGCCGGGTACCGCCCGACGCGATCGTGACATCGGATTCGGGCTCGGCGGCCAACTGGTACGCCCGCCACTTGAAGATGCGTGCCGAGATGCGCGGTTCGCTGTCGGGCAACCTCGCGACCATGGGGCCAGGAGTCCCTTACGCGATCGGGGCAAAGTTCGCCCACCCGTCCAGGCCCGTGATCGCTCTCGTGGGAGACGGCGCGATGCAGATGAACGGGATGGCAGAGCTCATAACCATCCGTCGTTACTGCGGGCAATGGGCCGACCCGCGCCTGGTGGTCTGCGTTTTCCACAACAACGACCTCAACCAGGTCACGTGGGAAATGCGGGCAATGGGAGGGGCTCCCAAGTTCGTCGAGAGCCAGTCGCTCCCCGACATCGGCTATGCGAGCTTCGCCCGCTCGATAGGGCTGCACGGCATCGACGTGGGCAAGGACGGCGACGTAGGAGACGCCTGGGGCGAAGCACTCCGATCGGACGGGCCGGTCGTCCTCGACGTACGGACGAGCCCGAACTACCCACCGATCCCGCCGCACGCCGACTTCGACCAGGTAAAGGAGCTGACGCGCGCTCTTATTGCTGGCGACGAGGACGCATGGGGCGTCATCCGGACCGGGGTAAAGACAAAGGCGCAGGAGTTCCTCGCCGGCCACGGCCGGCGAGCAAATTGATGCGCCGCCCGAAGCACGGGGCAGCCGCCGCCACGACCGTGCTGCCTGCCGCGATCGGCATCGACAGGCTGGTGAGGAACGTCCGCACCGGGCGTTTCGAAAAGATGATGTCGGCGCTCACGGCGATGGGCGCGGCGGTGACGGCTCTCGAAATCTGGACCGAGCACGACGGCGCAAGCTTCGGCAACAAGATGATGTGGTTGCCCGTCGTGATCGTGCCGACGGCGGTGCCCGTCGGTGTTGCGTCCGTCTTTTCCAAACGGGTCGCCAAAACGGCGTTACCGTTCTTTTCGGCGGCCATCGTGCTCAACGGCTTGCAGGGGACCTTCTTCCACTGGAGAGGCATAACCCAAAAGCCCGGAGGCCTGCGAAAAAACCTGCGCTACAACGTCGAAATGGGCCCCCCTGTGTTTGCCCCGCTGCTCGCAAGCCTCGTCGGCGGCATGGGCCTGCTCGCCTCGGTGTTGCGGCGCGAAGACACACGGGCCGAATGAGCGGCGCCGGCCGCGCGACGGGAGGCGTCACTCCCGGCGGGGAAGGGCGTTTCGACGGCTACGACGTGCTCGGGCAGCAACGTCACTGGGACGACGCGACAACCAAAGTGGTCACGGCCAGGCTGCGCCCGTCGAAAAAGCTCGAGTTCTTCGGCGAAAAGGAAGCTCGGACGGCAGGGGCACTTTTCGACGACATCCTCGGGCAACATTGCGAGCCGAAGGTCCCCGTCCTCGAGATGGTCGATAGCCGTCTCGCAATCGGGGAGACCGATGGGTGGCGCTACGACGACATGCCAGAAGACCGCACCGCCTGGCGGGAAACCCTCGCCCACCTCGACGCCGACGCCCGGGAGTCGTTTGGGCGCGACTTCTCCGAGTGCACCGCCGAGCAGAGAGGCAGCCTCGTCGAGGGCGTCCGCGAGGCTGAAAAATGGCACGGGTTGCCGGCGGGCCATGTTTGGTCGCTGTGGTCGCGCTACGCGTGCGCCGCCTTTTACGCCCACCCATGGGCGTGGAACGAGATCGGCTTCGGCGGCCCGGCCTACCCCCGCGGGTACAAGGTCACGAGGCCCGGCTGGCACGAGCCCTGGGAAGTGGGCGAGCGCGACGCCAAAGACCCCGTGCCCTGGGCGGGCAAGGTCGAGACGGCGCGACGGGGCCATGCAGCTCGCTTCGGTTTTGCCTCCCCCTCCGGCGAGCCCGAAGGCAAGCCTGGGGGCGAAGGGTGAGCGTCTTCAGCGAAAAAAGGCTACGCAGCCGCAACGAATCCGCCTGGCTCATCCCTACCGGCCAGAGACGCTCCAACCGGGCGCTCCGCGAGCAGATGCGCCGTTACCCGCTCGACGAAGATGTGGATGTCGCCATCGTCGGCTGCGGAGCCGGCGGTGCCACTTTGGCGCAACGCCTTGCCCGCTGCGGCTTTAGCGTCGTGGTATTCGACGCCGGCCCCTGGTGGGACCCCGAAAGCGATTGGGTGAGCGACGAAGCGGGCTCCCACAAGCTGTACTGGACCGAACCGCGCGTCATTTCGGGCTCGGACCCCGTCGCCCTCGGTTCCAATAATTCGGGCTGCGGCGTGGGTGGGTCGATGGTGCACTTTGCCGGTTATACGCCAAGGTTCCACCCCTCGGACTTCCATATCCGCTCACGCGACGGCGTCGGGGCGGACTGGCCGATCAGTTACAGCGACTTGAAGCCCTACTACGAACAGATCGAACAGGAGCTGCCGGTCGCCGGCGAACCCTGGCCGTGGGGCGACCCTCACAGCTACCCGCACCACGCTCACCCGCTCGGGCCGAACGGCGAGATCTTCCGGCGGGGGGCGACCAAATTGGGGCTCCGCACAAAGGTCGGCCCGGTAGCCATCCCGAACGGCCGCTTCGGCCACCGCAACCACTGCATCTACCGGGGGTTCTGCCTCCAGGGCTGCAAGGTCAGCGCCAAGGCGTCGCCGCTAATAACCCACATCCCCGATGCGCTCGCTCACGGGGCCGAGATCCGCCCCGACTGCATGGTTTTCGAGGTCGTCGTGTCGCACGGCCGGGCCAAGGGGGTGCGGTACTTTCAGGACGGGGCCGCTCATTTCCAGCGGGCGCGCCTGGTCGCAGTGGCCGGGTACTCGATCGAAACCCCGAGGTTGCTGTTGCTCTCTGCTTCGAGCGAGTTCCCCGACGGCCTTTGCAACAATTACGGCCAGGTCGGCCACTACGTGATGGTGCAGGGCGCACCGCAGAGCGCCGGGAGGTTCGGGGAGGAGATCCGGATGTACAAAGCCCCGCCGCCCGAAGTCAGCTGCGAGGAGTTTTACGAAACCGACGCCCGCAAAGACTACAAGCGCGGCTTCGCCGTCCAGAACGTCTCACCGCTGCCGATCACCTACTCCGAGCACGTCATGGCCCAAGGCCATTGGGGCGAGGTGCTTCGCGAGTACATGCGCGACTACGTCCACTGGGCGGTGCTCGGTTCGCTGTGCGAGTTCCTCCCGCTTTACCACAACGGCGTCAGCCTCGCGGGCGAGAAGGACCGCCACGGGCTCCCGGTGGCCAATTTTTCCTATTCCGAGTGCGACAACGACCGGATGCTGGAAAAAGCGGCCCGAGGTGTCATGGAAGACATCCTCCGGGCCGCCGGGGCTGAAGAGGTCATCACGATCAAGCGCTACGCCCACCTCGTCGGCGGGTGCAGGATGGCGACTTCTCCCGAGGAGGGCGTCGTCGACGCCAACCTCCGTTCGTTCGCAGTGCCCAACCTGTTCATAACCGACGGCAGCGTGCTACCTACGCAGGGCTCGGCGAACCCTGCCCTAACCATCATGGCGCTGGCAGCACGCTGCGCCGGTTACCTCGAGTCCACCGCCCGCTCGGGGCTGCTACCGGCTGTAGCCAGCTAGGAGCGGCCAACCAGCGGTTGCAGCTAGCGGGTCCGTTAGCGGTTGCAGTTAGCGGCTAGCGGCCCTTGCCTCCGTGGGCGAGCTCTCTCCAGTCGTGTTCGGCGAGGTCGACGTCGAACTTACGGGCAGCGGCGCGGATCCGACCCCACGCCTTGTCCCTCTCCTCGTCGCTCACGCCCTCGACCTGGCCGAAGCGAGCCACGGCATTGCGGACGTGACCTGCGTCGGTGAGGGGCTCTTTGCGTTCCTCGGGGAAGGCGAACTCCGCGTCGGGCATCCTGTTTTGCTTCGCGGTGCTCATACCGGATGAACGGGGCAGGTCCTTGCCTTGTGCGCGAGCGCTCTGAGCTGCCCGGGCCTTGTCCAGGTTGCGCCGGGCGGCCGCTTTTTGTTTTTCAGTAGCCATGACACGCGCATACCCCGTGAACCGTGGGAATAACCCCTCCTACTCCCTAGGAGGACTTATGACACCGCTCCCGCCCATCCCCGGCCCGGTCGACCCCCCGACCGAGCCGTTCCCGGGCCCCGGCCCCGGCCCAGTCCCGCCGCCAGGGCCATCCCCGAGCCCGTTCCCCGAGCCCGAACCGCTCCCGCCCATCCCGGGACCGGCCTAGCGCCCTCAGCCCTGCCGCTTCAACCTGCCCGTCTTTTTGGCCCAGCGCTCAGCGGCAGCGAAAGTCATCAGCGAGACGGGCACGAGGACGGCCCCGAAGATCGCGAGCACGCCGAGGGTCGAGCCTTCATGGCTCACGGTCGACCCGTTGAGGAGCGCGTCGCGGATACCCCGGAGGAGGTAAGTCGCCGGCGAGACGTGCGAAGCCGCCTGGAGCCAGCCCGGGAGCACGTCGACGCTGTAGTAGACGCCCGACACGAGCAGCACGAGAGCCTGCACCATGAACGACATCTGCTCACCGCGCTCGGGGTAGAGGAGCGGCAGGATCCCGGCCATGATGCCGAGGCCGATAACGCTCAAGCTACCCACGAAGACCACGGCGAGGGCGGTAACCCAATCGGCCCCGGCGAGCTGGACATGGAAAAAAGGCAACGAGAACGCCAGTATCAGGCTGGTCCTGATGATCGCGTGCAACACGCCGAACGCCGACATGCCGACCAGGTGGATGACGCGGGGGACGGGCGCCATGAGCGTGTGCTCGATCGTGCCCTCCCAGCGCTCCCACATGATCGTGAGGCTCATGTCGTCCAGGACGGCCGAGAGGTAGGCCCAAACGAGTGTCCCTATGAGCAAGAACATCGTGAGGCGCGACACCTCGCGCTTGCTCAGCACTCCCGAGACGGCCGCCTCGTTGGCGATGAAAGTTATCGAGAGCGTGTTGACGACGCCGTAGAGGAGCCATACCAGTTCCCAGGCCCAGTAACGCTTCCAAAGGTTTGTCTGGCGCTCGAAAAAGGCCCAGCCAAGCGCTACGCGCCGCGGAGGGCGGCTCCTTGTGACAGCTACCGTCGTCATGGCTCCTCCACCTCCTCCTCGTCCTCTTCGATCCGGCGCCCCGTCAGCTCTAGGAAGACGGCCTCCATGTCAACCTCCTCGAGCGGTCGCCCCGTCGAGACGGCGACCTGCTTGCGCAGTTCGAGCGGCGTGCCCTCCGCAACGAGGCGGCCGCCCGAGAGGAACCCGATCCTGTCGCAGAGCGCCTCGGCCTCGTCCATGTCGTGCGTGGTCAGCAGGATCGTCACGCCCGAGTCGCGCCGCACCTCGGAAACGAAGGACTGCACTTCACGCTTGCTCCGCGGGTCGAGCCCGGTCGTCGGCTCGTCGAGGAGCATGAGCCGCGGCGAACTGAGGAACGCCCGGGCCACAGCGACCTTTTGCTGCTGGCCTCGCGACAGGTGGAGCATAGGCTCGCGGGCGTGCTCCTCGCTCAGGCCGAGCCGTGCGAGCACAGCAGTGCTGCGCTCCCGCACCTCCGCCCCGCTCATCCCGTAGGCGCGGCCAAAAAAGAGCAGGTTCTCCATCGCTGACATCGGCTTGAAGAACGACGGGTCCACCGAGACCCTGTTGAGCAGCGGCCTGACAGCCGCCGGCTGCTTTACCACGTCGTAACCAAAGATGTGGACTGCCCCCGTGTCGGGCAGGAGCAAGGTGCTCAGGATCCGCACGAGGGTCGATTTGCCCGAACCATTTGCACCGAGGACGCCATAGATTTCGCCTTCGGGCACACGGAAACTGACGTGGTCGAGCGCGGCGCGCGAGCGTCGTTTTTGGGTACCGCCGCGGGCAGCAACGAGGCTCTTGCGGCGTTTGGCCCGGAAAACCTTGCTTACGTCTTCGACGTCGAGCGGCAGTCTTTGCCGCCCCGGTTGTACAACCATCTCTTTTGTCTTCTCCTCGCGCAAAAGCCTTCAGTCGACAGCGAGCTTTCGGCCCATCGGGCGGCGATCGCTCGCGCCCGACGAGCTAACGGAAAGAGACCGATTGCACGTTGACGATGCTACCGGGTGGCGCCAGGCGCACCAACCGATTTTTCGGGCGCGGCTTTTGTGGGCCAAGCGGCCTTGTAAGCAGGCGACGATCGTGGGCACGGCTGTCGTAGCGAGCACGGTCATCGCGCAATTCCTCCCCACCCCGAGCAGGCCCCGCTCGCCAGCGTGCGCTAGAGGCCGTAAGCCTCCAGGAGCCGCAACCAGACTTCGCTGATCGTCGGGTAGGACGGCACAGCGTGCCAAAGGCGCTCCAGGGGGACCTCGCCCACGACGGCCACGGTCGCCGAATGGAGCAATTCGCTCACTCCGGCACCGACAAAGGTGGCGCCGACAAGCACCCGCCGGTCTTCGTCGACGACCACCCGGGCGCAACCGGTGTAGCCGTCCCCGTAGAGCGACCCGCCCGCCACGTCGCCGATCTTGAAATCGACCGCCCTCACCCTCAAGCCATCTTCGGTGGCTTTGGCAAGGGAAAGGCCGACCGCTGCCACCTCGGGGTCGGTGAACACGACACCGGGAACGGCAACGTGGTCCGCGGTCGCCTGGTGTTTGCTCCAGGCCGACCCGTCGAGATTGCCCTTTGCGCGGGCCACGATCCCGTCGCCGCAAATACGGGCTTGGTACTTGCCTTGGTGGGTGAGGAGCGCCCGCCCATTGGCATCCCCGACGGCGTAAAGCCAATCGCCTTCGACGCCTTTCACGGCCAACGCGTCGTCCACATCGAGCCAGTTGCCCGGCTCGAGCCCGACCGCCTCGAGCCCGATGTCGTGAGTACGGGGCCGGCGCCCCGCTGCGACGAGCACTTCGTCCGCCTCCACCGGCGCCCCCTCGCCGAGCCCCAGCGTCACTTTTCCGCCACCGTTGCTGCGGGCGGCGGATTTGACCGCAACCCCCACTCGCACATCCACACCGATCGCCCGCATCGCCTCGGCGAGCAAGTCCCCGACGAACGGCTCGTGCGATACCAGTAAGCGGGTCGCCATTTCGACGATCGTCACTTGGCTCCCGAGAGCCCGGAAAACCTGCGCCAGCTCACAGCCCGCAACCCCCCCGCCCAGCACAACGAGCGCCGGCGGCACCTTTTTCGCGCTCGTCGCGTCGCGCGGTACCCAGGGTTTGGCAGCCCGGAGGCCGGGTACCGGGGGGACAGCCGGCTCGGAGCCCGTCGCGATGACGACCGCGTGCCTGGCGCTCAAAGCGACCGTGCCGTCGCCGCTCGAAACCTCGACCTTCTTTTTCCCCACCAGGCGCCCCTGCCCTCGGACCAGGTCTATATGCGCTCCGTTCAGCCAATCGACCTGGCTCGAATCTTCCCAATTGTGGGTGAAGCGGTCACGGCGCTCGAACACGGCAGCTACGTCGATGGCCCCCGTCACGGCCTCGCGTGCGCCGGCAACCCGCTTGGCCTCGGCGACGGCGGTGACCGGCCTCAGCAACGCCTTGCTCGGCATGCAGGCCCAATAGGAGCATTCCCCGCCCACGAGCTCCGACTCGACGATGACCGAGGAGAGGCCGCCTTTTGTAGCCCTGGCGGCGACGTTTTCGCCCGTCGGCCCTGCCCCGATGACGATTACATCGAATTCGCGTGCGTTAACAGTCATTTTCGCCTCACCTGGGGCACCGCATGGATGGGCAGCCTACCTGCACCAACCTCTCCGGCAGCGTGCAGGCCGGGCTAGGAGAGCCCTTGCATGCCTACAACCAAACGACGTCGTCGCCGGGCCCGTCCGCGAGCCTTTCGCACGTCGGGCAATACCAGTGGGCCTCGAGGGGCGTGCCGCAACTGCCGTGCCGGGGCCCTTCGTCGGGCGCGCCCCCCTCAGCGCGAGCCCCCCAGCGGGCGAGGAGGCGCAAGGCTCCGGCAAGTTCGCGGCCCTCTGCGCTGACGGCGTACTCGTAGCGTGCGGGGCGATCGGAGTAAGGCTTGGCGAGCACCAAGCCGTCCGACTCGAGGCGCCGCAACCGTGCGGTGAGGATATTGGGGGCGAGGCCCGGCAGGGCGGACTCGAGATCTGAAAACCTTCGCGGACCTTCCAGAAGGGCGTCCACGATCAACAGCGCCCAGCGGTCCCCGACCTGGGCCATCGCGGTGGCGAGGCTGGCGTTGGGGGCGGAGGCACCTCGCCCTTCGCTCCCCTGGCGCCCGTCGCTCCCCCGGCGTCCCTGGCGCCCGTCAGGAGCGGGCCCGCCGAGCTCGCCTGGGCTGCTCGTTCCAACCATGACGCCCATCTTCTCCCAAAAGGTTTGCCGGTCCACGTCCGGGCGGAGTAACTTCTAACTTGCAAGTAGCAAGTTAGTTGGTTTACGACAAGAGCAGGAGGAGCGGAGATGTCACTGGAAGAGTTTTCCGAGGAGCTGGCCGCGCTGGTCGAGGTGGCTTCGGGGTCGGTAGTAGGTGTCGGCCGGGCCGGGTCAGGAGTCGTCGTCGCGGAAGGCCTGGTTGTCACCAACGCCCACAACCTCCGTCAGGAGGTCGAGGTCTATTTCCCGGACGGCGGGACCGCGCAGGCGACCGTGCCCGGGGCAGACCTCGACGGGGATGTAGCCGTCCTTTCTGTGCCTACGGGTGACCACCGCCCGCTCGCGTGGCCAACGTCGGGGCGCGCGCCGCGCCTCGGCGAAATTGTGATCGGCCTCTCCCGGCCGGGTGGGAGGTCACTGCGAGCCGGCATTGGTTCGATCTCCGCGCTCGACGTCACGTTCCGCGGGCCCGGAGGGAGCACCGTAACTGGCGCTCTCGAGCACAGTGCCCTCCTGGCGAGGGGCTCGTCCGGGGGCCCGCTCCTAGACACCGAAGGAAGGCTCCTCGGCATCAACACTCACCGCCAGGGCGATGGCTTTTACCTCGCCCTGCCCGCAGGTACCGAGCTGAAGGAGCGTGTCGAAGCGCTGGCACGCGGCGAGGTCCCGCGCCGGCCGAGATTGGGAGTGGCGCTCGCCCCGCCCAGGGCGGCTCGCCATCTCCGCCGGGCAGTAGGCCTGCCGCCCCGTGACGGGCTGCTCGTCCATGCCGTCGACCCCGACGGCGCCGCCGGCCGCGCCGGCGTGCGAGCCGGAGACTTGATCGTCTCGGTAGGGGGATCCCAGGTGGGGACTGTCGAGGACCTCGCCCATGCTCTCGAGGCGGTCGGCGAAGGCGGCGTGGCAGACCTCCTCGTTGTGCGCGGAGCCGACGAGGTTTCGGTCGCCGTCCAGTTCGACCATGGCGGCCCCGCTGAGCAGGGCACGGCGTGACAGCCCCGAGCAGCGCTCCGCCGAGCGCCACGGGCAGTACAGCACCGGGGTCGGGGCCCAGCGCTGCTCCTGCTGCGGGGGCAATCGCCGGCCCAGGCCAGAGCGGCGAGGCTCCCCCCCGCCCCAGCAGGGAGGCCGGCCCAGGTCCGAGCAGTGAGGCCGGCCCGGGCCCGCGCACGCTCGACGAGGCGCTCCTCGACGCCTACTCGCGGACCGTTTCATGGGTTGCCGCGGAACTGCTCCCGTCGGTCGCGGCTCTCCGGTTGGAGCACGAGGGCTCGCACAGGCCGTCGGGCGCGGGCTCCGGCGTGCTCATCAGTGCGGATGGCCTTCTCGTGACGGCCGCCCATGTCGTAAAGGGCGCTGCCGGTGGGACGGCCGCCTTCACTACCGGCGAGGAAGCCCCTTTCACCGTGGTCGGGTCCGACCCCGCCAGCGACCTGGCAGTCGTGCGCGCGGCGGGTGACGGTTACCAGGCGGCGCGGCTCGGCGACGCAGGGCGGCTCCGGGTTGGCCAGGTCGTGGTCGCCATCGGCAACCCCTTCGGCTTCGAGGGCTCAGTGAGCGCCGGTGTGGTGAGCGCTCTCGGCCGGTCCCTGGCCGCGCCGACCGGGCCGGGCAGCCGGCTCATGGCTGACGTCGTACAGACCGATGCCGCCCTCCATCCCGGCAATTCGGGAGGCGCCCTGGCTAACAGCGCGGCCGAGGTTGTCGGGATAAACACAGCTCTGATCGGGGCCTTTATGGGCCAGGGCCTCGGCATGGCGGTCCCCGTCAACGAGCGCACGCGTACGATCATCGGGGCGCTGGCCGCAGGCAGGCGCGTGAGGCGTGCCTACCTGGGAGTGGGTGGCGGTCCCCGCCTGCTCCCCAAGGCCGTAGCCGCTACCACCGGGCACACTCGCGGGGTGGAAGTCATCTCGGTGGTCGCCTCGAGCCCTGCCGGGGTCGCCGGGTTGCGCCCGAGGGACGTCATCGTGTCCCTCGACGGCAGGAGCGTCGGCGATGTCGGTGACCTGCAGCTCCGGCTCTCCGAGGATTTCATCGGGCGCAAGGTCACGGTCGGTTTCGTCCGGGAAGGACGCCTCGTATCCTGCGAAGTTGTCTGCGGGGAGTTGCAGTAGGGGCTAGGGCGGCAGGGGCGGCAGGGCGGCAGGGGCGATAGGGCGACAGGGGCGGTGGGCCGGTAGGGGCAGTTGCGGTTGTCCACCGCGGTCGTCGGGAGCCCGCACCGCGCGCCGCACCCCCTCGGCCGGATGATCGCAGAACTCGTGAGAGTTATCCACAAGACGCCACTCTCACGAGATCTATGCGCGTTTTCGCGCCTAGAACTCACGAGAGCTCCCTTTTTCAAATAGCTCTAACGAGATCTGTGGGCGCGGGGTTCGAGCGCGGGCGCGGCCGAGGTGGCGAGCCGGCCCGTGCGCGCGGGGTTCGAGCGCGGGCGCGGCCGAGGCGGCGAGCCGGCTCGTGCCACCGCTAGTGGCCGGGGCGCGGCGCGGCCCGACGCGGGTTGCAGCAGGGGATGGACAAAGCCGGCGCTCTTTGCTACTACCGGGGCAGCCCGTAGCACCGTGCCGGCACCGGCCCGCAAGCGCGAGCGAGGAGGCAGGGTTGCAATGCTCGCACGCAAGCTGAAGAACTCGGAGCTGTCCGGACATGACGCAATTTTGGCCCCGATGTACTGTTCGCGCGACCTGCGACAGCCGGTACCCAGGTACGAGATCCCCGTCAACGGCATGCCACCCGAGGCCGCGTACCAGATAATCCACGACGAGCTCAACCTCGACGGCAACCCGGCGCTCAACCTGGCAAGTTTCGTGACGACCTGGATGGAACCTCAGGCGGACAAGTTGATAGCCGAGTCCCTGGGCCGCAATTACATCGATGCCGACGAGTACCCCCAGACGACCGAGATCCACAACCGTTGCGTCAATATGCTCGCCCGGCTCTTCAATGCACCCGACCACGAGGCGGCAGTCGGGTGCGCAACAGTGGGGTCCTCCGAGGCGATCCATCTCGCGGGACTTGCCCTCAAATGGCGGTGGCGGGCGCGCCGGCGTGCCGAGCAGCGTCCCGGTTCTGCACCAAACATCGTGATGGGCGCAAACGTCCAGGTGTGCTGGGAGAAATTTGCCCGTTACTTCGAGGTCGAACCCCGCTACGTCCCGCTCACGAGGGACCGCTACGTGATCGGCGTGGACGAGGCGATCTCACGCGTCGACGAGAACACGATCGGGGTCGTAGGGATCCTCGGCAGCACCTACACCGGCGAGTACGAGCCGGTAGCAGAGCTCAACGATGCCCTTGTTGAGCTCAATTCGCGCACGGGCTGGGACGTCGGCATCCATGTCGACGGGGCAAGCGGAGGTTTTGTGGCCCCGTTCACCCGGCCCGAGCTCGCATGGGATTTTCGCCTGTCCACCGTCCGTTCGGTCAACGTCTCGGGCCATAAGTACGGCCTCGTCTACCCCGGGGTCGGTTGGGTCATTTGGCGCACCGAGGCCGACCTCCCCGACGACCTCATCTTCCACGTCAACTACTTGGGAGGTGACCAGCCGACTTTCAACCTCAATTTCTCCCGTGGCGCGGGCCAGGTCCTCGCCCAGTACTACAACTTCCTTCGCTTGGGGCGCGACGGCTACACCGACGTGATGAGGGCGCTCGAGGCCACCACTGCTTACCTGTCGTCCGAGGTCGAAAGGCTCGGCCGTTTCAACGTGCTGAGCAAGCCTGGGACCGTCCCGCTCGTCTGCTTCTCCCTCCGCTCCGACGCCACCGGGCAAGACGGCGGCAACGGCCCGAGCGGCGGCAAGAGCAGCGGCAACGGCAACGGCAGCGGCAATGACAGCGGCGAAAGTGGTGCCGGCTACAGCGTTTTCGACATCTCGGCACACCTCCGCCAGCGCGGCTGGGTCGTCCCCGCTTACACGCTCGCCCCCGATGCCCAGGACATCGCCGTTTTGCGGGTCGTGGTGCGGGAAAGCTTTTCCAGGGACCTGGCCGACCTCCTCGTGGAGGACATCAAACGCTCTCTCGTGTACTTGGACCAGCACGGCGCGTCGCACAGCGGCGCGACACATGCCCGCCCGGGCCCGGGCCATCTCGCCGCAGCTGCCGCCCCACGACCGCACGCCCCGACGTCCAAGGCAGCTAGAGGCGTCTGCTGACGCTCAGGAAGGCTGAGCGGCCTGCTCGGCGTGCCCCCCGAACTCTTTGCGCATTGCCGAAAGGACCTTGTCGGCGAAGTCAGCCTCGCCCCGGGAACTGAAGCGCTCATATAGAGCAGCCGTCAGGACGTGGGCCGGGACCGCCTCGTCTATGGCGGCCTTCATGGTCCAGCGCCCTTCGCCCGAGTCCGAGACGCGCCCTTCGAAAGTCGCCAGTTTGGGGTCCTCGTGCAAGGCGTGCGCCGTCAGGTCGAGCAGCCACGAGGCCACGACGCTGCCGCGCCGCCAGACCTCGGCGATCTCGGGGATGTCCATGTCGTACTGGTAGTGCTCGGGATCTGCGAGAGGGGTGTTCTCTGCGTCGATCGTGGTCGCCGCGGACTTGCCGATGTTGGCCTTGGCGAGGATCCCGAGACCCTCGGCGTACGCGGCCATGATCCCGTACTCGATCCCGTTGTGCACCATCTTCACGAAATGGCCAGCACCAGCCGGGCCGCAATGCAGGTAGCCCTGCTCGGAGCGAGCAAAACTCCCGGTCCGTCCCGGGGTCCGCGGCGCTGCGGCCTCACCGGGGGCAATGGCAGCGAAGAGCGGCTCCAAGTGGCTGAACACGTCGGGTTCGCCACCGATCATCAGGCAGTAGCCACGCTCGAGGCCGAACACGCCGCCGCTCGTGCCAACGTCGAGGAAGTGGATGCCTTGCTCCTTCAGCTTCGCCGAACGGGCGATGTCGTCGTGGTAGTGCGAGTTGCCACCGTCGATCACGATGTCGCCCGCCGACAAGAGCCCGGCGAGCGTCGTCACGGTGTCGCCCGTATAGCCGGCGGGGACCATGACCCATACCGCTTTTGGCTTGTCGAGCTTGGCCACAAAATCTTCCAGGCTGGCTGCGCCCGTGGCGCCCTCGGCCGCCAGCGCCTTCACGGCGGCGGGGTTTACGTCGTAAACGACGCAGCCGTGGCCCGCGTGCATCAACCTGCGCACCATGTTGGCGCCCATCCGCCCAAGCCCGACCATCCCCAGCTGCACGGCAACCTCCCAGGATCTCGTCCCCGAACGTGGCCGCCCGGGCCTCGTGCTTGCAAGCTACAGCCTCAGCAACCGCTATGACGACGGCTGCCAGGGCGACCATCCGCGACCAGCGAAGCCGGCTGGAGGAAAATTGTCTACGTGAGCCAGTACCACCCGCGACATGCGGTCCCTACCCTCGCTCCCGTCACGCCCTCGAGCGCCACCCCCTCCAGCCCGTTGCCAACCGCGCACGACGAGCAAACCAACGGCGGCGGCGCCATGGCCCATATCCGCGTTGCGAACGGCATCTCAGTTGTCGGCACTGCGCGAGGAGCTGACGCCGCGCCAGAGGTTTACCCTGCGCCAGGGGCGTACGGCCTGGCAGGAGGGGCCGCCGGCGTGACCGTGGCGGTGGCCGGGGCGGTGGCCGGGGCGGGGGCCGGGGCCGCGTCCCGAGCGGGTGGCGCCCGCCGGGCAGCTCTCAGGGCCGGGACTGGAGCCGGAGCAGAGGCCCTGGCCGGCAGTGGGACCGGCGCCAACGGTGAGCCGGCCCAGCAGGGGGACGGTGGCCCTCAGCCACGTTCCAAGGTCCCGATGGCGGCGGCCGGCCTTGCGCTCCTCCTGTTCGCCGCCGGGTTGACGGCGGTCTCGCTCTACCAGGACCACAGTGGGCACGGGGCCCGCGGCACCAAGACCCCGGCGTCCAAGCAGGCGAGCGGCGCGGTCACGGGCAAGCCGGCGTCGGCTGGCGGGCACAGCAACACTGGAGCGGCAGGCGGGACGGTGGCGGGAGCCGGCAGTGGTAAGGCGTCAGGGGGCACAAAGGGCCAGGAGGCCGGTGCCACGGGCTCAACGAGAGGGCCTCTGACAGCGGCGGCACACTCAGGCCAGGTGACCGGCCAGGGAGGCGGGCAGGCCAACCCGAGCGGGCAGGCCAACCCGAGCGCGCAGTCCGCGCTTTATTCGACTGCCCGGGCCGTAAACCTCACGGTCCCCGCCGGCTTCGGGCCAGTACTCAGGCAAGCCTGGGTCGCGGCCAACCCTGGCGACCTCGGGATCAACGCTAACGATGTCCGATCCACGTACCCCGGGTCGGTTTTCTATGCGTCCCAGCCATCGCTCGGCGCGTATTGGGCTATTTCCTCGTTCGTCCCGACCGGTTACGCCCTGGGCCTGGGCGGCGACGCGGCGGGGAAGGCCCTGCTTTCGCAGTTCAGCAAAGTAGCTGCCTTTTACAAGACAACCGGCGGCGCCTGGTCCTTCGTCGGCGCCTCCGCCACGGGCAGTTGCCCCGCCGCGGTACCTGCGCCTGTTTACGCCGCGTGGGGGATCTGCGCCACGACCGTAGAGGCGAGCACCGAGCAGCCGGCGAGCTAGGGCAATATCACCAGGTCGTCCCGGTGGACGACCTCGGCCGGCATCTCGGGTGGCAACACGGATGTCTGGCGGCCCATCCACTCGGCAAGCGCCTTGGCGCTATGGCGTACAAGCCCTTTCGCGAAGACCTCCCCGTCGGGGCCGGCCACCTCCACTGCCTCGTCGGCAGCGAAGTCGCCCCGGACATCTCGGACCCCGGCGGGCAGCAATGAAACCCCCCGTTCGGTAAGCGCTTTTTTTGCCCCGGCGTCCACGACCACCGTCCCGGCGGGCGCGAGCGCGAACGCGATCCACAGCTTCCTGGCGGGCAGGCGCGCCTGGCGGGGTTTTATGAACGTGCCCACCCCGGGTGTGCCGGCGACGGCGTCCAGGAGGACGTCGGGCCGTTCCGCCGACGCGATCACGACACCGACGCCGGACCAGGCTGCCATCTTGGCGGCGGCGAGCTTGGACGCCATCCCCCCACTACCGCGCTCGCTGCCGGCGCCCCCGGCGAGAGCCAGGACGGCGTCCACCTCCACGACCTCTTCGACCAGCGAGGCGTCTTCATCCGTGCGCGGGTCGGCAGTGAGCAGCCCGGCGGCGTCAGTCAGCAACACAAGGAGATCCGCCTGGACGAGGTGGGCGACAAGCGCCGCCAAACGGTCGTTGTCCCCGAAACGGATCTCGTCGTCGGTGACGGCGTCGTTTTCGTTGACGATGGGTACGACCCCCAAGCCAAGAAGGAGCCAGAGGGTCTGGCGGGCGTGCAAGTACTGCGCCCGGTTGACGAAATCGAGCGCCGCCAGCAGGACCTGGCCACCGACGAGGCCTGACGCCTCGAGCGCCCGCTCGTAATGGCTCATGAGCCGGCTCTGGCCGACGGCTGAAACTGCCTGCAGGACCGAGGGGTCGCTCGGGCGCGGGTGGATACCGAGCACTCTGAGCCCGGCCGCGATCGCGCCGCTCGTCACGATGATCACCTGTCGCCCCTGCGCCCTCAAGAGGGCGACTTCGGAGCAAAGTTTCCCTATCGCGGCCTCGACTATGTAGCCGCGTTCGTCTGTGATCGACGAAGTCCCCACCTTCACTACGACGGTGCGGGCGACCGGCCCGGGCGCGGCCACTCAGGCTCCGGGGGACCGCGCGGGTCGCGCGGGTTGACGGAGCGACGGACGCGACGGACGCGACGGAGACCACGCGCCGGTGCCGGGGTCGGTCACCCGGGCTCCCACTCGAACTCGAAGGTCCCGATCCGTACCCGGTCGCCCTGCCTGGCACCGGCGCGTGCGAGCGCCCTGTCGACGCCGAGGCGCCGTAAGCGGCCCTGAGCGTAGGCGAGGGCGCCGGGGTCGGTGAGGTCGGAGAGCGCGACCGCCCTTTCGGCCTGGCGGCCTCGCACGACGAGCGCCCCGTCGGAGGCCCGCTCGACCACGACGCCGGACGGCTCCGGGCGGTGAAGGACCACCTTCCGGGTCGCCGGGGTGCTCTCCCGGGCACGGTCGACCAGGACCGAAAGCTCGCCGAGGAGCCAACCGATCCCCTCTCCCGTTACGGCGGAAATGGAGTGCAGATGTGGCTCGCCGCCAGCTGCCGGCTCTGCCGGCTCTGACGGCTCCTGCGGGGCGAGATCGGCCCGCGACCCGACCACGAGCCTCGGGCGCTCCAGCAGCGACGGGTCGTAATTTCCCAGTTCCGAAAGGAGGATCCTCTCCTGCTCGGCAGGTGTGCGCCCTTCGTCGGGTGCCAGGTCGATGAGCACGAGCAACACCCTCGCGCGTTCTACGTGGCG
Organism: Acidimicrobiales bacterium; assembly: GCA_035508795.1. Lineage (GTDB taxonomy): Bacteria > Actinomycetota > Acidimicrobiia > Acidimicrobiales > Palsa-688 > DATJMJ01. Next base: position 48,467 of record DATJMJ010000128.1, read on the forward strand.
AAGGAAACGATGGCCGAGACCCCGCCCTTCGCTCGCCTTTTCGACCAGGCCCGGGATGTCGGCCACGACAAACTCGTGCTCGTCGAAGCGGACGACCCCGAGGTGAGGTTCGAGCGTCGTAAAGGGGTAGTTGGCGATCTTGGGCTTGGCCGCCGAAATGCGCGAGATGAGCGTCGACTTGCCGGAGTTGGGAAAGCCGACGAGGGCTACGTCGGCCATCAGTTTCAGCTCGATGTTGTACCAGTGCTCCTCGCCGACCTCACCCTGCTCGGCAAAGGCCGGCGCCCGCCGCCGGTTGGAAAGAAAGCGCGCGTTGCCGCGCCCACCCTGCCCGCCGCGTGCAGCGAGCCACCTCGAACCGGCTGTGCCGAGGTCGGCCAGCAATGCGCCGGACTGGCTGCGTACGACGGTCCCCGCGGGAACGGGGACGTCTAAGTCAATGCCGGAGCGCCCATGCTTGCCCTTGCCTCGCCCGTGCGCGCCGGAGGAGGCTTTGCGGAAAGGGTGGTCCCTGAACGAAAGCAGCGAGGCGACATTGTTGTCGGCCACAAGCCAGACGCTCCCACCGCTGCCCCCGTCCCCGCCGTCGGGGCCTCCGAGCGCGACATGGGCTTCCCGGCGGAACGAGACTGCACCCGCGCCCCCGTCCCCCGCCTTCACATGGAGCTGGCACTCGTCAACGAACACCCAGAGCCTCCGGTGCCGGCCGGCGCCCGGCCGGGCAGGACGAGCGCGCCGCCACTACCCAGGGCGACGTGCACTTGCGGTTCAGCTGGTGGAGGCGCCGCTCGCAGCCCTCGTCCCGGCGCGCTTGGCGGGCGCCGGAGCGGTACCACCGTTGTGGTCGGCGGCGGGAGCGGCAACGGGAGCAGCGGCATGGGCATCGCCGTTGGCAGCCGGGGCGGCGGCACGCCGTGTGCCGGCGGCCGGAGCCGTGGCGGAGGTGGTGGCCGTAACGGCAGAAGGCCTCGCCGCGTCGATATCGACAAGGCGACGGCCGTTGCGCTGGGCGAAGCGGACGTGGCCCCCGACCAGGGCGAACAGCGTATCGTCGCTACCTCTCCCGACACCGAGACCGGGGTGGATGCGCGTGCCGCGCTGGCGCACGATGATCGAGCCGGCGTTGACGAGGCCGCCGTCGAACACCTTGATCCCGAGCCGCTGTGCGGCGCTGTCGCGGCCGTTACGGGTGCTGCCGCCTCCCTTGGTCTTTGACATGCCTCAGGCCTCCCTGGTGATCGAAGTCACTTCTATGGTCGTGTACCGCTGGCGGTGGCCCCACTTGCGCCTGCCCCGCGTCTTTGGCTTGTACACGAAGCCCCGGATCTTGGGGCCTTTCTCCTCGCCGACCACTCGCGCGCTTACGCGGGCGCCCGCGAGCTCGGCCGGCGTCGCCAGGACCGTCTCCCCGTCGACGACCAGGACAGGGGTCAAAGCGACTTCGTCACCGGTGGCTGCCGGCAATAACTCGACAGCTACGCGCTGTCCCTCTTGGACGCGCTCTTGTTTGCCGCCCGTCTTTATAACTGCGTACACAGGACGATAAGTATAACGGCGGGCCCGGGGTGGCCCGCCGTCCGGCCGAATGGGAGATGATCGAAGCGGCCGGTAGGCTGTCCGGGTCCATTTGACCGAGCCCTGACGTCTCTGCCCGGGGGACCCAGACGGTGGCTCTTGTGAAAGGAGCAACCAGCCATATGGCCAGTTCAGAAGCAACGCCGGCGCCGGCGACGTTGAACTTCGCCGGGACGAGCATCGAGCTCCCCGCGCAGCAACCGACGCTCGGCCGGACGGCTCTGGACATCACCGAGCTGGGCAAGTACGGGCTCGCCGTCTTCGACCCCGGGTACGCCGACACGGCTGCTTATCACTCGGCAATAACGTTCGTAGACGGGGAGCAGGGCCGGCTCTATTACCGCGGCTACCCGGTCGAGCAACTCGCCACCTCCTCGTCGTTCCTCGACGTCGCCTACCTGTTGATGTTCGGCGAGCTGCCTTCAGCCGCCGCATCGGAGCGGTGGGCCGCCCGCGTGCGCGACCCCAAGCTCGTGCTGCACACCGGCATCGAGCGGCTCTTCGACTCCTTCCCCCAGTCGATGCACCCGATGGCGATGCTGGCCATAGCGACCGAGGCGATGTCGGCCTACGCCGAGGACGGCAAAAAATCCAGCCAACGCGACCAGGTTGAAGACGCGGCGGCAAGGTTGCTTTCGGCGATGCCGATATTCACGGGTTATGCGCTCTCGGTGCTGAGAGGCCTTCCCCGGGCCAAGAGCAACCGCTCGCTCGACTACGCAGAAGACCTTCTCCAACTGTGCTTCGCCATCCCCGGTAGCGACCACCTCCCCGACGACGTGACGGCACGCGCCCTCAACACGTTGCTGGTCCTGCACGCCGATCACGAGCTCAATTGCTCGACGGCGGTGCTGAGGATGGTCGCATCTTCGGGAGCGAGCATTTACGCCGGCGTGTCGGCAGCGATAAATGCGCTCTGGGGCCCGCTGCACGGGGGCGCCAACCAGTCCGTCATCCAGATGCTCGAGGAGATCGCCCAATCGGGCAAGTCGCTCAACTATTTCATCGACCGGGCGAAGGACAAAAGCGACGATTTCAGGCTGATGGGCTTCGGCCACCGCGTTTACAAAACGACCGACGCCCGCGCCAGGGTGATCCGTCAGATCGCCCTGGACCTCGTGGAAAAGCTTGCTCCCACCGACCCGTTGCTCGACATCGCTTTGCAGCTCGAGGAAGTGGCGCTCGCCGACGACTATTTCATTTCCAGGAGGCTCTACCCCAACGTCGATTTCTACTCGGGCATCATCTACCGGGCGATCGGGTTCCCCGACGAGATGATGACGCCCCTGTTCGTGGTCGGCCGGACGGCGGGGTGGGTAGCCCACTGGCTCGAGCTCGTCACGTCGCCGGCCAACAGGATCGGGCGGCCGACCCAGATCTACACAGGCCCCGCCGAGAGGCCCGTACCGCGCACAACCCCGTAGCCGCCCGCAACCGACGATAAGGAGGTCCGCCGATGCCTACGCTCGACCGCCCGGAGAGCCCCAATCCCTATGACCTGCTCCCCAAGGTCCCTGGTTTCACGCTCGAAAGCGACGACATCAAAGAAGGTGAGGTGCTCGCGGACGAGCAGCTGAGCGACTGGGTGGGCGGCGCCAACGTGAGCCCGCAACTGCGTTGGTCCGGTTTCCCTGCTGAGACGGCCGGTTTTGCGGTCACCTGCTACGACCCGGACGCACCGACCGGGAGCGGGTTCTGGCACTGGGCTCTGGCCGTACTCCCCGCCTCGGTCACCGAGCTAAAAAAGGGCGCGGGCGACGCCTCGGGCAGCGGGTTGCCTCGGGGGACGGTCCAGTTGCGCAACGACGGTGGCAGTACCGGCTTCATGGGGGCGGCGCCGCCCAAGGGCGACCGCGTGCACAGGTACATATTCGCCGTCCACGCGCTCGGCACGGACCACCTCGACATCGACGAGGCCACCTCCCCCGCGGTGCTCGGTTTTCACATGACCTTCAACGTCATCGCGCGCGCCACGCTGACGGCCCTTTACCAGGCCAAATAGCGAGGCTAGAGCAGCGATTCGTCAAAGATGATGCCCCGGCCGCCGCAGGTCGGGCAGGTCTCGGAGTACGACTCGACGAGGCCCTCCGAGATGCGTTTGCGGGTCATTTCGACAAGCCCTAGCTCGGAGATATCGAACACCTGCGACCGGGTCTTGTCGCGTGCGAGCGCCTCCCTGAAGGTCCGGATGACCTCGGCACGGTTCGCCATCACTTCCATGTCGATGAAGTCGATGACGATTATTCCGCCGATGTCGCGCAACCTCAGCTGGCGGGCGATTTCCTCGGCAGCTTCGAGGTTGTTCCGGAAGACCGTCTCCTCCAGGTTGGAGGTGCCGACGTTTTTGCCTGTGTTGACGTCAATAACCGTGAGCGCCTCGGTCCGCTCGATGATGAGCGACCCGCCCGAAGGCAGCCATACCTTACGGTCGAGCGCCTTGTGCACCTGTTCGTGCACCCGGAACCGCTCAAAAAGGGGCAGCGGCTCCTCATTTGGGCTTACCAGCTCGACGCGGTCGGCGAGCTCGGGGGTGATGCTTGCGACGTACTCACGCACCTGTTCGTAAAGGACTGGGTCGTCGATGACGACGCCGCGGTAGTCGCGGTTGAACTCCTCCCGGATCACCCGCACCGCCAGGTCAGGTTCGCGGTAAAGGAGCTGAGGGGCGCGCGACGCCCTGGCGAGGCTTTGGACGGTTTCCCACTGGCGGAGCAGCCTGGCGACGTCCCGGCCCAGTTCGTCGGCGCTCGCCCCTTCGGCCGCCGTGCGGACGATAAGGCCATGGCCGGAGGGACGGATGTCGTCGAGGATCTTGCGCAACCGGCGCCGCTCGTCGTCGCCCAGGCGCTTAGAGATGCCGTAAGTATCGCTGTCGGGGATCAAGACGACGAACCGTCCCGGCAACGAGACCTCCTGGGTGAGCCTGGCCCCCTTGGTACCGATCGGGTTTTTCGTGACCTGGCAGATGATGTTTTGGCCGGTGCGCAGGAGCTGCTCGATCCGCGCGTCGCGGGCAGAGCCCCCAAGGCGGCCGCGCGTCGGCTTGGAGTCGTCGTCGGCCGCCGGGCCGACCTCGTCCTCGTCGTAGCGCAGGTCACCCCGGTAGAGGACTGCGTTTTTGGGGGTGCCGATATCGACGAAGGCGGCTTCCATCCCGGGCAGCACGTTTTGGACACGCCCGAGGTAGATATTGCCGTCGATCTGCGTGGCGTCGTCAGCGGGCCGCGAAACGTAGTGCTCGATGAGGGTCCTGCCCTCGAGCACGGCTATCTGGGTCGCGGTCGGCCCGACGTGGACGACCATCAGGTACCGGCCGAGCGGGCGGTTGCGCCGATCGCCGGACGTGCGCCGAGACGACGCCTCGCGAGGCCGGTCGGCGGCGGCTGCCTTTGCTCCTCGCCCACCGGTGCCTGCCTGGTCGCCAGCGGCTGCAAGCGCAGCTGCAGCAGATGCCGCTGCCGCCGCGCGGCCGCTACCCGACGTTGCAGCTCCAGGCACGTCGGCGGCATCGGCGTTTGCACCACCGGGTGCAGTTGCCCGCCTCGACCCCGCCCCCCGCCCGCTGCCGGCGGTCGCGCCGCGCCCGCTCGCGACCCCGGTCCCTGCCTCGCCGTTGGCACCCACCGGCCCGGCGTCTTCTCCGGCCTTGCGCCGCCGCGCCCGGCGGGGCCGCGCGAGCGCCGCTTCGTCTTCTTCTCCCCCAGCCGGCCCTCCACCCGCCGGGGCCCCCTGAGCCGCCCCATTAGCAGAAGCCTCCAGCTCCCGGGCGCCAAGCGCGTCCTTTCGGGGGCGCCGCTTCGGCGCTGGCGGCGAACCAGGGCGGGTGTCACCGATCTTGGGCTTGGCGGGCAATGGCACACCTGCGGACCCCTCCGGTGACGCCTCTCGCGAACCTCGGGCCGGGGCGATGGGCCCAACGGCTGGGATGGGTGTGACCGGGGTGATCGGGGTCTCAACGACCTCAGCACCCAGGTCCTGGCCTCCCTGCAGCCCAGCGCCGCCACCCAGCAGCCCAGCGCCGGCACCCAGCAGAGCGCGCGGGCCCGACGTTGTCCCCTGGCTCCCGGGGGCCGCATCCTCAACGACTTCAACCTCGGTAGCCCTGCCACGTTGGACGGCACGGGGAACTCCGGGCTCGTCACCGGTCTCGGGCAGGTCCAGCCCTTCGTCGCGGGCATCGTCGCCGGTGCCAGAGCCGTCCACCACCGACACAGGCCCGTGCCGGTGACCCTTGCCACCGCGCGAGCCGCGGCGGCGGCGCCTGGTCTTGGGGCCGGCTCCGCCGGCCCCGTCCAAAAGCTCTTCTACGTCGTCCGAGGTGCCGGCCCAGTCGGGGCGGTCACCCTCACCGTCGTGTTGATCAGTCTCATGTGGCTGCGAGCCACTTCGTAGAGCCCCATTGCCGGCGCCGCTGGGCGCCGGTTCGGGCTCGAAGCTGGCTGCTTCGCCAAGCAGTGGTTCCGACATCGAGGTCTTCCCTTCAAAGCGGGCGCGCTTGGCAGCATGCCCGGCCTAAATCGCGACCGTAAAGCAACCCGGCACCTGCGGCTGGCAGCTCGCGGCTCCGGCCGGGTGCTCTCACGCGCCATCAAACAAACCTGTGGGCTCTCGCCCTGAACATCCCTTCGGGCTGGCCTTTGCCAGCACCACGGGCCAAAGCGGCACGAACGGCCCCGCATCCCAAGCGGTGGCTCGTCGCCCCTCGCCTCACGTCGTTTGGCCAACCTGCTGCACAAGCTGGACCACAGCCGGCTCACCTGGCACGTCCGCGATTTGCATCGCCGGCACGAGCCCTTGGCTTGGCGGCCCGACTAGAAGTCATTTCACAATCGAGTGTAGCGATGGATCCCCACGGTTCCGCGGCCCAATGTTAAGGCAGCCCTGAGGCCAACCTGAAGCTCCGCTGAAGCCAAGCAGAGCGAAGCCGCCAGGGGCTCAGCTGAACCGGCGCATCCCTACGTTGACGACCAGGGCGACCGCGACCCAGTCGACGACCATCGACGACCCGCCGTAGCTCATGAAGGGCAGCGTGATCCCGGCGACGGGCATGATGCCCATCGTCATCCCGACGTTTTCGAACACCTGGAACGTGATCATTGCCAGCACTCCGATGCAGATGAGGGTCCCGGCAAGGTCGCGCGAGACGACTGCGGCTCGCCAGGTCCGCCAGACCATCAGGACGAACAGGGCCAGTAGGAGCGCCGAGCCGACGAAGCCGAACTGTTCGGCCACGGCGGTGAAGATGAAGTCCGTGTACTGGTTGGGGACGTAGGAGAGATTGGTCAGGTAGCCCTTGTAGAGGCCCCTGCCATCGAGGCCCCCGTCCGCGATGGCCGCCTTCGACTGGTCCAGGTTGTACTCGATGGTGGCGGAGTAAGGGTTGCCGTTGAGCGAAGTCGACCCGGACACCCCCGTCGGGGCCTCGAGGAAGCTCTCGATGCGGTCGCGCTGGTACTGCTTGAGCACGCCTAGCTGGAGGATCCCCCCGATCCCGACCGCTGCCAGGATGGCGAGGGCAACCATGTGCCTGCCCTTCGTGCCCGCCATGAGGAGCATGCCGATCATTACGACCGCGAGCACCATGGCGCTGCCGAGGGCGTCCTGCTTGTAGATGAGGGCAAACGGCACGACCGACAGGGCGAGGACGCCGAGGAGCACCTTGCCCGTGATGGTCCCCTTCCTGCTCGCGAGGAGGGCGGCGAGCGAAAGGACCAGCGTCACCTTGACGAGCTCGGAAGGTTCGACCTGGATGCTCCCGACCTGGATCCACGATTCGGCCCCGAGTGTCGAGCGGCCGATCGCAAGCGTCGCCAGCAGCGCGAGCAGGCTGCCGAGGTAGAGCACCGGCGCCCAGGACAGGTAACGCCGGTAATCGAAGACAAGTACCGCCACGAAGGCACCGAAACCGATCAGCGCGTAGACGGCCTGCTTTTTCATGTACGACTGAGGGTCCGACCCCGAGGCCGCAAGCGGGACACGGGTCGTCGAGTAGACCATCAGGGTGCCGAGGGCCGAAATTGCCACCGTGATGACGATGAGGACCAGGTCGACGTGCCGCCAGGCGGGGCTCGTGAGCGTGGGGTGGCGGGGCACCGCGGCGGCGCTGCCTCCGGCGGCGGGGGAGGAGATCGCGACAGCCATCAGCCTGCCGCCCCGGTCGTGGCAGTCCCGGTCGTGGCAGTCCCCGTCGCGGCAGTCCCGGTCGTGGCAGTCCCCGTCGCGGCAGTAGTCGTGGTCGCAGCGGTCTTGTGCGTATGGTCGAGCCCGAAAAGTGCCATGTACTCCTGCTCTACCGCCGGCGCTGCGACGTCGGCGCCGTAGCCGGACTGCTCGAACACGCCGACCACGGTGAAGCGGGGGTCGTCAGCGGGAGCGAAGCTCGCAAAGACCGAGGTGTCCTGCTTGTAGGCCGGCCATGGCAGGTCGCCGGGGGGACAGCCCGACTCCGTCGCGCAGTAGCCGTCGACCTGCGCGGTACCCGTCTTCCCGGCGACCGGGTACTCGCCCAACGGGAAGTTGGCGAACGCGCCCGCCGCCGTGCCGAGGCCGGTGTCCGTCGTAACCCCTTCGAAGCCGGCGAGCATCACGGCGCGCGATGCCGCTCCGGGCATGTCCACGTTGTCTTTCACCTTCGGAGGAAAGTACCTGATGATCTTGCCGTTGGGCTTGCCGCCGGTGCCCGGCCGCTCGACCGCGAGCGCTATCTGAGGCACGTAAAGCGTGCCGCCGTTTGAAAAAGTGGCGTAGGCGTCGGCCAATTGGAGGGGGGTCACCTCGTCCTGGCCCTCGCCGATGGCTTCTTGCACCTCCTGCCCGGGACCGAAGTAGGGGTTCGGGTAAGCCTTGGGGTACTGCTGGTGCTCCCTGGTGAACACCTGCTGGCTAGGTACGATCCCGGGAGACTCGCCAGGCAGGTCGACCCCGCTGTAGTGGCCAAGCCCGTACTGCGACGCAATGTCCTGGAGCTCTTCGGGGTGGGAAGCCTCGTCGGCCCAGATCTGCCAAAACTGGTAGCCCAGGCTGTAAAAATACGAATCGCTCGAGACCGTGATCGCTTCTTGCAGGTCGACCTCGCCGTAGCCGCTGTCTGCATTGTCCTCGAAAGTCTGCGTGCCGACTGTGAAACTCCCGGTGTCGTCGTAGTACTCGTACGGGCCGCGCAGCCCGTAATCGAGGTCGGCGGTGGCCGTGATGAGCTTCCACGTCGAACCCGACTGGTAGGGGGTCGAGATCGCCCGGTCGATCATCGGGTAACCGTTGGCGGGGTTGTTGTAGAAGTCCCACTCGGCCGTTGTGATGCCGCCCGGCTGGATGAAGTAGTCGGGGTTGTAGTCGGGGTAAGTGGCGAGGGCGAGGATCTCGCCGTTCCTCGGGTCCTCGACGACCATGGACGCGCCCGGCGCCCTGAACTTCTGACCGCTCACGGTATCGGTCGAGTTGGGGCCGTAGCGGGCCAGCTTTATGCCGTACTGCAGCGAGCGGATGGCCGATTCCTGGTCAGCCAATGACAACGACAAGATGATGTTGTCGCCCGGGACAGGTGGAGTGTAAGCGAGGGTGCCCAGCACGTCGCCGCGCGAATCGACCTCGACGACCTCCTTGCCCGGGGTGCCTCGCAAGTAATTTTCAAATGTGGCTTCGGCGCCCGCTTGGCCGATGAGCGACGTCGGCTGGTAGCAAGGGATCCCTTTCCCGCACTGCTCTGCCTTGTAGGCGCCGTACTCGGCCGCGGTGATCCGGTAGACGTAGCCGACGATGTTGGCCATCTCGGTCGCGTCCGGGTAATAGCGCACGGGCTCGGCCTGGACCTGCACCCCTGGCAGGAGCGAGCGGTTTTCGTCGATGGAGAGCACGACTTGTTCGTCGACACCCTCGGCCACGGGCACCGGCTGGTACGGGCTGTACTGCGTGCTCTCGATCGCCGTGCTCACTCTCGCGGCCGGCTCACCGAGAAGAGCAGAAAGCTCGTTGACTATGGCGGGGTGGGCAAGCTCGGCCCCCGGCTCGACCGTGACCACTTGTTCGATGTGGTTGCCCGCAAGGAGCACGCCGTCGCGGTCAAAAATCTCCCCTCGCGGCGCAGGGATATAGATGGTCCTCTCGCCGATGTTGGCCAGCTGGGTAACGACCGGCGTGCGCGCCTCGACGCCCTGGAGGTACCAGAGCCTCCCTACGAGCGTCGCAAAAAGGCATACGACGACTACGAGGACTGCCATCGCACGGATGCGGAGCTGCCCCGGGCGGCCCTCAGGTGCGCCGGGTGATGGTCCAGCGTTTACCGGGCCCGCCATGCAACTACCGTACCCGCGCTCGCGGCCGGTGGCGGCGGCGCGAGCGTGTGGCAAATGTGTGCCGGCGCGGAGGCATCTCCCCCGTGCCAGTAGCGCTGACCGTGCCGAGGGACGCCGAGCTCGCCGCCGGGCTGGCGAGCGCCCAGGCCATCAGCACAACAGCAGGGAGCGAAAAGGCGGCGGCGTACAAGGCTTCTATGACCGCCGTTTCCACGAGCCACCTCTGTCCCGGCGCCACGAGCTGCTGGGCGCCGACCACGTAACCGATCACGACGAAGAGGGCTACACCGATGCACGTCCCGACCGCGCAAACAGCGGGAGCAAGCAGGATCCGCTGGCGCAGGACATTTACGCGTGCCCACCCGACGCCGAAACCCGTCAGGCAATAGGCAAGCGCGGACAAGCCGAAAGGAGTGTTTTGCAGGAACAGGTCGCCCGCCAAGCCGGCGGCAAAGCCGACGACGGCCCCTTCATCCGGGCCGCCGGCAAAACCGGCGCAAATCGCCAGCAAAAGCATGAAGTCGGGCGCAACTGCGTGCACCCGGAGGTCGTTGCCGAAAGTGACCTGGACAAACAGGACCACTGCAAGGACGAGGACGACCTTCAGCCCTGTGTTCGGCTTGCGCCGCCTTACTGAGGGGACCACAAAAGCACCCGCACGAACTGTAAGTTCACGAGGTCGGCAAGTGGTTCCATCGAGATCTCCTGCTGGAGCGCGCCCGTGGGTGAGGTGACGGAGCTCACCCGCCCTACCGGCAGCCCTGCAGGGTAGAGGTCGAGCCCGCTCGTGACGAGCCAGTCGCCCGCCTTCACGTTCTCGCCCACGTTCACGTTCTCGACCTGTAGCGAGTTGCCCTCTCCCTCGCCTACGGCCGCGCCGACAACCGAGGTGCGCACGTCGCGGACCCCGACCGTGAACGTGGGGTCGTCGAGAAGGGTGATGGTCGCCACGCGGGCGGACACGGCGGCGACGCTCCCTATCAGGCCGCCCGAGGCAGCCACAGGCTGGCCGGCGACCAACCCGTTGTCTGAGCCACGGTCGACCTCGATCGACTGCTCGAAATTGGAACTGCCGATCTGTACGACCTGGGCAGCCACGGTCGGGATCGCCGCCAAGTAGTCCAGGTGTTCCTGGCTGAGGACCTGTTCGGCTTGCTCCTGTTCGGCCTGTGCCGTGACCTCACCTGCCTGGGCATCGGAAAGTTGTTGGCGAAGGTACTCGTTTTGCTTTTCGAGCGAACGGTAGTCCAGTGCCCCGTAGATGAAATTCCCGACCGGCTGCAGGGCGGAATGGACGTCCGACTGGAGCGGGTCGACGGCTTGCTTGGCGTACGAGCGTGCCTTGGAGAAGATCCCGCCGTTCCCGCTCCGCTCGGAAAGGGTTACCAGGGTGACGCCGAGGAGCACCAGGACCAGCAGCAAAAAGCGGCCTCGCGGTCTGGCAGCCAACTGCTGCTGGCCGCCTAGCGCGAACTGGTCATGAGCACGTCAGACAAGACGCCGAGCTGTTCGAGGCACTGGCCGCTCCCGAACGCCACCGACTGGAGCGGGTTGTCGGCGATCACGATGGGCATCCCGGTCTCTGCAGCAAGCCGGGCGTCCAAGCCGTGCAGGAGCGCACCACCGCCTGTGAGCACGATGCCCTGCTCCATGATGTCGGCCGCCAGCTCGGGCGGGGTTTTGTCGAGGGTCACCTTGACTGCGTCGACGATCGCGGCCACCGGTTCCTCGATGGCCTCCCGTATCTCCTCGGTCGTCGTGACGATGGTCTTCGGCAGGCCGCTGATCAGGTCACGACCCCTGATCTCGGCGCTTACCTCTTCCTGCAACGGGCACGCCGACCCGAGGGCGATCTTGATCTCCTCGGCGGTGCGCTCACCGAGGGCGAGGCTGTACTCCTTCTTGATGAAAGCGATGATGGACTCGTCCAGCTCGTCGCCGGCGATGCGGACCGACTGGCTCGTCACGATCCCGCCCATCGAGATGACCGCCACCTCGGTGGTGCCGCCGCCGATGTCGACGACCATGTTGCCCGTCGGCTCGTGCACAGGCAGCCCGGCCCCGATGGCGGCGGCCATCGGCTCCTCGATGATCCACGCCTGGCGGGCTCCGGCGGCCTCGGCCGCGTCCATGACCGCCCGCTTTTCGACACCCGTCACCCCGGACGGCACACAGATGACCATGTCCGGCTTGGACAGCCGCCCCGGGTGCACCCTGCGGATGAAATAGGCGAGCATCTTCTCGCAGATCTCGAAGTTGGCGATCACGCCGTCACGCAGGGGGCGGACCGCCTGGATGTGCGCCGGCGTGCGCCCGATCATCCGCTTGGCCTCGAGCCCAACGGCCAGCGGCCGGCCGTCGCGGGCGTCGATTGCCACCACAGAGGGCTCGTTGAGCACGATCCCACGGCCCTGCAGGTATACAAGCGTGTTCGCTGTGCCCAGGTCGACGGCCAAGCCCCGCCGGAACGAAGAGAAGAGTCTGTCGCGCACTTTCAACCGAGAGGCTAGTGCTCTAAGAGGGGCCGCTCAAAAAGGCCCCGCTCAGTTGCCCGCTCAGGCCTCGCTCACGTGAGGTCGGGGAAGAACAGGGCGATCTCGCGGCGTGCCGACTCGGCGCTGTCGCTGCCGTGGATGAGGTTTTCCGTCATCTCCAGTGCGAGGTCGCCTCGGATCGTCCCGGGCGCCGCCTGGGCGGGGTTTGTCGCGCCCATGGTCTGGCGGACCACCTGCCAGGTCCCCTCCGGGCCTTCGACCACGGCCAGCAGCACCGGCCCCCGGGTTATGTGCGATATGAGACCTTCGTAGAAAGCTTTGCCCACGTGCTCCGCGTAGTGCACCGCCGCCGTCTCCTTGGCGATCGTGCGCAGCTCGGCCCTCACCAGGCGGAGCCCACGGCGCTCGAGGCGGCCGATCACCTCTCCGACAAGGCCCCTCTCGACGGCGTCAGGCTTGCAGATAACCAGGGTCCTGTCGTTTTGTCCCACAAGCGAGGCAGGATAGCGGATGCACACCCTCGGGAACCCCGGGTGCTGCTCAGGACCGGTTTTGAGCGGGGCCGAGCAAGGCCGGCTGCAATTCCGGGTGTCGCACCCCGACGAGGTGCTCCTGCCAACTCCGACCTAGCCGCCGCCGCGCCCTGTGAGGGCGTCCCGGGAGCGGGCCCTGAGGTCAGTGCGCGCCTCGCCCACGGTGTAAAGAGACCCCGTCACCAGGATCAGGTCGTCGTCCCCCGCTTCCGCCAAAGCGAGGTCCAGCGCGTCCCCGACGGACTCTTTGGCAACTGCCTGCGTACCGAGCGAGCGGGCGGCTTCGGCAACGTCCTCGGCGGGCTGGGCGCGCGGCGATGGAGGTGGGCAGGTCACCACAAGGCGTGCCCTTGCGGCGCCGAGGGCCTCCAGCATCTCGCGGGCATCTTTTCCGCGGAGCATCCCGACGACCATGACGATCGGGCGATCGGCTCCGAACTCCTCCGCGACCGCAGCGGCCGACGAACGTGCACCGGCGACGTTTTTGGCGCCGTCGAGCACGACCAGCGGCCTTTGGCGCACCACCTCCATCCGCCCGGGCGAGCTGACCTGAGCGGCAGCGGAACGGACGATGTCGTCTTCGAGCGGCCTGCCGAAGAACGCTTCGGCCGCCACGAGGGCTGCGGCGAAATTGTCCGCCTGATGCCGCCCGTGCAGCGGCAGGTAGACGTCCTCGTAGCTCGCACCCGGCGTCCGCAGGCCGACGAGGCGGCCACCGACCGCCATCACGTTGGACTGGACGGCGAAATCGCGGCCGGCCCACCACAGCGTCTCGGGTGACTCGGCCTCGAAGATCCCGTAGAGCTCGGGATCGGGCTCACCAAGGACGAGCGTCGACCCCGGCTTGATTATCCCGGCCTTCTCGCGGGCTATGTGGGCACGCGTCGGGCCGAGCAGCTCGGTGTGGTCGAGGGCGATATTGGTGACAACCGCGACCGCGCCGTCGGCGACGTTGGTCGCGTCCCACCGACCGCCCAGGCCCACTTCGAGCACTGCGGCGTCGACGGGTTTGTCAGAAAAGTACCGGAGAGCTGCCGCCGTCATAACTTCGAACCAGTTGAGGCGCGGTTCACCGGGCCGGGAGTTTTCCAGCACGGCAAGGTCGGAAAGTACTTCGGCCAGGTCGCTGTCACTTATCGGCACCAACCCGGTCATTACCCGCTCGTTAACCGTTTCGAGATGGGGGCTGGTGTACGTGCCGACCGTGAGGCCTTTCGACATCAGCAGCTGGCTGACCGCCCGCGCGGTCGACGTCTTGCCGTTTGTGCCCGTGATGTGGACGACCGGCTCCGCCTCCTGAGGGTCGCCCATAAAGCGGACGAAATCGCGCATCCGTTGCGGTTCGGGGGCGCGCGTGCTCTTGTCGGCGAGGATGCGTTCGAGGTTTTGATGGCGGTCGAGCCACGCCAGGGCTTCGCCAAGGTTCAGCTAGCTGCCCTCCGGGGCCTCGGCTCCTTGTGAACAACATCGGTGCGAGGTACCAAAGTCGGGTTGACCCGCTCGAGGACGACGGAGCGGTCGATGACGCACTTGCCGATATCGGAACGGCTCGGCAGGTCGTACATCACCTCGAGGAGGACCTCTTCGAGGATGGCACGCAGGCCGCGTGCTCCCGTACCTCTCAGCATCGCCTGCTCGGCTACGGCCTCGAGCGCGTCGGGGGTGAACTCGAGCTCCACGCCGTCTAGCTCGAAAACCTTGCGGTACTGCTTGATGAGCGCGTTCTTGGGCTCGGTCAGTATCCGGATGAGCGCGCTCTTGTCGAGAGTGGAAACAGTCCCGAGGACGGGGAGCCGGCCCACGAACTCGGGGATAAGACCGAACTTGAGGAGATCTTCCGGTAGGACATGGGAAAATAGCTCGTCCTCGTCCGCTTCGTGCGCACGGCGGATCTCTGCCCGGAAGCCGATCCCCTGCTTGCCGAGGCGGCCCTGCACGATCCTGTCGAGACCAGCAAAAGCGCCCCCGCAGATGAACAGGACATTGGTCGTGTCGATCTGGATGAACTCCTGGTGGGGGTGCTTGCGCCCACCCTGGGGGGGCACCGACGCCGTCGTCCCCTCGAGGATCTTGAGAAGTGCCTGCTGGACGCCTTCCCCCGAAACATCCCTTGTAATAGAAGGGTTTTCGCTCTTACGGGCGATCTTGTCGATCTCGTCGATGTAGATGATCCCCGTCTCGGCCTTTTTGATGTCGTAGTCCGCCGCCTGGATGAGCTTGAGGAGGATGTTTTCGACGTCCTCGCCGACATAACCTGCCTCGGTGAGCGCCGTCGCATCAGCAATAGCGAACGGGACGTTGAGCATCCTTGCAAGCGTTTGGGCGAGGAAAGTCTTACCGCACCCTGTCGGGCCGAGAAGGAGGATATTGGACTTTTGCAGCTCGACGTCCCCGTCCGAATAACCGCCCGCCTGGACCCGCTTGTAGTGGTTGTAGACAGCGACCGAGAGGATCTTTTTGGCCCGCTCCTGGCCGATGACATAATCGTTGAGGAAATTGAAGATCTCTGTCGGCTTGGGGAGCTCGTCGAAGCGTACCTCCGCCGGCTCCGAGAGCTCCTCTTCGATTATGTCGTTACAGAGATCTATGCACTCGTCGCATATGTAGACGCCCGGGCCGGCGATGAGCTTTTTGACCTGTTTTTGCGATTTGCCGCAAAAAGAGCATTTGACAAGCTCGCTCGACTCGCCAAACTTGGCCATACCCTCCGCTCCCGGGCCTCAGGCCACGCCGGCGGCTTGTGGGACGCCAGCCAACTCGCGGGTCGTTATCACTTCGTCAATGATGCCGTACGCCTGGGCCTCAGACGCGCTCATTATGAAATCACGGTCCGTGTCGGACCCAACTTTGTCGAGGGTCTGGCCCGTGTCCAGGGCGATCATCTCGTTGAGCAGGTCACGCATCCGGATGATCTCCTTGGCCTGGATCTCGATGTCGGCAGCCTGGCCGGCCGCGCCACCGTAGGGCTGGTGGAGCAGGATGCGGGCGTGGGGCAGGGCGTAGCGCTTGCCCTTCGTCCCCCCTGCCAGGATGACCGCTGCCGCCGAGGCCGCCTGGCCGTAGCAGAAGGTCGAGATGTCGTTGCGGACAAACTTCATCGTGTCGTAGACGGCGAACAGCG
>DATJMJ010000129.1:0-3717 GCA_035508795.1 Acidimicrobiales bacterium
AACGAAGCGGCGACGCCGAGGGTTGCGGCAACTTCCTCGGTGCTACGGGGCCTGACCACAGCTTCGGGCATGACGCCGTCGACCAGGTCGTCGCTACCGCCTGCACGGGCCATTGAAGGACAGGCTCCCGCCAGCCGGTCGAGCAGCTCCACTAGAAGAGCTCCGCTAAACCTGATCCCTGGAGCGGCATCACCCCCTGTCGGGCACGAGGTGGCTCGCCGCAGAGCCGTGGCGTAGGAACAGCCTTGCCCGGGTTGCATAGCCCGCTCGGGTCGAAGGCGCGCCGGACCAGGTGCATGGTCGCCAGGTCGTCCTCGCTGAACATCTTTTCCATGGCCGAAAGTTTGTGAAGGCCGACGCCGTGCTCGCCGGTGATGGAACCGCCATGTGCCAGGCAAAGATCGAGGACTCTTTCCGAGAGCTCCTCGGCTCGCTCGGGTTCACCTTCTTCGCGCTCGTCGAACAGGACGAGGGGGTGCAGGTTGCCGTCACCGGCGTGGAACACATTGGCCACCCTGATCCCCGACTCGCTCGAAAGCTCTGCGATCCCCCTCAGAAGGTCCGACAAGGCACTCCGGGGGACGACGCCGTCCTGGACTATGTAGCTGGGGCTCAAACGCCCCACGGCGGCGAAGGCAGATTTGCGGCCGCGCCAGATCTGAGCGCGCTCGACGTCGTCGGCTGCTACGCGAACCTCGAACGCTCCCATCGTCCTGCAGTGCTCTATGACGTCGGACAGGCCCTCGTCCACTTCGGGGCGCGGCCCGTCGAGCTCGACGATCAGCACCGCGGCAGCGCCGGGCGGGTAGGAGCAATTGACGGCAAGTTCGGCTGCCGAAATGGCTAAGGCGTCCATCATCTCGATCGCAGCCGGCACCAGGCCGGACGAGATTATGGCGGATACCGCCTTGCAAGCACTTTCGATGTCGACAAAGCCGGCGAGCATGGTCCGGACAGTTTCCGGGGCGCGGACAAGACGGACAGTGACTTTAGTCACGACGCCCAAAGTCCCCTCCGAGCCGACAAAGGTACCTATGAGGTCGTAACCGGGGACGTCGGGAGCCACGCCCCCCAGTGTGACAAGGTCACCATCGGGCGTCACCACGTCCAACGCGGTCACATGGTTGGTGGTAAAACCGTATTTCAGGCAGTGGGCACCACCCGAATTTTCCGCCACGTTGCCGCCTATCGAGCAGACCTGTTGGCTGGACGGGTCCGGCGCATAGAAAAAACCATATGGCGCCGCAGCCTGAGTGACTTCGAGGTTGGTGACACCGGGCTCCAGCTCCGCTCGCTGGTCCTCGACTGCGACAGATATCACGGACCGCATCCTGGAGGTAACTATCAGGGCTCCCTGTGCGTGAGGGACGGAGCCTCCCGAAAGCCCCGTACCGGACCCGCGTGCCACGAAAGGCAAGCCGAGGCCCGCGCACGTCGCGACAACCGCGTGGAGCTCCTCGGCCGACCCCGGGAGGACCGCTACCAGCGGACGGGCCCGGAAGTTGGTGAGGCCGTCACATTCGTAGGTTGCAAGCTCCGCCGGGTCCGTGATGACCCATCTATCCCCGACGACCGATCGGAAAAGGCGGACAGCCTCGTCGTAGCGGCTTGCGGGTGGCTCCGGCATGGCCGCAGCAATTGGTGCCGCAGGGCTTGGTTTTATTTTGGTCTTCATTTCGCACGGTGGGAGGCGGTCCCATCTCAGTCTAAGTAGGCTACTTGCCACTTGGCAACGTGCGCCGGCGAGGAGCAGGAGCGTTGTCAGCTCTGGCGCCGAGCGCCGGCCGTGCCCCGAGCAGCTCTAAACATGGTTCTACGCAGGGCGACAGTGCCGTGCCCCAGTTTCGGGGCAGTGCCGAGGCCGCCGTTTGCCGAAGGTCCCGGGCAACACCTAGCCTGCCGATAGCCCAAGATACGGGCTAGCCATTTCCGTATAGTGAAACCAAGAGCGCCGAAAGTAGGCCGGAAGCATTGTCTGCAAAACTCGACCTCCCCGCTGGCCAAGGTAACCAGCACCAACCAGTGCTCAACGAGCGGGCCTTGGCTCTTGTAGCAGAGCTCGAAGGCCAGCTTGGGCGACGTCGCAAGGATCTGCTCGAGCGCCGCCAGCAACTGCAGTCCGATCTTGCGCATGGAGCACGTCCCACATTTGACCCCAGCACCGAGGCGGTGAGGACCGGGACCTGGCGGGTGCCTCCGGCCCCTGCTGACCTGGCTGACCGCAGAGTCGAGATCACAGGCCCTACGGACGCGAAAATGTTGATAAACGCTCTCAATTCGGGAGCGCGCGTCTACATGGCCGATTTTGAAGATGCCAACTCGCCCACGTGGACGAACATGGTCGACGGGCAGGCAAACGTCCACGACGCCGTGAGGAGACGCCTGTCGTTCGATTCTCCGGACGGGAAGCACTACCGTCTCGCCGACAACATCGCCACACTGGTTATCCGGCCGCGCGGGTGGCACCTCGTCGAGCGAAACGTGTTGCTGGGGGGGGCGCCGGTCTCGGCAAGCCTGTTCGACTTCGGGATCTTTGTTGCCAACAATGGTGCCGAGCTGCTCGCGCGCGGTTCGGGGCCATACCTATATTTGCCGAAATTGGAAAACAGCGACGAGGCCGCCCTTTGGCGCTCGGCCTTCGAGCTCGCAGAGCAGTTCCTTGGGCTGCCCGCCGGGAGCATCCGGGCGACAGTGCTCATCGAGACCATCCTCGCCGCCTTCCAGATGGACGAGATCCTGCACGCTCTCGGCCCGCATGCCACGGCTCTCAACGCCGGCCGTTGGGACTACATCTTCAGCATGATCAAGAAGTTCCGCCACGACCCCTCTTTCGTGTTGCCGGACCGGGCCCAGGTCACGATGACAGTCCCCTTCATGCACGCCTATTCGGAGCTGTTGGTGCAAACGTGCCACCGAAGGGGCGCTCACGCCATCGGGGGGATGGCGGCCTTCATCCCCTCCCGACGCGACCCCGAGGTCAACGAGCGTGCGCTGAAAGCTGTTTCGGACGACAAGCGACGCGAAGCGGCGGCGGGCTTCGACGGCACCTGGGTCGCGCACCCGGACCTGGTGCCGGTCGCTACCAAGATCTTCGATGACGCGCTCGGGAGCAGCCCCAACCAGCTGTCGAGGTCGAGAGACGACGTTGCCGTCGCGGCCCCGCAGCTCCTCGGGCCCCTCGTGCCCGGCGGCACTGTCTCCGAGCAAGGCGTCAGGAACAACGTGGCAGTCAGCCTCCGCTACATCGAATCCTGGCTGAGAGGCACGGGGGCCGTGGCGATATTCAACCTCATGGAGGATGCGGCAACGGCCGAGATCGCCCGAGCGCAAATCTGGCAGTGGTGCAAGCACCGGGTGGCGCTTGACGATGGACGGGTCGTAACCCCCGAACTGGTGCGGGCACTCGAGGCCGCGGAGCTCAGCCTGATGCTGACGGAACTCAACGAAAGCTCCGGCGGGCCAAATCGGGCAAATGACGCTGCAGAACTGTTCGAATCGGTGGCTCTTTCGGAGCAGTTCGTCGAGTTCCTGACGGTCCCCGCCTACGACAAGCTCGGCTCGTAAGCCAAGGGCGCCACCTAGGGGCTCCTTACCGCCCGCATCGAGCGAGCCACCTCCGTCCCCCTCGGGCCGCCCTCGCGCTCGAGCCCCTCGACGACTCCCCGGAAGTCGTCGCTGGTGCGGTCCAGGCTGAGTTTCGCCTTGGCTTCGAGCCGC
>DATJMJ010000130.1:0-7432 GCA_035508795.1 Acidimicrobiales bacterium
AGGGCAGAGGCGTCCGCAGGCAGCGAGGTCAGCCGGGCTAGTACGGCTCGGCCTATGTCGCCGGTCGCAAGGTCGCCGACAGTGCCCGCCGGGCCGTCCTGCCAGGCACCGTCGGCGCTCGCCAGGGCCCGCGCGAGGGATATGACGACGAAGGGCAAGCCCGCCGAGGAACCATGGACCGTACAGACGAGATCCGCGGGCGGTTCCAAACCGAGGATGTCCCGCAGCAGATGGGACACCGAGGCTTCCCCGAGGGGTTGCAAAGTAATGACGCGCGCCCCGGGTTCGTAGGAGATCCGGTCGATGGCGGTGAGAGGCGTGCCTCGCTGGAGGGGCCCCGAGCTGATGACGAGCTTTGAACCGCTGTACGCCAGCAGCCGGTTGACATGGAGGAGCCAGGCCGCGGACTCCTTGTCCATCAGGTGGGCATCGTCCACAGCGATCAGCACTGGCGAAGACGAGGCGAGATCTTCGACGATGCCGTCAAGGAGGATATGGACCTCGTGCTCGGAAGCGCCAGGAGCGGAGGGGCCGTGCCCATTGGATGCGAAAACCTCTTGACGGAGGCCGTCGTCATCGGTCCCGGGCGAAGCGGGGAGTGCCGCAGACAGAAGTTGGCGGGCGACTCCCCAGGCGGCCATCCTGCCAAACTCGTTGCCGAAGGCCCGGAGCACGGTGAAGCCGAGCTCGCGGGCCATCCGGCACGTTGCCCCGACCAACGCCGTTTTGCCTGTCCAGGCCTGCCCCTTGATGACGATGCTGCCATGCAGGTGGGGCCAGCCGCCCGAGAGCATCGCGCTCATCTCGCCGAGGAAGGTCTCGCGCTCGTAGAGGCGCGGGGCTTCCGGGACGGACGACCTGCGCCGCTCGTGAGGCACCCCTGTATTAACAGCCTCCCGCCGCCGGGGCAGGGCGCCCCTTTGGGCCATTCGTTTCCGGTAGTTCGCTGCCATAGGGGTCAACTCGAGGTTGAGCTACCTCTTCACTTTCTCGCTTGGGGAAAATATGTAAAGCCTTGTAATTCGATGATGGCGGGTCAGCGGTCAATGGCCGCTGGCAGCGATCCCAAATCGCGCCCAACGCTCCCGGCGAGTGCTCAACGGTTTGGGGGCTACGGAGCGCGCCACCTTTTGGGTGCTCCGAGACCGGATTTAGGGGCCGCCCTGGTAGTCAGGGGTGGCGCCGCGGGTTAGCACGAGGGACAGCCGGCAAAAGGCAAGGGTTTGGAGGGCAAATCTTGCGGGCTAGCGCGAGGGTCGCTGCGCCCAAGTCACGGTGCCGGAAGGCTTTCTGCTCAAAAAGGAGCGGCCGTGCCAGGGGATTATCCGGGGTTTTGCTGACCCCGCTCATTACATATCTTCGAATGGAGGATGAAGATCACCCTGATAACCGAAGGCACCTACCCGTTCCACATGGGTGGGGTTAGCGTGTGGTGCGACCAGCTCCTGCGCGACTTCGGGGAGCACCGTTTCAACGTGCTCGCCCTCACGGCAACGGGTGACGAACCTCGTACCTGGGAGCTGCCCACAAACGTCGACAGCGTTGTCGAGGTCCCACTGTGGGGACGCCAGCACGGGCGTGCCAAGCGGGCCAAGGCGACCGAGTACCTGCCTGTCCTCGAGCGCTTCTTCCGCAGCCTGGAAACATCCAACGGTTTCTTCCGCACCCTCGGCATGGAACGCAGCAACGCGGCCTTTGTCGCATCCCTCAAAGAACTAGCCGACCTGGCCCGCTCGGGCAAGCTCCACGCCGCAATGTCCTCGGTCCAGGCCGTCGACCTGTTGCTTTCGATGGCCCCGCGTTGTAGTGACCGGGCCAGCGATGCCGACGAAGGCAATGTCCTGTCGATGGCCGATGCGGTCGATGTCCTGACCCTGCTCGAGCACTTCCTCCGGCCGCTCGCCATTGCGCCGCCGACCGGCGAGATTTGCCACTCGGTCGCCAACGGCCTTGGCGCGCTCCCGGCCCTTGCCGCCAAATGGGACAACAAGACGCCGTTCCTATTGACAGAGCATGGTCTTTACCTGCGCGAGCGCTACCTGTCCTATAAGCCGGGGACGCTCAACCAGCCGGCGCGGGCCATAATATTGCGCTTTTTCAGGTTGCTTGTCGAAACAGCTTATGAAGCTGCTGACATCGTCGCACCGGGGAGCGGTTACAACCGGACATGGGAGATGGCTCAGGCGACACCCTCGGAGCGGATCTTCCCGTTGCGCAACGGCATCGACCCGGCCGAGTTCCCTGTCGCCACTACAGAACCTGAGGTACCGACCCTGTCATGGATAGGCCGGGTCGACCCCTTGAAGGATGTCGAAACTCTCCTGCGGGCCTTTGCAGAAGTGCGGGTGGCGATCCCAGAGTGCCGTCTCAGGATGTTCGGCCCGACCCCGGATGGAGGAGGGGAATATGCCCGTCGTTGCCTCGACCTCCTCTCCGAGCTGGGCCTGGAGGGAGCGGCAACGTTCGAGGGACGAGTTGGCTCGGTGGTCGACGCCTACCACGCAGGCCACGTCGTCATGCTTACGAGCATCTCCGAGGGTCTTCCTTACACGGTGCTCGAGGCAATGGCTTGTGGCCGGCCCGTTATCGCGACCGACGTCGGTGGCGTGGGCGAGGCGGTCGGGGAGACGGGAATACTCGTCCCACCGCGGCAGCCCAGCGAAATAGCGGCCGCATGCGTGCGCCTCTTGTCGGACGCGGACCTCCGCCATTCATTGGGTGCCGCCGCCAGAGAGCGGGTCGAAAACCTTTTCACGGCGAAGCGTTCCTTCCAGGAGTACCGGCGCCTCTACCGCAACCTCGGGACAAACCGGAGCTCGAAGGCTGGGCAACCTGGACCACGCGGTAGCACTCGCCCTCCCAAAGTACGCGCCGGCTCGGGGGGTTCGCGTGGCAAGCAAAAGCCCGGGGTGCTCGTACGATGACCGCCAGCCGTTCGGGCACGATCAACGCGCTGGCCGAGGTGCTCGGCGGCGCGCCCGTCCCGGTTGACGTTTTCGCTGCGGCAGTCGACGAGCTCGAGGTGGCGGCGACTCTGGAAAGCTGTGGCCTCAGCAATTCGGTGGCGCGCGACCGCCTTGGCCTGCCGGACGTCTTCAGCTTTGCCAACCAGCTCTACAGCGAGGTCGAAGCCAAGCCGGCGGCGGCTACGGACCCGCGGCTGCCTCGCCCGGGCAACGTGGGTGATCTCGCCAGGGGACTGGTTTTTGCGACTCCGACTCTCATGTTCGCCGGTGCGGCGGTCGGCTTCCGCTCCCTGGTGTCGTGGAGGACGATGCCCCTCGCGCTCATTTGCGGGTGGGGCTTCAGCCAGCTCGTGGCCTACGCCGGCTTTTCACGGGCGGCTTATAAGGAGCCGGCAGGCCCTGTGGCGGCTTGGGCGGTCCTCGGTGCCATCGCCGTGTGCGGCTCGCTCGGGCTCGCGGGCCACGAACTGCTCGGCGGCAACATCTACGGCGTCGCGCTGGCTGCAGGAGCGAGCGCCTTTATGGCCGCATCCGCTGAGCTCGTCGTGCACGCCAAGGAAGCTTTGATAGCTGCCCTGTTCCTGCCGGGAGCCCTGGCGTCGCTCATCTTCATCCTGCACGAACCGGTTGCCTTGCCGGCCTCCGTGGCCGTCGTGGTGGCGGGGCTCGGCGTGGCGGGGACTTTCGTGGCTGCGGCGCGGCTTTTCCCCCGCCACTGGTGGCGCTCTGCCCCGCTGGCCGGGACCAACAAGATGACGGCGGCGGGTTATTTTACCGAGGGTCTTTGCCTCGGGCTTTTCATCGCCATCCTGCTCGTGCTCGAGCCCGCCAAAGGCAAGGCGCAGAGCTGGCCGGGCATGGCCGCTTACCCGATGATCCTGTCCCTCGGGGTAATGGAATGGCAGCTGCGCTCGTTCAGGTCGCGAGCACGGCGGAGGCTTATCGCCACGCGCAGCGTACGCGAGTTTTCCCGCGCTTCGAGGGCAGAGCTTGCGCGCTCCACCTTCATCTACTTGGTGGTGCTGGCGGCGGTCACCGCTGGGCTCGACGTCCTGTCGAAGGCGAAGGGCATCGTTTACCCAGAGACGCTCCTTATCGCCGGGACTTGCCTCGCAGTCGGGTTTTTCCTGGCCCTCATGTTGGCCGTTTGCGGCAGGATCGACCTTGCCGTCAAATCGTGGGCGCCCGGCATCGGCGTCCTCGGGGCCTGGGGCCTCCTCGTTGTTGCAGCAGGCGCGCACTGGTCGCTGGCGAACGGCCGGCTGGCTTTGTGCATCGCTGCCGCTGTCGCTCTAGCCGCCTTGATTATGGCCGCCGGGAGTGCTGTCACGTACCCCTTCAGCCATGGATGAACGTAACCCGGGAGGACGTAGTGCCTGAATTAGTTGCCGTAACCGGAGCCGATGGTTTCATCGGCTCACACCTCGTCGAGGCTTTGGTCCGCGCGGGTCATCGAGTGAGGGCCATGGCTCTTTACAACTCGATGGGCTCGTGGGGATGGCTGGAGCACCTCGACGCCGACGTACTGGCCTCAGTCGAGGTGCAGCTCGGCGACGTCCGGGACCGTGACTCGGTCCTCGCATTCGTACGTGACGCGAGCACGGTTTACCACCTTGCCGCCCTCATAGCGATCCCGTACTCCTACCAGGCACCGACCTCGTACGCGGAGACCAACACCCTCGGGTCGTTGAACGTGCTCGAGGCAGCCAGGGCCCTTGGCACTCCCCGTGTGGTCCAGACATCGACGAGCGAGGTTTACGGGACGGCACGGTGCGTCCCGATGGACGAGTCGCACCCGCTCCAGGCTCAGTCGCCGTACGCCGCCTCGAAAATAGGTGCCGACAAACTGGCGGAAAGTTACCACTTGAGCTTCGGCTTGCCCGTCGTAGTCGTCCGGCCCTTCAATACCTTTGGCCCCCGCCAATCCGCCCGGGCGGTCATCCCGACGGTGATCTCTCAGGCGGCTGCTGGCGCAAGGACAGTCCAGGTCGGCTCTCTCGAACCGGTGCGGGACTTCACGTTTGTCCGCGATACGGCTGCGGCCTTCGTGCACGCGGGGACTGCCCCGGCCGAGGAAGTGGTGGGGGAGGTCCTAAATGCCGGCACCGGTAGGGGGATTTCCGTCGGCGACCTGGTGAGCCTGATCGGCGAGGTCATGGGCACCCGGATCGAAGCAGTGCTCGACCCTCAGCGGCTCCGGCCTCCCAAGTCTGAGGTCATGCAGCTCGTGTGCGACGCCAACAAACTTAACAAACTCACGGCATGGGCGCCCAATTTCACGCTCGAACAAGGCCTCGGCCTTACGGCGGCATGGTTCAGCGACCCGGTAAACCTAGCGAGGTACAAGACAAATGTCTACAACGTCTGAACTGGCTCCCGAGCTCACGCAAGCAGACGAAGAACTGCTCGCAGAGCCCTCACTCACTCCCGCGCGCCTGGCGCAGCGGGCCGCCTCGATGAAGGGGACCGCCAACGAGGCGATCATCCTGGCCGGAGGGAAAGGGTTGCGCCTGCGGCCTTTTACCACCCTCATCCCCAAGCCACTCGTGCCCATCGGCGAGCACTATTCGGTGCTCGAGGTCGTCATGCGCCAGCTCGCCTGGCAGGGGTTCTCGCACGCAACGCTCACAGTGGGCCACCTCGGGCAACTGGTCCAGGCCTACGCCGGGGACGGTTCGCAGTGGGGCATCGACATCAGCTACCTCTCCGAAGACTCGCCTCTCGGGACGATGGGCCCGGTGCTGCGCGCCCTCGACGACCTGCCGGCCCATTTCGTCGTGATGAACGCGGATGTGCTCACCAACCTCGACTACTCCGACCTCCTTCGCGGCCACATCAGCTCGGGAGCGCCCCTCACGGTTGCCACCCAGCGCCGCACGCACAAGGTGGACTTCGGTGTGCTCGACGTGAGGGAGCGCCGCATCAGAGGGTTTTCGGAGAAGCCTGTCCTCACCTACGACGTCAACATGGGGATATATGCCGTCTCGAAAGAGGCCTTGCGGCGCTACGAACCAGGGCTGCCTTACGGCTTCGACGAACTGATCTGCGACCTCATAAAGCGGGGAGAGCACCCGGCGACCTACGAGTTCGACGGTTATTGGCTCGACATTGGCCGTCCAGATGACTACGACAAGGCCAACACCGAGTTCGAGCTGTTGAAAAAGGAGCTCCTCCCCAGTGCCTGACGGTCACGGCGCGCCGCTGCGCATCGTTGTGCTCGGGGCGCGGGGCTTCATAGGCAGCCATGTGGCGCGCCTTATCGTAAGCCAACCCGATCTCTATAGGGGCGTGTTCGTCTCGCGACGGCCCTTTGACGCGAGCCGGAGCTCGTCGCTCGCCCACTGGTCGTCGTGCGACCTGGTAAAGGCCACGGAGGCCGAGCTCGTACACCTCGTCGAGCACTCCCGCGCCGACGCTGTCATCAACTGCGTCGGTGCCACCGAGGGCGAGCGGGCGAGGATGTTGCAGCTCAACTTGTTGCTTGTCGCCAAGCTGGTGTCGGCCCTTTCTTCGGGCCCGGCGCTCGTCCACCTTGGGTCCGCGGCCGAGTACGGCCCGTCGGCGGAGGCGGCCCCGGTCCGCGAGAGCGGCGTGGCGCGCCCTGCGGGTTATTACGGCGCCACCAAACTCGCGGCGACCGAGTTCGTAAATTGCGCTGCCACCTCAGGGGACCTGAGGGGGGCCGTATTGCGGGTCTTCAACGCAGTAGGCGCCGGTTCGCCGCCCTGGACCTTGGTAGGCCACGCCGTCGCCGCCTTGCGCGAGGCTATGGCCGTCCGGCGTCCCAACCTCTCTCTCGGGCGCCTCGACGCCGCCCGCGACTTCATCGACGTGCGCGACGTTGCCTACGCCGCATTGGCGGCCGCTTCGAAGCTCGCGCAGGGTGAGGGGGCCATGGTCGTCAACATTGGCAGGGGGATACCGGTCTCGAGCCGTTGGGTCGTTGCCCGGCTCGCACAAATTGCAAGTTTCGAAGGGAAAATCCTCGAGGAAGAAGAGGACACTTCGCCGCGTTCGGGCAATTCGTCATGCCAATGGGCAGACATCACGGCGGCGGGGAAGGTACTTGGCTGGCGGCCACGGTACCTGTTGGCCGACGCGCTCACCGAGGCGTGGGCGTCGTCGGCCGGCCCCGCTGAGGCTCCCGCCGCCGAAGGCCGCCAAAACGGTCGTTACAGCGCCGCGCCCGTGCTGAGCGAGGAGCCACCGGGCCGCGGGAGCCCCGAAGTTTTTGCTTATTCACCCGAAAGTTTTAACCACCGTCAGATGTCCCCCGAATCCCTGCTAATTGGAGGCCGCAACAAAAATGCGTAGATCATGGACCAAAAAGGTCGCCACCGTTATGATGACCGCCGCCATGGTGGCGGGCACGGTGACTGCCACCAGCGTCCCGGCTTCGGCCGCGACCGGTAATACCCTCGACTTGAAGGTGCTTGTCATCGGGTCGGGTGCGACCGACCCCACCA
>DATJMJ010000131.1:0-3519 GCA_035508795.1 Acidimicrobiales bacterium
GAACTGGAACGCAGCGACCCCGGAGGGCGTGTCGAAGGCGATCGACTTGGGGTAGCAGGAACATTTGCCACCGAAGGGACCGGCCGACTGGGTCCACACATCGACGCCGTCGCCACCCAGTATGCCCCCGTAGCCGGTGTCGGGCTGGTTGATGATGGCTATCCCGTAGGTCCCGATGGAACTCGTACTGAAGTTGGGCGACATTGCGTTCGTGCCGTTGGTGTCGGTCGTCGCTTCCTTCAAGAGCGTGAAGAAGGTGCCCCCGTTTGTCGGGTTCCAGTTGAGGCTCGCCGGGATGGTGATGTGGTGTGCGGCGAAATAGTTTTTGTTGTAGAAGATCCCCTCCGTGTCCCAGTCCTTCGGGAGCCCGTAGATCGCGCCGTTGTGCGAGTGGAGGGCTACCAGCGCCGGCCGGTACATGGACATGTTGATATTGGCCTTCTTGATGAGCGGGGCGAGGTTTTCCATGACGCCGTCCTGCTCCCAAGTGGCGAGCCAAGGCGTGTTGACCCAGAACACGTCCGGCGCGTCACCGGCCCGGAACTCCTCGTTGATCTTGGCCTCGTAGTCCCCGTACGGGACCAGCTCGACGGTAACGCTGATATTGGGGTGGGACTTCTCGAACACAGCAATTGATTGCTTGTAGCCGATCTCTTGGACCGGGTCCCAGAGAGCGTAGGTGAGGTGCACGGTCGAGCTGGCCGATGCCGGCTGGATGGTGCCGGCGAGAGTTGTCACGCTCGTAGCCGCGGTCACAGCGACCAAGAGCGCGCCGCCGACTTGCCTCCGGCCGCGTTTACGGCCTCTAGGTGACGGTTTGAAAGGTAGATCCATGTTCCCCTCCGTTTCCTTGGCCCTATCGGGCAGCAGGGGCAAGCTCAAAGCTTCCCGAGCCGACCCGGCCCGGTCCCCTCGGCATGCGCCTCTCCGTAGTCATATCATGACAGGACGTTAAGATGCAAGGAGGATGGGATGGTAGCTATTTGCCGCTCGCCGGGGAGGTGCCCGGGCAATGTCCCCGGCTTGGCACGGGGCAGGCCACGACGGCAGCGGATGGCGGCCCGCCCCGGGCTCTGGGACTACGGTGCGTGAGTGGTGACGCCTGCCACAAAACCCTCGGCCATCGACTTCCGGTCGTTCGAGCCCTACTATCTCCAGCTCAAACGGATCCTCCTGAAGGACCTCGACGTCCCCGAGGGCAGCCTGCTGCCGTCGGAGGCAGAGTTGTGCGCTCAGTACTCGGTGAGCCGGACGGTGGTGAGGCAGGCCCTCGGCGAGCTCGAAAACGAAGGCCTCGTCCTCAAGGTCAAGGGCAAGGGCACCTTCGTCACCGGTCGCAAGGAGGACACGAGCTTCATCCAGGACACGCTCGGGTTCTTCGAATCGATGTCGAGGGCGGGCCACATGGTCCAGAGCCGCGTGCTGAAGCTTGCAGTCGAACCAGGCACGGTCGACACCGCTCGGCTACTCGAGATCGGCGTTGGCGAACCCGTTGTCAGGCTCGACCGTGTGCGCAGCATCGACGGGCGGCCCGTCCAGGTGGCGCGGGCGGTCATGCCGGCCCGCCTGTTCCCGGGCCTGGTCGAGATGGACCTCTCCGAGCAATCCCTCTACCAGGTGCTGCGCGAGGTCTACGGCGTCCGCCCGGCCCGCGGCCACCGTGCTATCGAGGCAGTGGCGCTGCCCAAGGAAGACGCAGAGCACCTGGGGGTGCCCCGTGGCACGCCGGGACTACGCATCCATAGCGTGACCCGCTCGAGCGACGACGTGGTGTTCGAGCACTACATCGCCAATTACCGGGGCGATAGCTTCCGCTTCGAGGTCGAGGTGCGTTCAGAGGTCGGGGCGCGGCCTCACCAGACCGTGTAGCCCCCGTCGACCACCATTACCGAACCGGTCACGAAACTGGAGGCCTCGCTCGCCAGGAACACGACGGCGGGCGCGACCTCTTCGACGGTAGCCATGCGCCCCATCGGGACGTCCTCCACCCACCACCGCTTCCTGTCGGGGTCGACGATCTCGCCAGTCATATCGGTGCTCACATAACCGAGCGCCAAAGCGTTGACGCGGACCCCGTACTGGGCCCATTCCCCCGCCAGCGACCGTGTCAGCTGATGGACGGCGGCTTTGGACGCGTTGTAGGCGGGCTGCCACTGCGGCCGGTTGACGATGATCCCCGAAATCGAACCGATGTTGACGATTGCCCCCTTCCGGCGCTCGACCATCGACCGGCCCACGACCTGGGAGCAATACCACACAGCGTCCAGGTTGACCGACATGACGCTTCGCCACGACTCGCCCGAGACCTCGAGCGCAGGCAGGTGGACCACCGTGCCGGCGTTGTTGACCAGGACGTCGATCGGCCCGAGCCGGTCCTCTACCGCCGCCGACATCGCCTCGACGTCCTCGTACGAGGAAACGTCGCCGGGCACGGCAACGACTTCGAGGCCGCGGCTCTGAAGCTCCTTGGCGGCTTGGTCGGCGTCGGCCCCGTCACGCGAACTGATCGCCACCCGGGCCCCCGCCTCGGCGAGCCCTTGCGCGCAGGCCTTCCCGATGCCCTTGCGGGCCCCGGTGACGAAGGCCACCTGCCCGTCAAGCCGGAAGCGGTCCAGGACCGTCCTGGCTGCCGTACGTACCGGCCCCTCGTGAACTGCCACCTCGACCTCCTATTGCCAACTCCTGCTAAGCCAGCCGGCACCGGTGCCTCTCCAATGCCCTCGCGGGCGGCGGGGACAACGGTGCCCGCGCATTCTCCCAGATATTTCAGTTCCGCACGCTCTCGGCTATCGATGCGAGCTCGTCGACGAGGGCAGGCGTCATCTCTACGCCGAAAACCTCCTCGACGACGCAGGTCCACCCGTGGACGAAATATCTCCAGCCGTCAACGACAAGCAGTTGGCGCTCGGCTTGCTGGTCTCGCGCCTGGTGCAAGAAGTCCAGTTCGCCACGGTAATTGAGCTCCCAGACAAGAGCCTTCTCCGGGAACGTGGCGGCGCCGGTAATGGGGCTCCCCGGGCTGTCCTTGCCCATCCCCGTCCCGTTGACGACAAGCGATCCGGGCGGGGCCCCGGACACAAGCGCGTCGTTGTGGCTGGCGTCTGCGTTGTGGACGTACTCCACCAAACCGTCCACGCCCAGGCGCCGGTGGACCGAGCGCATGGCTTCGAGGCGTCCCGGGCTGCGGTTTACGACAACGACTCTGGAAGGCCGGTCGTCCGGGCCGCGCGCCGAGAGCAGGTGGACCGTAATGGCCAAGTTGGAACCGCCGGCGCCGAAAAGGAGGGCCTGCGCCCCGCTCTGCCCCCAATAGCCCTCCGGCACGAACTCGTCGATCGAACGCCCGGAAGATATCGGGTCTTTCGCGTGGGCGCGGAACTGGCCGTCCCTCTTGGAAAGCGACGAAACCTCGCCGCAAAGCTCTGCATAAGGGTCGATGAAATCGAAAATGTCCCGGCACGCTTGAAAAAGGTCTATTTTGTGTGTCGTTACGAGCCCCCCGGCCTCGGCGGGGCTGTC
>DATJMJ010000132.1:0-3759 GCA_035508795.1 Acidimicrobiales bacterium
CTGCTCCTGCTCCCCTTCCATCCGTGGGCCCTGGCGGTGTTGATCGGCGTGAGCGCTTTGGTGGTCAGGCTGCTCGGCCGCCCCCAAGATGCCATCACCGCCGCAATTACCACAGCAGTGGTCATGGTTGTCGCGGCGGTCAGCCCGCAACACGCCTGGCAGCAGCCGATCCTTCGTTTCGCCGACACGGTTATCGGCGTTGCCGTGGGCATCGCCGCCGCCTGGATCGGCCTGCGGGTAGTCCACCCTCGGGCCGCGCCAACCAAATAAACCCGCTAGGCCCTGCGGGACCACCGGTCGTCCCACGAGGACCCGGCGGCTAAGGCGACACCCATGACAGCGAGGAATGGTGTGGCATCAGGGACGCTTTCGAGCAGCGCCGCTCCCATAGCGGCCCCGGCGAGAAGCCCAAAAAGGGAGATGACAGCGCCGACTGCGGGGCGCCTACCAGTAACAACCGCGGCGACCAGGCCCGTCAGCGTCCCAGTCAAGTAGGTGGTCCCTGCATCGGGCTGGCCCAGGTCACGCGCGGCTGCGCTTTGGAGGCCCATGGCGAAGGTCGCGGCACCAAGCAGGCTCGTTTGCGACCATCCTTGTGGTCTCGCCCCGGCTGCGACCCACCAGATGGCATACACGGCAAGCAATCCGGCTTCGGCGGTGAAAAGGAGGCTGAGGCGTCGGGCCCCGAGCCTGTTTACCTTGCCGCTCGGCCGGGCGGCAGCGGAGCCCGCGCCTGCCCCCATGACATAGCTGACGAGGGCAGTGGCGCAGTGCCGGCCGAGCGCAGCCTCGGCGTGCACTGCGGCGAGCGCGACGAAGACCAGGTTGCTGGTCATGACACTGGCGAAGACCCCGCCGAGGCGGAGGAACGCGCTCACGTCGAGGGTGCCGGTAGCGACGGTGAGGGCAACCAAGGCTGTTTTAGTGCCGGGCCGGCCCACGGCGGCTATCTCATTCCGATCCCATGGTGGGTCGCAGCGCTCATTGTCAACCCGGCGCCCCCGCGGACGTTGACGGCGTCACCTCGACCACGAGGTGCTTGGTCACGGGCTGTTCGCTTTGCGTGCTGAAGTCGGCAACGCCGCAAAGTACGTTCAGCTCGGGCATATAGCCGGCGGCGCAGCCGGGCGGGATCTCGTACTTGACGGCGCGGTACCCGTACACGCTCCGGGTGGAGCCGTCCTTGGAGAAGCTAGTGACGTCTATGAGATCGAACTCACTCAGGCGACGGTCCCGCATATCGTTCGCGTTCATGAAAATGACAGTGCGCAATCCTTTCAGGCCTCGGTAACGGTCGTCGTTGGAGTAGATGGTGGTGTTGAACTGGTCATGCGAGCGGATGGTCGCCAGCACGAGGCGCCCGCTACCCGGGTCGACGTCATCGGGAAGCGGGGCGGCGGAGAACTCGGCTCGACCCGAAGCGGTCTGGAACACGCGCTGGCGGGCCGGCTGGGCAAGCCGGAAGCCGTGAGGATGGCGAGCTCTGCGGTTGAAGTCCTCGAAACCGTCCAGCGCTCGGGCCATCGTGTCCCGGATGCGGTCGTAGTCCTCGCCGTAGGCCACCCACGGGGTGCGGCTGTCGGGCAGGGTGGCCCGGGCCATCCCGGCCAAGATGGCGCACTCCGAGCGGAGGTAAGGCGACACCGGTTCTTTCATGCCGAAGGAAATGTGCACCATGGACATGGCGTCTTCGACCGTGACCCCCTGGTCACCGCCGACCTGGTGGTCCTTTTCGGTGCGGCCGAGGCAGGGTAGGACCAGGGCTCGCTTGCCATGGACGATGTGGCTACGGTTGAGCTTGGTGCTCACCTGTACGGTGAGCTCGCAGTTCCGCAACGCCTCGAAGGTGTAGGGAAGGTCCGGGGCGGCCAAAGCGAAGTTCCCGCCGAGAGCCACGAATACCTTGATGTCCCCCCGGTGCATCGCCTCAATGGTCGGCACGACGGACAGGCCGTGCTGGCGGGGAGGTTCGAAGCCGCACACCTCGCCGAGGCGCCGCAGGAACTCCTCCGAAGGACGGTGGTCGATCCCGCACGTGCGGTTGCCCTGCACATTGCTATGGCCCCGCACTGGGCACGGGCCGGCGCCCTCGCGGCCGATGTTGCCGCGGAGCAACAGAACGTTGATGATCTCGCGGACGGTGTCGACGCCGTGCTCGTGCTGGGTGACGCCCAGGCACCAGGAGATGATGACCCGCTCCGACGCCAGGTAGGACTGTCCCAGACTTCGTATTTCGTGCTCGGGGATGCCTGACCCCTCTACTAGGTCCGGCCACGGTGTCGACCCCACGAGGGCCCGGTAGTCCTCGAAGCCGTGGGTGTGGTTCTCGATGAACTCTCGGTCCAAAGCGGAGGAGTCGTCTTCGGCCGCCTCCAGGACCGCCTTGGCGACACCGCGGAGTAAGGCCATGTCCCCGCCGATGCGTACCTGGAGCTTCATGGTGCCTACCCGGGTCGTGTGGAAGGTCGCCATGTCGACAAACTCGTGGGGGACGATCGTGCGTCTCGAACCGGCTTCGATGAGCGGGTTGATGTGGACTAGTTGGGCCCCGCGCCGGTCCGCCTCGGCGAGCCAGGTAAGCATCCGCGGGGCGTTGGTGGCCGCGTTGTCCCCCATCACCCAAATGGCGTCCGCGGCCTCCCAGTCGTGAAGATCGACCGTCCCCTTGCCGGTCCCGAGCGCCGAGGTCATTGCCCGGCCGCTCGCTTCGTGGCACATGTTCGAGCAGTCGGGGAGGTTGTTGGTCCCAAACTCGCGCACCCACAGCTGGTAGAGGAAAGTCGCCTCGTTGCTGAGCCGCCCCGATGTGTAGAACGTCGCCTGGTCCGGGCTGTCCAGGGACCGAAGGGTGTCGCCGACCAGCGCGAAGGCGTCCTCCCACGAGATCGGCTCGTACTTGTCGGTCGATGGGTTGTAGCTGAGCGGCTCCGCCAGCCGTCCAAGCGCCTCGAGGTCATAATCGCTCCAGGTGGCGAGCTCACCGACTGTGTGCTCTGAGAAGAACTCCCGGTCGGCCTTCGCCGCGGCCATCTCCCAGGTGGTGTGCTTCACACCGTTCTCGCACAGGTCCAGCTTGAGGCCGCTCGGGTCGTCTGGCCAGGCACAACCCGGGCAGTCGAACCCGCCGTCCTCCTGGTTCATTACGAACAGGGCCCGGAAACCCTCCAGCGGCTCCCCAGCGCGCTCTAGGACCCGGCCCACACTTTTAGCCGCCCCCCACCCGGCCGCCGGGTGATCGTACTCGTGGCGCGAGTAGTGCCCGTCCGGTGCCGGGCCGCGACCCAATGCGGGCTCGCCTACGACGGCACCGAGCATCAGCTGCTCGTTATCGTGCGCCTCGGGCTTGTCCAATGTCGGCATCAGCCTTCCTCCTTGTCAGTGGGCTGGCCCTCGTGACGGGGGCTGGTTGTGTGACCATTAGCCGGCTTGTGGCCTCCCGAGCGGTCGGCGACGAGCGCTGTGGCCGCCAGGAGGTGGTCGGTGTCGGCGTACAGGGTGCGGCGGCTTTGCAACGTGAACAGAAGGACAAACGAGGGGCCAACCAGCAGCAAGGCGATGATGAACAAGATGACAAGAGCGACGAACATAGAGCGAGGCGCGCCTGCGTTCGTGAGCGTAAGGTCGGTGCCCGGCAACAGCATCGGGTATTGGGCGGCGCCCCACCCCCAGATAACCGCAGCTACACCGAGCGCGGCGATCGCCCGGACGGCCCCTCGGCGGCGGCCAGTGCTCACCCAGGCGAACACCGCCAGGCCGCAC
>DATJMJ010000133.1:0-5023 GCA_035508795.1 Acidimicrobiales bacterium
GATTGCGCCCGCCCGCAGGACCGTCAGCAAGCCACTCAGGTAGCGGTCCTCGAATTCCTCGTCGGAGATCGCTAGGCCGAAGACACGCCGGACCTGGTCGGGGAAGATGACAGGCGCAGCGACGGCGCCCATCAGGACCAGGTTGAGCACGCCTGGGTCGACGGAGTTGCTCAGTTCCCCCCTTCGCTGGCGCTCACCCAGGTGGCTGACCTCGGGGTAGATATCGGGAGAAGTTTCGGGCGAGTTGTCGTCTACAAGGAGCCCACGCCAGACGAGCAGCCTGAGCGGGCGCGGGTCGGAAAGGATGCTGTGGAGGTAGCTGGCCAGGTTGGTGGCGAGCGGCGCCGAATGGTCGACAAAGGCATCGCGCCGGGCGAGCCACTCCGTCTGCACCGCCTCGAAGAGCCCCTCCTTGCCTCCGAAGTGGTAGGCGATCAAGTCCTTGCTCACTCCCGCCCGTTCGGCGATGTCCCTGACCGTTGCCCCGGCGAATCCCTTGGCCGCGAACTCCTCGAGCGCGGCATCGATCAGTGCCGCCTTGGTCCTCTCCGCGTCCACCTGGCGCTCCTCGGGCGCCGGGGCTCTCCTGGTCCCGCTTGCCTTCATAGACAACTATCTAACACCGTCAGACGCTCGTCTAATAGGGTCTAGGTGCCTTTCCGGCAAGTCCTTACGTTCGCCCGCGAGGCCACGCACCCCCCGGTTCGGAGCTCGCTCCGGGGCAATGGACGACGCGGGCGGGGGCGCACGTGGCGAGCACGCCCGATGGGGTTATGAGGCATTTCAATGATCTGGTTGGTTGCTGCCTGTACCCCCACGTTCTTGGCGGCCGAACGTGAGACTTGTCGGTGCCAAAGAGAGGGCTGCTCGATGAGGGCGGCCGAACCACCGCCGACGGCGGGCCGCGCCCGGGTGTCGACAGCGGGATGCCGGCGATGGCATCCGCCGAGCAGTCCTGCCCTGCTCGGGCCCGGGCGTGACCGACATGCGCGTCGCTCGGCGGATATTTGGAGCTGATGATCCCTAGGAATTCAGCGCTGCGCGTAGGTCCCGGCGGCCTTGCTGTCGAACTCGTACTGACGCAACCGAAGGACCAAGGCTCACCGCTGGGAGGAAGCCAGTAAAGAACTTGCCTTCCTTGCTGCGGGCCTTGCGGGCCCTGTAGTTGAACCCCTTTCGAATATCGCTCAAACTTTTCGCTACGGATTTGGCGAGCTGGCGTTAGCAGCCTCGCCCTCAACAACATCCACGGCGCCGGCGGACGCGCCCAGGCGCTTAGTGAGGCGGCACGGGTGCTACGGCCCGGAGGACGGCTGCGCATCGTGGACGACAAGGCCGCCGACTACGCCGAGCCGCTGCGGGAGGCCGGCTGCGTCGAGGTCGCAAGCCGCAAGCTCGACCGGCGCACCTGGTTCGGCATTCCCGGCCACCACCTCGAGCTGGTCACGGCAACCAAGGGGACGGACCAGCCCCAGAAGGACCTGAGCCAGGCGCGGCCAGCGCTGTAACAAATATCGCTAGGGATTGCGCCGGCAAACTACTGCGAGCCTTCAGGTCAGGCCCTTCCCCGCCACGGCACAACCCCACCACTAACCCGGAGCGGGCGACATCGGGACCTTTGGCCCTGAGTGGGCCGAGGCACCCCGCAATAACATCTGTTCAGTCTCACTCGGAGATCGAGAGGTGAGGACGATGGCGTGCTTTGGCCGCTTCCCTAGGAGACGGGAAGACCCACCAGAGCACGCAGACGAGCGGGGGATCCGTGCTCGGTGGCTTCTGGCAGCTGAGCGTCTCGCATCTGAAACCGAGGCGTTCGTCTTGGGTCACTTGGCCGAGTGCAGCCTGGCGCTCGGTGGCGACGTGCCCATATGGGCCTGGACAAACCTGTTGGCACATGGGAGCACCGAGGACCTACGCGCTGAAGCCGGCGCGTGCGGGCAAACCAGCGGCGGCGATGCTGGCCACTGGCGCGAAGCTCGTTCCTACCTCGCGGGCGAAGTGCTCCACAGTGCTGAACTTTGTAGCTCGCTCGATATCGTCCAACGCACCGTGCTCGTCCCGCTCGAGCTGTCGCTCGCCGCTTCTCCTGCAGTTGCCCTCTGGCGGCCCAATCACTGGGTTGCGGTGGTAGAGACAACGCTGGCGAGCCACCAAATCGAACTGGCCAACCGGGCGAGGGAGTGCCGGCAGACGAGCATCTCCGGGCTCCTCGGGTGCCCGATCACACGGATGAGCTGACGGATGGGAAAGTCATCGTCGGCCGCGAAAAGGGCCTGCCGCTTGTCCGATTGCTCTACGGGAGGCGCCATCTGCGGCGGCCTCCGTCGAGCTGCTCGTGTGAGTGCTGCACCGGTCAAGGTCATCGGGTCGCCGACCGTCGGCGGTACGGGGGGGAGCCAGTTCGTTCACAAAACAAAAGACAAGACGGTGTAAGGGAGACTAGCTATGGCTACTTGGCATTGCCCCGTTTGCGGGTTGGTGTTCTCCTTCCATTCCGAGCTCGATTGGCACATCCGCGAATCGCACTGCCTGCGCCGCACGGCGGGCTTGGCGGGCCAGCTCGAGAGAGAGGCCGTGCTCAGCTGGGCAGGCCTGCGCCGGTTACAAGAGGCCGAAAAAGGACCAGCGGTGTCGTTGCTCCTCTGGACGACACCCGCCCCGGTGATGACCCCGAACGACGCCGACGAACTGCACCACTTGGCTGCTAATGCGGCAAAGACGCTCGCCAACGAAGTCAAGGGTGAAGCGCTGAAGCACATGCAAATGAGGCTCACCGAGGCTGTGCTGGCCGCCGAGAGCAGCCCCACGGACCACGGCCTGGCCGTTTTCGTGAGCCAAGCCGAAACAGCGGTGGTGCCCTTGCCGTTCGCCCCACGAGAGCGTGCCGTCGTCAACCACAGCTTCGCCACCCGCGACCTGCTCGACGCTTTGCAACGGTTCCCGATGTACCGGGCCTTAGTCTTGCGAGGGCCCGGTTTTCGGCTCCTCGAGGGCCGCGCCGGACGCATTTCCGAGGTGCGCGACTGGCAGGTCCCCAACCCCTCGCTCGGACGGGTGAGGCAGTCCGCCTGGACGACCCGTCAACGCCGGAGGGCAGCCTTCTTGGCCGCTGACCGGGCGGTCGGTGAGAGAGTCGCAGTGTTGGGGCGCCTGCCGCTGGTGCTTGTCGGTCGCGCTCACCTCGTCTCGGAGTTCATGAAGCACTCGCCCCACGCCGCTTCGGTCGTCGGGGACGTCACCGCCTGGGGTTCGATGCACTCCAAAGATTCGCTCGCCCGGTTGACCGCTCCGGTCATCCAGGCTTGGCGTGAAGACCACGCAGCGAGGTACCTAAAGGCCCTGGTCGAGGCAGACCGTTGCCGCACGGTTGTTTGGGGGCTTCCCGAGGTCTGGGAAGCTGTGCGCTCGGGCAAGGTGGAGCGGCTTTGGGTTGAGCGTGATTATTGCGTGCCCGCCCAATTGGCAGAGGGCGGTAAGCGGCTCGTGGTAGTGGACCGGCTAGAGGCACCAGGCGTGGTCCCCGACGGGGTCGGCTTCACCATCGAACGCGCAACCCTTTCGGGAGCACACGTGGAAATAGTCGCGCACCTGGGCGACGACGACGACCACCGAATTGCGGCGCAGCTCAAGGCACCGCTTGGCGAAGCTGGACAGGACCCAGCCCAGGAGGGAGCACTAGCGAACGGGGTACGAGGGGCGGCTCAACAGGCAGTTGCCTAAACCTACGTCCACTTTCTTTACAGGTAACTGCCCGGCGACCCGGCCCCAAGCGTCGGACAAGTTAGTGGCACTCGATGACCGCCGCGCGAGGGCGGCGAGCAAGAGGGTCAAGGCATCAAGGCGGGGGTGTCAACCCACCGGCACGACATGGCCGAGCAGGGCGACCGATCCGCCGTACTTGGCTACCTTGAGCACGAGGTCCTTATGCTCTTGGGCGTTTCGCTGCGTTGGACGCGCGTAGCAAGGGACCCGCCGCCTGCGCCGTCGATGTAGAGCACCTTTCCTTGAGCCACATCGCAACCGTG
Organism: Acidimicrobiales bacterium; assembly: GCA_035508795.1. GTDB lineage: Bacteria > Actinomycetota > Acidimicrobiia > Acidimicrobiales > Palsa-688 > DATJMJ01. The sequence goes on from DATJMJ010000133.1 coordinate 4,026, forward strand.
CCATTGCCGCCCCGTCGCGACGGGCATGGCGATGTCCAGCGCTAAGAGCGCTTTCGCACCTCCCGGTGGCCCATAAAGTACTGCCCGGCTGTCCTTGAACAGGAAGCCTTTGACGAGCGGCTCGAAGCCCGCCGGCTCGAGGGCCCTTGTGATCGCGGGGGCGAGCCGCCGTGCTGTCGTCAGGCCGTCCTACCTGGTGGAACGAGCTTCAAGTCGTCTGATGGCTTCTCTGATGAGGGCGTCTAGGCTCTGGACGCCGAACTGCCGGTCAGAATGCTCCAGGTTGCGGCGAAGGTGCTCGGCCAGGTCCCGGTCAGTTAGGTGCTCCGATGGTGTCGTGTTCGGGTTGTTCATCGAGGCTCACATCCTCAGTTCGTGAGAACTCAACGTTTGACATTCTTATTCTACCTCTTGAGATAGTACGCAACGGCGCCGTACGTGAGGTCCCGCTCGCTCGACGGACGCGAGTACCCTCCACCACTTCGGGGTGCAAATGACATTTGCGGCACAGCAAGTCCTATTTGACGCCTCGGCTTCGACAGCGACTCGCGAGCTCAGACTGGGGCCTGCTCCCCTCCTACCGACCTCGATGAGCCTGGTCGTGGGGCCGAAGGAAATGGCCAGAGTGGTCTCTGGGCGCGCAGGCGCCGCCGCGTCACCGCTGCGCTGAGCGGGAAAACCTCATGAGCTGCCCCGCTCTCACTCACTGCTAAGAGACGAGGTTTGCCACGGGCCGGCCCATGAGCGTTGGCCAGGCCGAAAACTCGATCCAACTCGCCCGCAAATAGTTGGGCAGCACGATGTCAGCGATCTCAGGTCGCTCTAGTTTACGCTCAGCCACCAAAGCGGCGGCTAAGCGCTCCACTCGCTGCCAAACGCGCGCACGCCCGAGAAGCTTTCGCGCGTCTTGTCCGGCCTGCTCGAACAGTTGGCGAAGGGCCCACTCGTCCACCTTTCCGAACAGGCGGGTCATCTTGTCGTAGTCACCGTCTGCTGCC
>DATJMJ010000134.1:0-4318 GCA_035508795.1 Acidimicrobiales bacterium
GCCGCGACCGTGGAGGCAAGTACGACATCGAGATGCTGACCCAGTACCGCAGCGATGTTCCACGCTCTGATCGCCGGACCGGGCATCTCGAGCCCGATTGGGTCGGTCGAAAGGACAAGTACGCGACGCGCCACTAAGGGCAGCCCTTCCGCCCCGCAGGTCGCGGAGGCGAGGCCCCGGACCGGCTCGAGGGGCCGTTACGCTTCCAATCCGTGACCGCGCCCGCCCGCACCAACACGGCCGTGACGCTAGTGCCGGGCCGATCCCCAGGGCGAGGCCGCTACCCAGGGAGAGGCCCCTTCCCCATGCGAGGCGGCGGCCCAGGGCGAGGCCGCTACGCCATGCGAGGCCGCGGCCCAGGGCGGGACCGCACCCGGGTGGGAGGCCCCTCGTGAGCCGGGTCCTCGTCGTTACTGCCGACGTCCTCCGGGCGCAGATGGCTGGGCCGGCGATGCGTGCGTGGCATATCGCCCAACGCCTTGCCGACGAGCCCGACCACAGGCACGAGGTGCGGCTGCTTACGACCTCGCAGTATTGCGAGCTGAGTTCGGAGCGGTTTGAGGTTGTCGCCGCAGGGCCCGACGGGGTGGCAGAGGCCGAAGCCTGGAGCGACGTCATGGTCCTGCAGGGCTACGTCGCGATGCACCACCCGGTGCTCGGGGCCTCAGAAAAGATAATCGTTTTCGACGTCTACGACCCTCTTCACCTCGAAACACTGGCACTGACAAAGGGCGCCTCGGGGCCGGCACGTGAGTGGCATGTGCGCACCTCGATCGAAGCGTTGAACAACCAACTTCTGCGGGCAGATTTTCTTATCTGCGCAAGCGAACGGCAAAGGGATCTTTTCATTGGCCAGCTCTGCGCCCTCGGGCGAGCCAACCCGTTCACCTACGACAGCGACCCGACTCTGCGAGCGTTGATCGACGTCGTCCCCTTCGGGTTGCCCGACGAGAGCCCCCAACATAGGGCTCCCGCCCTTCGGGGGGTGGTGCCCGGCATCGGGCCCGATGACGACGTGCTCGTTTGGGCGGGGGGCGTGTACGACTGGTTCGACCCCTTGACCGTTATCCGCGCCGTAGCCCGCGTGGCCGAGCATCGGCCGTCCGTGCGTCTTTATTTCATGGGGATGCAGCACCCGAACCCTGACGTCCCGCCGATGCAGATGGCCTACGATGCCCGTGCGCTCGCCGACGAGCTAGGCGTAAGCGGCAACCACGTCTTTTTCAACGATGGCTGGGTCGAGTACGCACGACGCCAGGACTACCTGCTCGAAGCCACCTTGGGAATAACAGCCCACTTCGACAGCGCGGAGACGCGCTTTTCGTTCCGCACCCGTGACCTCGACTACCTCTGGGCGGCGTTGCCGGTAGTCACGACGGAGGGCGATTCGTTTGCCCAACTCGTCCAACAAGAGGGGCTCGGCTTGTGCGTCCCGCCCGAGGACCCCACGGCGCTCGAGGACGCTCTCGTGCGCATCCTTTCCGACAAGGAAATGGCCGACCGTTGCCGCACACGTGCCCGCGACGTACGCGAGCGCTTCCGATGGGCCGATGTCCTTGGTCCCCTGGTCAGCTTTTGCAACGACCCCAGGCGCGCGCCCGACCTCGTGCTACCTCTTGGGCGGCCTTGGCTGGACCGGGCAGACGCAAGCCCCGTCCCGCTCCCCACCGGTGACCACGACGGGAGCCGAAGTGATCAACCCAGTGCCGAAGCCGGCGCCCAAGCCACCGAGGGGGCGAGCGCCGGAGCGGGGGCCGAAGCCGGCGCGGAAGATGGGACCAAAGCCGGCGCCAGCGGCGTTACCGCACCACCGGGGCGGCCGCGAAGCCTCGTGCAACTGGCCCGGCTCCACTACGGGCAGGGAGGTTTCCACCAGGTCGCCGACCGTGCTGCGCGCAAGACCCGCCGCATCCTCTCAGCGGCTTGGGCCGCTTGCAAGGGGACCGAGGGGGAGAGCTGAAATGGGACGCCCTGAGCCCTGGCACCGGCCAGGAGTAGCCAGTAGCTAGCTGGTCGCCGACAGCGCCGGCTCGCCGACCTCCTGCGCCTTTGAGATGACCTGGTCGATAAACCCGTAGTCTTTGGCCTCCTCGGCCGTAAACCACCGGTCACGGTCGGAATCGCGCTCGACACGCTCGACGCTCTGCCCAGTGTGGAACGCGATCCGCTCGGCCATCATCCTCTTCAAGTAAACGATCTGCTCCGCCTGGATCGCGATGTCTGCGGCCTGACCCTGCATCTGCCCGGACGGCTGGTGCATGAGGATCCGCGAGTGCGGGAGGGCGTAGCGCTTGCCGGGAGCCCCGGAGCAGAGGAGGAACTGCCCCATCGACGCGGCAAGGCCCATGCAAACAGTCGAGACGTCGCAGGGCACGTACTGCATCGTGTCGTAGATGGCCAGGCCGGCGGTAACCGAACCGCCCGGCGAATTGATGTAGAGGCTCACGTCCCGTGTCGGGTCTTCGGCCGCCAGCAGGAGCAACTGGGCACAGATGAGGTTCGCGGCGCGGTCCTCGACCTCGGTCCCGAGGAAGATGATGCGCTCCCGGAGCAGCCGCTGATAGACGTCGGCGCCCGGGTCGGGCGCCGTAGGACCTTGGGAAACCACCAGGCCAGGCACATTGAGCTGAGGCATAAGACGAGGGTACTAGGCTCTGGCGTCGCACTGTGCGGGCGTGGCGAAACTGGCAGACGCGCCAGGTTTAGGTCCTGGTCCCGAAAGGGGTGGAGGTTCGAGTCCTCTCGCCCGCACGCTCGATGACCGGGAGAGGAGAGAAGGGCACGGGAAGCGGGGACGAAGGCGGACAAGGGGTAGCTAACGGGAGCCCCAGCTAGCCCAGCCCGTTGTTTGAGAGGGGGGTTCGACGGGAGCGTTACTGCCCGCCGTTTGCCTCGGCTGGCTCTGATGCGGGGTCTATAGCCACCTCGTAGGGAGTCCCGCCTCGGCCGTGCTTGCCGCTTTGCGCCAACACCTCCCCGAGCATGCCCTCTATCCGCTCAAGACGGTCGTTCAGCTCCTGTTTGTCTCGGTCAGCCTTCTCGTGCACGAAGAAGCTGGCGATGGTGGCGGTCAGCACCCCGACGAGCCCGATGCCGACCAACATGAGGACGACGGCTACACCTCTTCCCCCAGCGGAGACCGGGTACTTGTCGCCGTAGCCGACCGTCGTCACCGTCACTACGGCCCACCAAAGGGCATCGCCGTAATTGTGGATGGTGGCGCCGCGGGTGTGCTGTTCGAAACCAAGCTCAAGGGCCGCAAGGGCGAAAACAAGGACCAGGACCGCTAAGAGCACGTAATGAAGGCTCTTGTGCGTGAGCATCAGCCGGGCTCGTCTAAGCCCGTTAGCAAGGACGATGCCTACCCTCCCCAAGTCGAAGAGCCTCACGAGCCGGAGCACGCGCAGCGGCCGCAGCACGGGGACGGCCACGACGGCCAGGTCGAATATATGGTGGCGGACGAAACCTGACCGTGAGGGCGAAAGGTACAGCTTGGTTAGGTACTCGATGACGAACAGCGCCCACACGAGGTAGTCGATGGCCGCACATGTATCGGCCGCTGCCGGCGTGAGGTGCACGGCATAGGGCACGACAAGAACGGGAAGCCAAACGACCGCCAGGACCGTGAGCGGCAGCTCCACGGCCGCCGAGAAATGGTCGTAGGTGCTCTCCGACCGCCCCAGACCAGGCATGGGCACCCGGACGCCCTACCGGGCGGCAGCTGTGGGTGCCACCGGGCGGCTGGCGTCGACCTGGGCGAGGGCCTGGGTGAGCTGACCCACGAGGGCGGCGACTGTACCCCGGTAATGCGCCAAGGCCAGGTCCAGGCGGAAATCGAAAGACGCTGACAGCTGAGGGCCGTAGTGGACCGTCGTCGGCTTCTGGCGGTTCGAGACTGCGAAGGTAGTCGAGCCTTCCTCGTCGGAGTGACGGACCTCGATGAGCTTGGCGAAGGCGCACTCCCGGGTCTGCCGGGCGCCGGCGAAGACCACCCGACGGTTAGTGACGTACATGGTCCCTGTATCGATGGCCGTCAGCGTTGGGGCTGCCTGTACGTAGTGGCCGCGGGTGGCGCCTACCCGATAGCGCACGGCCCGCCCGTGCAGGCTACCGAGCGGCACGGACACACCGGCTGAGCCGCCCTGCCAATGGCCCTTTGCGCTGCGCTCTTCGATCAAGGCCGCCCCCGCGACCTTGTAAAAGAGAGCCTCGCCCGGGCTGAGCATAATGTCCGCTGTCTCGCTCCCGGCGAAGCCCTCGGCCACCCGGAGCAGCTCGGCGTAACCGTCTCGCTCGGCCTGCCACTTGCCGAACGCCT
>DATJMJ010000135.1:0-7102 GCA_035508795.1 Acidimicrobiales bacterium
TTTCTCGACGATGCCGCCGTAGCGAGAGACGATCGAGCGGGAGAGGTCGAAGTAGCCCGAGAGCAGTGCCCGGACGTCTTCTGGGTCCCGTGATTCAGACAGCGGGGTGAAGCCGACGAGGTCGCAGAAGAGGACCGAGACCTGGCGCACCTCGGTCGTCGGTGGGAGGACCGCTTGCCGGGATTGGGCTTTTTGGACCGGAGCAGCCGGCACGGGCTGCAATGCCGTCGCGGCCCCAACCGGCGCACCGCAGTCCCCGCAGAAACGCTTGCCGGCAGTGAGCTGTGCACCGCATGCCGGGCAAATGGCCAACAACGACCCGCCGCAATCTTCACAGAACCGCTTGCCGTCGGGGTTCCCGCTTCCACAGGTTGGGCAACGCACCTGCCGCCTCCTTTGCCTGCGAAAAGGCTAGGGCACCCCGTGGGCCCGCAGGGTGCGACGACCACATAGTTGTGGATGAGCTTCACTGTGCCCCGCCGAGCGATGGCCCGGGGCCGGTCGGGCCCGGCCGAGCGGAGAGGGAGGTGCCTGGTGGAGAGGGCGAGACAACGTTCGAACGTCTCACAGGCAGCGATTGATGACCAAAAGCGGCCCGTTAAGGTCTGGTGCCCGACCCCGACGGCGATTGGCTCACGATGGGCGAGCCAGTGCGCACCTGCCTCAGGGCTTCGTGAGTACCTCGGCAGGCGTCAGCGGCTCAATCCGGAAGCTCCTTTGGGTAAAGAGGCGCATGCAGGCGTCGACGGCATCCTTGTCCAGCTGCTGGCCGCGTTGGCGCTCTATTTCCTTGAGCGCAACATCGAGGCCCAGGCTTGGCCGGTACGGACGGTGGGAGGACATCGCTTCGACGACGTCGGCCACAGCGATTATCCGTGCACCTAGCGATATCTCCTCCCCTACGAGGTGGTCTGGGTAACCCGAGCCGTCCACGCGCTCGTGGTGCTGGAGGATCATCTGGGCCACGGGCCAGGGGAACGCGATCCCCGCCACGATGTCGTGGCCTTTGCGAGGGTGCTGTTTGACCAGCTCGAACTCAAGCTCGCTGAGCCGCCCCGGCCTGCTCAGTATTTCAGCCGCGACGGCGATCTTCCCGATGTCGTGGATCCCCGCCGCCGTGGCGATGCCGTGGACGGTACCGGCGTCCAAGCCCATCTCTTCGGCGATAGCGCTGGCCAGGCGAGCCACGCGAGCTTGGTGACCGGCCGTATAGGGGTCCCGTACTTCAACCGTAGTTGCGATGGCCCGCACCAATGCCTCGAGGTTTTCGGCCAACGCCTCCTCAGCCATCCGGCGCCGGGTGATGTCGACGACGACCACGCCGACACCTGTGACCTCGTCTTCGATCCGCACAGGGTAAAAACTGCTCAGGTAGTAGGCCGGCCCGGAGCCTTGGTCGGGGCGAGCAAGTTCGAAGTTGACGACCGCTTCGCCGCTTTCGAGCACTCGGGTGAATATTGGCTCGAGCTGTGGCCACAGGTCAGGGGTGACCTCGGCGGCGGGACGACCGACGAGAGCCTCGACTGGCTGGCCGTTCAATCGCGCTAACGCGTCGTTTATCTTCACCTTGCGTAACCGGCGGTCGACGAAGCCGAGCCCGACGGGAGCAGTCATCTGCAGCGCGTCGAGCAACGTGTTGCTAGCCGCCAGTTCCTCATTGGACTTGCGCAGGCTCGCCTCGAGCTTCTTGCGGTCGTCTATGTCCGTAACGGTGCCGACCCAGGCGAGCACCTCGCCGGCCCCGTCGCGGACTGGGTTGCCCCGAGAGAGCACCCAGCGGTAGGTGCCCGCAGCTGTACGGAGGCGCACCTCCGTTTCATAGCTGTGCCCGGTGGCGAGGGCCTCGTCCCAGCGGGCCAGCACCACTCCGACGTCGTCGGGGTGTACCACCTCTAGCCACGACCACCCAACGATGTGATCTGGCGCGAGGGCCGTCATCTCTAGATATTTCGCGTTTACATATTCATTAGCGCCGTCTGGACGCTTGAGCCACACCATATCTGGGAGGGCATCCAGCACGAGCTTCGAACCCACTTCACCCGGCGGCCCCGAGCGGCTCAGGTCGGGCTCAGCGTTCTCAAAAAGCCTCACAGACCGGTTACCTGCTTTTCTGCGGCGCCGCATCCCTGGCGCCGCTCCTTAATGTCATCGGCCCCCCGTGCCCGGTCGATTAGCAGGACTTTCGGCAGGACAAGTAGCGCTGCACCAGGGCCCAAAAGAGGTGGAAGGGCCGGGCACGAGCGGATTGGCAGCCGCAGTTGGCACCCCCAACCTCCGCGGCCAGCGGGCCCCGCTAGCGGCCGCCCGTACTGACCTGCACTTATCTGGCGGAGGGAGAGGGATTTGAACCCTCGGAAGGTTTCCCTTCACACGATTTCCAATCGTGCCGATTCGGCCGCTCTCGCACCCCTCCAGCGTCTTGACAGGCTAGCCTGAAGGGACCGCGTCGACCGGCTAGGGGCGTGAGCCCGGCACCGGGCGCGGCGGTCGGGCCCTGCGCAACGGGTCGCCGTAAACCGGGTCAGGGCCTGACGGCAGCAGCCCTCAGCGGACCGTCCCGTGTGCCGTAGGAAACCTGACCGTCGCGCCGGGTGCCGGGCGCCCTCCGCTCCGCGGGTTCGTCGAGCCGGTGGGTGACCATTGGGAAGGCTCCTCTCGCAGCGGGCATGCCGTACGCCGGCGCGCGATCCTGGGAGCTGATGTTCGAACGCTTTACTGACAGCTCACGCCGCGTCCTGGTCCTATCGCAAGAGGAGGCGCGGCTGCTCGGCCACAACTTCATCGGGACCGAGCACCTGCTGCTCGGGCTCCTCCGGGAGGGGGACGGCGTGGCGGCTCACTGCCTGCGAGCGATGGGGATGCACATCACGGAAGCTCGGGAACGAGTCGAACAGACTGTGGGCACCCCGACCGAGCCGGTCCAGGGTTCGCCACCTTTCACGGTACGTGCGAAGAGAGTGCTGGAGCTGTCCTTGCAGGAAGCCCTGGTCTTTCACCACAGCTATATCGGGACAGAGCACCTTCTCCTCGCAATTGCGCGCGATGGCGACGGCGTGGCCGCGAACGTCCTGGTGAACCTCGGGCTAAGGTTGCCGGAGGTGCGGCGGCAAGTTTTCGAGATGATGGCCGAGAGGGGGGATGTGAGTGCCCCCGCAAGCCCAGCAAGCCCCGCAGGAGCGGCCACAGTCCTCGGGTTGGCAGAGCAGCCTTCGACCGAAGGCGAAGACGCTGGGCAGCCGCTCGGCGAGCCGGCGGACGCCGACGACCTCGGGGGAGTGGTCGCAGGCGCAGGAGTGCGCTGCAACCGATGTGGCTCGGACTTGGCCAAATGGGCGAGGCACCGCATCCTCGAGGTGCCGGCGGACGATTGCTCGGCGACCCAGAGCCCAGTCTGGCTCACCGTCGTCTACTGCTCCCGGTGCGGCCGCCTCGTCTCCGGCGAGCTTGGCCGAGGAGCGGGTCGTCCCAGCTTGGGTGCGGCCGGGTCGCCCCGGAGCGGGTAGGTTGCCCGGGAGTACACCTTTATCCGCTGAGGGAGACGGCGACGGGTGAGCACTGGACGGCAAGGGGTGCGGTTCGCCTTGATCGGGTGCGGCGTTATCGGGAGGTTGCACGCGAGAGTCATCTCGTCGCTAGTGCCCCGGGCGAGCCTTGTCCTGGCCGTCGATTTGGAACTGGCGTCCGCCGAAAAACTCGCTGCCCAGTACGGGGCTGAGGCGTCGACTTCGTTCGGAGCCACGCTCGAACGGGGCGACGTGGACGCCCTAGCTATCTGCACGCCGAGCGGCTCTCACGCCGAGCTCGTGGTGGGCGCGCTCGAAGCAGGGAAAAGCGTCGTGGTAGAAAAGCCTTTGGATATCGAGCTCGGCGCGGCGCGAAGGGCGCTCGAGGCGCAAGGACGCACGGGCCTGACGGCGACTGTCATTAGCCAACACCGCTTCGACCGGTCGAGCCAATTGGTCCACCGGGCGGTCGAGCTGAGCCGTTTCGGGCAGCTCACTTCGGCCACGCTCACGACGGCGTGGTGGAGGAGCGAAGAGTATTACAGCGGTGTGGCCTGGCGGGGCACCCGCGCGATGGACGGGGGCGGCGCCCTGCTCAACCAGGCCGTGCACGGCGTCGACCTCCTCCTGTGGATGGTTGGCGAGCCCAAAGAAGTCTTTGCATTTACGGGGTCACTTGCCCATGCGGGCATCGAGGTTGAGGACACGGCCGTCGCGGCCGTCCGTTTCGCCAACGGTGCCCTTGGCGTCATCCACGCCACGACAGCAGCTTTCCCCGGTGTCTCCTCACGCTTGGCCGTGCATGGTGACAAGGGTTCGGCCGTTATCGAGGACGACAACCTTTTGTACTTTTATGCGTCCGAACCGGCGGGGCCGCCAGTCCCGGACTACGGGTTGAGCGGCTCGGGCGACGCGGGCAACCAGGCTGCGGTCGTGCTCGCGCAGGATGGCTTCGCGGGCGACCCCGCTGCTGGCTCCGGCCGTGGCCCGGCATCTCGCGCCCACTTCAAGCAATACGAGGATTTCCTAGACGCGTACAGCCGAGGACGTCCTCCTTCCGTCAGGCTTTCCGACGGAGAGCGAGCACTCGCCGTGGTGTTGGCCATTTACGAGTCGGCGTCCACGGGCCGCCCCGTCCAACTTTCATGAAAGGCGCGGGGTGCGGGTACCTCCGCTCATACCAGTGGTTGTGGACCGCCGTTAGGCGGTTGCCTCAGAGGCGAGGATCTACCTGGACCTTGATCCCTTCGCCACGACGGACTGCCGCCAGGGCGTCGGGGTAGCCGGCCAGCGGTAGCGGCGGGAACCGGAGCAGCGGCTCGGTAACGATGGCACCCACCGACATCAGCTGCATAGCCTCGCCGAAACTGTGGAGCACAGCCATGGAGCCGATTACGTTTATCTCATCGTTGTAAATACGGAACGGCGACAACGAAACCCGGGCCGCTTCGGAAGCGACACCGAAAATCATCAATCTGCCACCCCGGTCTACGCGGTCGAAGGCCGCCTCTATCGCCGGTGCGGCCCCGGTGGCGTCGATGCATACGTCGTAGAAGCGGTTCCCAAGATCCTTGGCGTCGGTGGTCACCGTGCCTGCGCCGAGGGTAGTGGCAATGTCGAGACGGCCGGCTGCCCTGTCGACAACTGTGAGCGAGGCGGCACCGGAACGCGCGACGAGCTGCAGGAGAAGTAGGCCCATCGTGCCCGCGCCGATGATCAGAACGCGGGCTCCCAACACAGGGCCGAGAAGCTTGGACGCGTGCACTGCGCAGGAAAGTGGTTCGACGATGGCACCCTGGCGGTAATCGAGTTTGTCGGGCAGCCGGTACGCGTTTACGGCGGGCACCGTGACGAACTCGGCGAACGCGCCGTCAACGGTGTCACCGATCGCGCCCCAGTTTTCGCACAGGTTTCCCCGGCCAGCACGGCAGTACTTGCAGTACCCGCAGAAAAGCGAAGGGTCGATGGCAACCCGGTCGCCGGTGGCCACAAGGGCAGGGGGCACTTCGTCGCCGACCTCGGTGACCTCGCCCGCGAACTCGTGACCGGGGACGAGCGGGTACGGGGAAGGAGGGAACTCCCCGTCGGCAATATGCAAGTCTGTGCCGCAGACCCCGCACGCGCCGACGCGTACGACAATTTCTCCGGGCCGGGGCGCCGGGTCGGGCAAATCCTTCAGGACGGGGTTGCCCGGTTTTTCGAGCACGATCGCTTTCAACTTATGCCTCGCTTTCCTTTTGCCTCCAGGGTAAACCTAACTTGCTTGCACGGACCATTCCGGCGCGCGCAGTGGCTCATCACGGGCGCGTGGGGAGCGACTACGGGCGGCAGGACGGACGGAGGGCCGTCCGGAGGGGCGGAGGTCCGGAGGGCGCGACGGCGCTCGAGGGCGGGACCGACGGCGAAGCCCGAAGCCGCCGGCCTGGCGCCTGCCTGCCGCCGGCCCTCGTGCTCTGGTCGCCGTCGCCGACGGTCCTTCGCCAGACTGGGAGTGATGGTTGAAGTTGTCGCGAGGGCCCAGCAGGTCAACGTTAGACAACTCTGGTCGCGATTGAGAAAGCCGGTCGCGTCTCGTGGTTGTTTTTCGCCATGAAACGCGCCCAACGCGCTCGACCGCGACCAGAGTGCGCAAACGGTATAGCGCGGGAGCGTGGGAGCGTGGGAGCGTGGGAGGCCGTGGCCCGAAGCGGATAGCGCTGGCGCCCTCTCGCCGCTTGGGCCAGCCAGCCGAGGCCCGAGCCGGCCCTGGGGCCCGGGCGGCAATTCGGGCGGGAGAGCGTGCGGACCTAATCGTCCAGGGCCCAGCGTGGCGGTAACTGGATCGGGACGAAGCCCGCGGGTGGGGCCCCGTCGAGAAGGTAGATGGCATACGCCACGTCGTTTTTCCACTTGCCGGGGCTGGTGGTCACACCTCCGCTCGCCGTGTTGCAGAAGGGGCTCGAGCGGCCGCCGAGCTTGTCTCGCGACCAGTAGGTGGCATAGCAGTTGCCGAGCGCGGTGGCCCCCTCGGCGGTGCTCGCCGACGACCGGGCTGCAAATAGCATCCACCAGACTTGATCGGGGTTTACTTTGTTGCTCAGCCAGCCGTTGCCACGGTAGGGGACCATGATCGAGCCGTCCCAACCCCAACCGTCGAGGAGGTCGGTGCTCGAGGCGGAGCCGGGGCTCCCGAGCACTCCTGCGAGCAACGAGTCCTCCTTGTAGATGACCTCGTGGGTATTACCAACGTGGAGGAGGTTGTAGAAGACGTCTTCGGCCGAATGAGTCGGCTGCGAAAGACCCTCTACGAAATACCGTTGCACGGCGGCAGCAAAGTTAGCCGCGACATCACCTGCGAACGCGAGGTAGGCACGTGCTTTCACCGCGTCGCGCAGGTGCCCAGTAGCGTCTGTGCCCGACGCACTTACAAAAACCAGGCTGTGGGAAAAGCCCGCGCCCTCCTTCGCCTCGAGCCAGTCCCAAAAAGTGGGTGTTACGGCAACATCCCAGCTGCACTGCTTTCCCGAGGGGGACACGACCCTGAAGGAACAATTCGGTTCGGACACGTAGTAAGCGGGCGGGAGGCCGAGGCGGTCACCGTAGGTCGCAAGTGTGCCGAA
>DATJMJ010000136.1:0-8089 GCA_035508795.1 Acidimicrobiales bacterium
CCCCTTTGGCCACCGAAAGAGACAGCCCGTCGACTGCGGTGCGCTCGCCGAAGCTCTTCGTCAGGCCCCGGGCCACGAGGGCGGGCTCGGAGGGGGCACCGCTAACGTACGGCTCCGCCTCCCGAGGAAGGCTCACAGCAAGTGTGCTGGTCATTACTTTCGCTCCGTTCTACGCCCAGCTAGCTGGGCTGTATCCTGCTCAAAGCAAAATGATATCACTAGGATTTCGTGAACGCAAGCGGGAGCCCCACCCCCGAGGAGGTGCAGTAACCCGGAGGAGGTGCGGCAACCCCGCAGAGCTGCGAAACCATCCCCTCAACCTCTGGCTGCTAGCATTATGCTACTGTAGAGATACCTAGCCGGCCTGAGGCCGGTGTGACCATGGAGGCTCAGTGACCAAGGAACGCGAGGCGAGCGCCTGGCCGGGCTGGCCTGTACTCGCCTTGGCTGTCGCGCTATATGCCTTCGCCGCGGGGGTACTGGTCCACGGTGGGGTGTGGGAGATCTGGGCCGGCGCCGGCGCGATCGCTCTCGCTGCACTTACTTCAATGGGCTTTTTCACCTTGCAGCCCAACGAAGCACGCGCGCTCATCCTGTTCGGCAGGTATACGGGGACGACTCGCCAGGTCGGGTTCTTGTGGGCCAACCCGCTCTTCAGCAACAGCGGCACGGTCCTCGGCAGGCTCGCCTCCGCTCGTCATGGCAGCGGCCCCGAGCCGCTTGCACGGCGCTTGCCGCGCTACAAGATCTCGCTGCGCGCCCGCACCCTCAACGGGGAGCGCTTAAAGGTGAACGACCGGGCGGGCAACCCGATCGACATTGCTGCGGTCGTCATCTGGCATGTGGACGACACCGCCCAGGCGTTGTTCGACGTCGACGACTTCGAGGCCTACGTCACGCTGCAGAGCGAGACGGCTCTCAGGCACCTGGCCACTTCCTACGCCTACGACCACGGGGAAACGGAAAACGGGGCGATCACGCTCCGCGGCAACGTGGAGCAGGTTTCGGCCGCCCTCAAGGAAGAGCTCGGGCGCCGACTCACGAAGGCGGGGGTGGCCGTCGACGAGGCGCGCCTCACTCACCTCGCATATGCGCCCGAGATCGCCCAGGCCATGCTGCGCCGCCAGCAAGCCGAGGCCGTCATCGCCGCCCGCCAAAAGATCGTCCAGGGCGCCGTCGGGATGGTCGACCAGGCGCTCCACTTGCTGAGCGAGCGGCAGGTCGTCGAGCTCGACGAAGAACGCAAGGCGGCGATGGTGAGCAACCTGATGGTCGTCCTCTGCGGGGAATCGCAGGTGAGCCCAATTGTCAACACCGGCACGCTCTACCAGTGAGAGCCGGGTGACCGGGCGCAAGCAGTTCCTGTTGCGCATCGACCCCGAGCTCTGGCGCGAACTGGAACGCTGGGCGGCCGACGACCTCCGCTCGGTCAACGCCCAAGTCGAATGGCTCCTCCGCGAGGCGGTGAGCCGACGCAGGGGAGGCGGGAAGGCAGAGGGGTCGTCACAGCGTTAGCCCGATGCCCTCCTAGCCGCTACCGGTGCGGCCCTCCCTGTAGGCGCGCCGCACCGTTCCGACAAACCGTCCGGCTCGTCCGGCAAGGACGTTTATCGCCGGGGCTGACGGTGTCGAGCTTGTCGGGCCTGTCGGGCTTGCCGGACTTGGCCGGCTTGGTGGGCCTGGTACCACCGGGGCAGTCGCCGCCCCGCTGGCGCGCTCGGGCAGCGTGCTCCGCGAGGGGCGCCCCTCGGTTCGCTCCAGCGCAAGCGCACCGCGCAAACCGTCGCCGAGCGTCTTGCGGGCGCTTACCAGGGACCGCTTTACAAGCCACCAGCAGCTGAAAATGAGCGCTGTCGTCCCTACCCCCACCGCAAGGTCGACGCCCAGGTACTTGGTGCCTCCACCGCTGTCGTCCCAGGAAACGGCCGCAAAGACGGCTACCAGGAACAGGGCCAACAAGGTGCGCTTGACCAGCGTTCGGGGTCGCTTGCTCCGGGCCACCGCCCGAGCGTACTAGCAGGTTGCTTCGATCCTGCCGGCCGTCAAGACGTGCGGGGCTCGAGCCGATCCAAATTGGTATGACGGCTCTCTGCTCCCCCGCGGCTCCCGTACAGACCAGAAGATGGATGTCCACGGGCCACTCGGCGGCAGGGGATCCGGGGCTAGCCGGCGCTGAGGCTGCCAGGGGGGCGTTGGCGGGGGAGGAAGCCAAGCTGCTCGTCGTGTTCGCCTCGGAGAGCCACGACCTCGGCCAGTTGCTGGCGGGAGTGCACGAGGTCGCCGGTGACGTCCCAGTAATTGGCTGCTCGACTGCAGGCGAAATAGGCACGGCCGGCCCGAGCACCGGCAGCGTGGTCGCCATCGCTCTCGGAGGCCCGGGGTTCAGTGTGGCGGCGGGGTCGGCAAGTGCCCAAAACGATGGCTTGAGAGGCGCCGCAGCGGAGATCGCGGCCCTTGGCACGCTCACTTCGGGGTCCCCTCATCGGGTCGTAGTCCTCTTGAGCGATGGCCTGGCCGGGGACCAGCAAGAGGTGGTCCGGGGCGCTTACGGCGTCCTCGGGGCCCAGGTCCCGTTGGTCGGGGGCTGCGCCGGCGACGACCTCAAGATGAGGTCCACTTTCCAGTTTTTCGGCGACCGGGTGATGCAAAACTCTGTAGTCGGCGCGGCCATCGGCTCCGACAGCCCGATCGGCATCGGCGTGCAACACGGCTGGCGTGCCGTGGGCGAACCGATGGTTGTCACTGCAAGCAGCGAAAACCGGGTGCTCGCTCTCGACGACCAACCGGCGCTCGACGCCTATATGAGCCGCCTGGAGGCACCCGCCGCCGCCAGCAAGGACGAGGCGTCCTTTACTCATTTTGCCATGACGCACCCCCTCGGCATCAGCCGGAAGGCCGGTGACGAGGTCCGCTTCGTGTCGGGCGCCGACCTGGCCGAAGGATCGCTCAACTGCATCGCGGCGATACCCCAGGGCAGCATGGTCAGGATCATGGAGGGCGACATCAGCTCTGTCCTCCAAGCCACGAACACGGCCTGCGAACAAGCGTTGGCCGGCCTTGGCGAACGCCCGCCGGTCGGCCTTATGGCCTTCGACTGCATAGCTCGCAAAGGCGTCCTCGGAGACCCGGGATCGGCGTCAGAGGTCGGCGAGATCAGCCGCTATGCCAACGGGGCGCCGGTGGCCGGCTTTTACACGTACGGCGAGTTCGCCCGGACACGTGGTTTGAACGGCTTCCACAACCAAACCCTGGTGGTGGTCGCATTTTCATGAGCTTTCGATGGCTACCTCGGACTGGGCAACCCAGCAACTAGCGGAGTTCCTTGCCGTAACGACTACGGCGGCGGACGAACACGTGGCGGTCGTCCACGCCCTCGAGCGGCTCGTCGAATCCTTCGGAGCCGAAGCGGGGGCCTTCCTCCGGGGCGATCTTGTCGTCGCCTCGCTCGGGTGGACCGTCGGCGACGACCCTGAAGACCAGTTGCTCGGTGTGGCTGCCGGGGAGCAATCGAGCGTCGACCTGCCGGGAGCCGGCCCCTGCGAAGCAACCGTCGTACCCGTAGACCGGGACGAGCGCACGATGCTTGTCCTCGCGCGCGCCGGCGAGGCCTTCAGTGCCGACGAGGTTGCCCTCTTGCGCGGCATGGCGCGAGTCCTCTCGCTCGCCTTGCGCCTCCTGGGGGCGCTGATAGCGGAGCGACGCCAGGCCGAGGAAAACGCCCGGCTCGTCTCGTCACTTCGGGAACGTCAGGCCCTCCTCGAACGGCTCTCCGCCGTACAGCACCGGATATCCTCACGAGCACCGCTTCCCGATGTCCTCAACGCGATCACAAACGGGGTTGCCGAGCTTCTCGGCAACGAGCTGGCAGTGCTCCAATTGGCTGATGGCGGCCCTGAAGGCCTGTCGCTCAGCGTCACGCCGCCGGGTGCCCCACCCCTCGGCGCCCCGGGTGCTCGCGCAGGCGGCGCCCGGCGGCCCGGTGCGGCGCCCGTGAGCCCCGGGGTCGGCGCGCAAGCGATACGCGAAAACCGTTTGTGCATAGGCGCGATGGGCCCCGAGGCCACGGCCGGCCCACCTTTCCCGGGCCACCCGGAGCTGCGTTCCGCGATGGCCGCTCCCGTCCGTATCGAAGGAAAAGCCGCTGGGAGCCTCGTTGTTGGCACAGCGCGAGCCGGTCGCCCGTACCCACCGTCGGAGCAAGCCATCCTGACGGCCTTTGCCGAGCACGCCGGCATCGCAATAAACGACGCCCGTGCGGTGCAAGCGACCAAAAAGGCGCTCGACGACGCCAAGTTCCAGGCTACCCACGACGAACTGACCGGCCTGCCCAATAGGGCTTGCTTCTACGAGCGTGCCGACCAGGTGCTCTCGCTGGCCGGCCGGGAAGGCACGTCGACAGCCATTTTGCTGTTTGACTTGAACCATTTCAAAGAGATCAACGACACTCTCGGCCACAAGTACGGTGACAGGGTCTTGTGCGAGATAGGGCCGCGGCTACGCCAGGGCTTGCGGCAGTCGGACACTTTGGCCCGCCTCGGCGGGGACGAATTTTGCGTGCTGCTGCCCCGGGTGGAAAGCCGGCGGAGCGCGCTCGAGGTGGCCGAACGCATCCTCATCCTTTTGGAACAACCCTTTTACGTCGAGGGCATGGCCCTCGTGGTCGAGGCAAGCTGCGGGGTCGCCATCGCACCGGACGACGGCGGTGACGCCGACCTGCTGCTGCAGCGCGCCGACGTGGCGATGTACGTCGCAAAGGGCTCTCACATGGGCGTCGTCGCTTACGACGACGAGCTCAACACCAACACGGTGGGAAGGTTGAACCTTCTCGGAGAGATGAGGACTGCAGTCCAAAAAGGCCAGTACGTGCTTCATTACCAGCCTAAAGCGAGCTTGCGGGACGGCCGCGTGGAAGGTGTCGAGGCATTGCTCCGCTGGCAGCACCCGACGCTCGGCCTCTTGCCGCCCACAGAGTTCATCCCGCTGGCAGAACACGCCGGGCTGATAAGGCCCCTCACCTCCTGGGTGCTCGACGCGGCGCTCGAGCAGCTGGCCAACTGGCGGCGCCAGACCGGCATCCCTCTGCCCGACCGCCTCTCGATGGCCATCAACGTCTCTGCCCGCAGCCTGCTCGACGACACCTTCCCGCACCAGGTCGTGGCGGCGCTCGAGCGCTGGGGTGTCCCGGCTTACCTTTTGGGGTTGGAGATCACCGAGAGCACCATCATGAGCGACCCGCCACGCGCCCGGCGGCTCCTCGGCGAACTAGCCGAGTCCGGCGTGAAGGTCGCGATAGACGACTTCGGTACGGGTTACTCGTCGCTTTCCTACCTCAAGGATCTCCCCGTCACAGAACTCAAAATCGACAAGTCGTTCGTGCTCGACATGAACACCAACCCGAGTGACGCCATCATCGTCCGCTCGGTGATCGACCTCGGCCGCAACCTCGGGCTGTTCACTGTCGCCGAGGGCATCGAGGACCGTCAAACCTGGGAGCTATTGAGGGACCTCGGGTGTGACTGCGGGCAAGGGTATTTCCTGGCAAAGCCGACGCCGGCAGACGCTCTCGGCAACTGGTTCGCGACGCGAGAGGTGCCGAAGCTCTCAGCCGTCCGCTAAGGCTTGCTGCTTTCAACGGGCCGACTTCCCGGCTTCGCTCCTACCGTCCGGACTGATTTCCCGGGTACGGTCTCACCCATGAGAGCTGACCGCCCCGGCGGCGGGCCGGGATACCGGGTACGTGCGGCTGGGCCGGGGGACGTCGCCTTCCTCGCGGACGTGGTCATCGAGGCGACGAGGGCACAAGGCCGCTGGCCGAAGGACTTCGACGAGGCGGAGTGGCGGGCCCGTTTCTTGACTTGGACCGAGGGACAGGTAGGCGGCGAGTTACCTGACAGCACCACGAGCGTGATCGAGCTCGGAGGCGAGCCCGTCGGGCGGCTGAGGGTGGTCCGCGACGGGCAACGCATTGAGCTTTCCGGCATCCAGCTGTTGCCCCGCGTACAAGGCCGGGGCATAGGGACCCGCGTAATCGAGGAGCTGGAGGCGGAGGCGGTGAAGTCAGGCTTGCCGCTCGAGCTTGCCGTCGAGCGCGACAACCCGCGGGCACGAATGCTCTATGAGCGTCTCGGTTTCGTGAAGGTGGCCGAAAGCGAAGGCGAAGGCGAAGAAATGTTCCGTTGGCAACAGGCCGGTAGCGAGCCCGGCGCAGAGGGAGGACGCATGGTAGGGCGGCATTTCGAGTGGCAGGACATGTTCGTAAGCCCGGGTTCCGACCCGCGCGGGATCGGGGGCGTTTTCCTCCATCACGGCGACGAGCGCACGGTCCTGGCGGGCTACCTCGGCGACTACCGGCTCACTTTGGAGCTCAAATGCGCCGGCCTCGACGCCGAGGCTATGGCCCGCCGTTCCGTCGAGCCCTCCGACCTCTCCCTGTTGGGGCTCGTGCGGCACCTCTCGGACGCCGAGCGTTACTGGTTCAGGCAGGTAATGGCTGGCGAGGACGCCCCCTCGCGCTACAGGGCGAGCGCCGGTGACGACCACGACAAGGCGTTCAGCGAAGCCGTCGGGGACCCCGAGGCCGTGGCTCTTGCCTGGGCCAACTGGCGAGAAGAGGTCGCTTTTGCGGAGCGCTTCGTCGCAGCGGCAGATGACCTGGGGCTGACCAAGCCCTATGTCGGCAGGGGCGGGCATCATGGGGAGGTGTCCTTGCGAGAGGTACTGGTCCACATGGTCGAGGAGTACGCCCGCCACATCGGGCACGCCGACCTTTTGAGAGAGCGGATCGACGGGAGGGTGGGCTTGTGAGCACGATGGGGCCGCCGGCGGTGCCAGGATCCGGGCCGATCACCGAGGAGGCGGCTCGCGCCATGCTCGAGGTGGCCTTGGACGAAGCCCGTCTCGGGCTCGCCGACGGGGGCATACCGATAGGTGCCGCCTTGTTTGACAGGGACGGCACGCTCCTCGGCCGGGGCCACAACCGGCGAGTGCAAGACGGCGATGCATCGGCACACGCCGAGACGTCGGCGTTCCGCAACGCCGGACGGCGCCGCAACTACCGGTCGACGGTGATGGTGACGACGCTCTCCCCGTGCTGGTACTGCAGCGGCCTCGTGCGCCAGTTCCGCATCGGTGCGCTGGTCATCGGCGAGTCGCAAAACTTCACCGGGGGCCACGAGTGGCTGGCGGACCTCGGGGTCGAGGTCGTGGTAGTGGACGACAAGGACTGCACCCAGATGATGGCAAGTTTTATCGCCGAGTACCCCGACCTGTGGTTCGAGGACATAGGCGAATAGCCCGTGCAGGCTGGTTTCGCGGCCGCGCGTGACTTCATCCTGAGCCAGGCCCGCCTCCTCGAGCGCCGCTTGTTCGCAACGTGCTTCGAAGGCGCCCCTGCTTCGGGGGTAGTCGACGCGCTGGCCGGCTACCGCAACGAAGACGGGGGTTTCGGCCATGGCCTCGAGCCCGATAAGCGCTGCCCCGCCAGCCTGCCCATCGATGTGGAGGTGGCCTTCCAGGCTTTGGCAACGGCGAGCGTCGACGACCTGTCCCTGGTATTACCTGCGTGCGACTACCTCGCCGAAGTCGCGGCAGCCGCCGACTGCGACGGGGCCGTCCCCCTGGCCTTCCCGGTGATCGAAAAGTTCCCCCGCGCGGCCCACTGGACGGAGTGGACCTACGAGCCCGGCCTCAACCCGACTGCCGGCATTGCCGGGCTCCTCTACGAGCTCGGTGCCGAACACCCATGGCGGGCGGCTGCGACGTCGTACTGCTGGGACAAGCTTGACAGCGGAGACCTTCCCGGGGACGCCCATGTACTGAGCGAAGTCCTCGTTTTCCTGGAACATTCCCCGGAGCCTGACCGCGCAGCTGCCGCCGCAGCCGGGGTTCGCGAGCACTTGGCAAAGGCCTCGCTGTTCAAATCGGATCCCGACGAGCCCGGCTACGGGTTGTCCCCGCTCAGCTTGGCGCCCCTCGCCACCAGCCGTTGGCGCGCCCTGTTCTGCGACGACCTGCTCGACCGTCACCTCGACCACTTGCTCGCCACCCAGCAGCCCGATGGCGGCTGGCCGATCACCTGGGGACCACCGAG
>DATJMJ010000137.1:0-4898 GCA_035508795.1 Acidimicrobiales bacterium
AAAAGGCGACACCGTGAAAGCGATGATCGACCGGCCAAGCAACCGCGAAGCGGTCGTGAGCGAGCTCGTGTCGGGTGTGGGGGGTGTCCTGGAGTCGTACTATTGGATGTTCGGCCGTTTCGACGGCTTCGTGATCATCGACGCCCCGGACTCGGTATCGGCCGCGGCTGTGAGCCTCGCCGTCAGCAGCACCAACGCTTTCGGGCACCTTGAAACTCAGGAGCTCATCCCGGCCGCGGAGATCAACCATGTCCTTGAGACGGCCAAAAACCTCAGGTACTTTCCTCCCGGAGGGTAAAAGCTGCAGTACGCCCATGAAGCCCGTCACGGGCGCTCAGTGAGCCAAGTCGGTGGCCAATACGAACAGGTCCCAGAATGCGACGACGCCTACAGCCGCCATCAAGGCCAACAGCATGAGTTTTGCCGGCCGACCGCTCTCGCTCGAAGTGGCGTGAGCTGTTTCATCGGCCTCTGGCACGGCCAATCGCGGAGCTGATCTATAACTCGCCATATGGGAGTGATGATCGCACGAGGCTCTCACGCCCGGGAAGGACTACTGAAATCTGGACCGGTAATTGGTCCTTGGCAGAAGAGCTGGGCGTCTAGGTCGGCACCTTGGGTAGCCATGCCGAGAGGGGTACGGAAAAGCCCGCAACACCGGCCGAGCCGGGCCTGCCGTTCGCGGTCCCGGCAGGCAGCCCACCCACGTCTGGCGCGCCTCGCTAGCGGCGGGCTCGCTTGGGGAGACCCCGTCCGCGTAGCCCAACCTCATGAGAGTGAACCGCCAAAGCCCGGTGCTTTCAAGTGGTCATCGCGACAAACTCGTTGAACCGTTCTGCAGGAGTCTGCCACCCAAGGGTCTTGCGGGGGCGGGTATTGAGCAAATAGGCGATCCCGTCCAGGTCGGCCTGGGTGTGGGCTGACAGGTCAGTAGCTTTTGGCAGGAACTGGCGGACGAGGCCGTTCCAGTTCTCATTGCTGCCTCGCTGCCAAGGTGAGCGAGGGTCGCAGAAAAACACAGGTACGCCTGTGACGACGCTGAAGTGGGCATGTGCCGCCAGTTCGTTGCCCTGGTCCCATGTCAGCGAGCGAGCAAGCTCGCCTGGTAGGCGGGCGATGGCCTCAGCCAAGCGCGTAGCCACGTGCTCGGCGGTGCAGTTGTCCACTTTCACCAACATCCCGAAGCGGCTCGAGCGCTCGACCAGGGTTGCCACCGCACTTGCGCTGCGGGCCCCGACCACCAAGTCCCCCTCCCAGTGGCCCGGCACCGCCCTGTCAGCGACCTCTGGGGGGCGCTCGGAGATATTGACCATGCCGACGATCTTGCTGGCCTTGGTGCCACGTCCTTGGGGGCGCCGCCGGGCGCGCCCGGTGCGTAGGCACTGGGCAAGCTGTTTTCGCAGCTCCCCCTTCGCCTGCACGTAGATGGCTTGGTAGATGGCTTCGTGCGACACCCACCACTCTGGCTCGCCGGGGTGGGCCCGGTGCAGGAAGGCAGAGATCTGCTCAGGCGACCACTTTTTGTCGATGAGGAGGCTTTTTACAACCTCCCACAGCCACGGGCGCTGCTCATGCCAGGGTAGTTTCGGCCGGGCTGCCTCCCTCACCGCCCGGGCCTGGGCGCCATGGGCACGGTACATGGCCCGGCCTCCGCCGGCCTTTATCTCCCGGCCGACCGTGCCCCGGTGGCGCCTGAGGCGTCTTGCGATGGCAGCGTCGCTCTCGCAAGCCTCGATGCCGACCCTTATCTCCTCGCGCTCGGCCAGGCTCAAGGCAGGCTCCCTAGCTTTTCGCTCCTTCATCACAAGAGCTTGTTCGAGCTCGTAGTAGCGCAGGGTGGAACTCCAAATACCTGCAGCCCTAGCGGCGTTTACCAACCCTGCCCCTGCCGCCCGGGCCTTGAGCCCTACCTGGACAGCGCTCTCGGCCGCCCGGTGACGGCCTGGCTTGGGTGCGAACCTCGGCCCGAGCACCTCGTGGGCCCATTTGCGTACTGCGCTCGAACTGGCACCCGCCAGCTCTCCTGCGTCGCGGTAGCTCATCCCGCTACGCACCGCAGCTACTGCGGCGGCACGGACCTCTTCAGTCGCTTTTCTTCCCACACGGCACCTCCTGGACTGGAGCTGTCGCGGTCACCCCTTGAGACCGAGGCGGCTCTAACGACATTGGTGCGCGATTTCGCGCATCAACCTCATTAGAGTGCCGTTCGGCGGATTACTCTCGTGAGTTCTATGCGCGGGCGAGGGCGCCGCGTTCCATGGAGGCTCGCCCTTCCCGATCCCTGCGGCGAAGTTCGCGATTCGCCCGGGGGTGAGAGGCGCCCAGTGTCCAGCGCCAGCCTCCAAAGGCCCCTTAGCCGTGCAATAATCTCGGGCCGGGCCTCCAACGGGCGACGTCATCCCGGCTGAAGCCCAGGAACGTCCAGCCGTCCAGCTACGCGTGGTGCTCCTCGTGGGTCGGCCATAACCTGCGCCCGCCCGCCTCGGCAGCGCAACTGAGTGCCCCGGAGGCGGCCTTTGCGAACTTGGCGGCTTATTTCCTCGGCTTCTGCACCGAGTTTGAACAGGAGGTTTACGGGTACACCCTGAGGTCATGCCAGCCGCGCTCGGTTCCTTGCCAACACGTCCGAACCAGCGCGCCCGCTCTCAGCGCGCCAACGAGCAGGTAATCGGCCTGGCACTCATGGTGGCAACGAGCGCGATCGCATTTTGGGACCTGCTCTTGCTCGCCACCAACTTGTCTCATTGAAAGATGCGGACCGCGCCGCTCACAAGCGGGCAGCTAGCGGAAGCGGTCCATCAGGCCGGGGCCCTTGGCTCTTTGGGGCCGGGGACCTCGGCCCGCCAAATCCGACTGACAGCTGGCAACGTGGGTCAGGGTCGATGCCCGGCGGGCTCATGGCGCCCGGGCAGAGAAGAAAGCAGAATAAAGTGCACGTGCGCCGCCATGGTGATGGTCCGCCCTCCGTGCCGCGTTCCGCGTTCCCCGTTCCCCATCCCGGAGCAAGACAAGCCGAGCCCTGAGCCGTCCTCGTCCATGAGGACGGCTGGAACATCCCGTTTATTGCCTGCTGCCGTTCGGTCGCTTGATCAGAGCGCCTAGGTAGCAGCCCATACAGCTAGAGGCCAAGGAGCTGCCGCTCTTGGCGGCACAGCTCCAGGTAAGCCTGTTCCTCAGCTGGCTCGAGCGGGGCATCCAGCCTCGCGAATGACAACCGGTCCAATCTCTCACGAACTATGGCTAGGAGGACTTTGGCTGGCACCTTCTTAGGTTCGCCGAAAATTCATGCTTTGGCTCAGAGCACAAGGTCCCTCGCGGGTGCACCAGATGTCCCCTTCTCCGGGCCCGATTACCGGCCCGGCCCCCACCGCCGGAGCCAGTTAGGGTAACGCTGGGGGTTGTAGAACCAGTTCGTCACGTCGTCGCAGTCGGCGCTCCCGTTGACCGTGTGAAGCCACGTACCGTCCGAGAGCCTCATCTGACCCCCGCACTTCTCACAGAGCGATACGTCCTCGGGTTGCGCGTTCTCCTTGCGACGCTGCTCGCTTTCACGCTCCTGCTCGGTGCCGGGGAGCATGTCGTCCCAATCGCCCATTAGACGCAAGGGTACGCGCCCCGAAATCGTTATTAGGCCCGCAATGCACTGAGTGACGCCGCAGCCGCTTCGGGCGGATCCTTCGAAAGCGTCGAGGGACTTTCGCGTGGTCAAAAGCCAGGTGAGCACATTGCGGCGATCTCATGCCGCAGCGCCGGGACCCCCCTCGCCTCGCTTGGCTTGGCCGAGATCCCCGTTCCCCCGAGAACCGGGACCTCGGCCCACAGACCGCTCCGCTTCACCCGCGCCGTGAAGCGGGACGGTCCTTCTGTCGAGAGGTTTACCCACAAAAGCCGCCGCCAACCCGGGCGCAGAAAAAGACGAAAAGGCCCTGGCCAGGGATCGCCATGGAGCGTTGGAAAACCGCCCCTGTCTCAAGCCAACACGGCCGCGGGACTGCGTCCGGGGCTCGGGAAGGCACAGTCGATGACAAGCACCTCGCTTGCCGGTTTGACAAGGGTATTGCGCAATAGGCGCGGTCGCTTTCTGCGACATCTTCCTTCTGGCAAGCAGCCTTTCTCGTTGAAGACGAGGCTCGCGCGACGATTGGTCCTTGTGAGGAACATTGACGTCATCGCTGAAGCGGGACGCATCGTGGGCTGCTAGCTCGAGCGCATCAGGGAGGAGCAGAACGAGCTCACCAGCAGGCTGATCGCCGTTCTCGACGCAGAAAAATCTCGGGGGTACCTCGAGGAGCGAGTTATCGACCTCTAACTGTCGGGCGCTCGAGGTCGACCGTGGGCGTGCTCGGGGCAGCGCCCGGAGACCCATAAGCCGCTCGGCAGGGAAATAGAGCCGCGATGGCGGGCCGAGGACACCTCCCTGTACCAGGCTCCCGGGACAGCGCCGGCAGGGACCGCCGCGTCGCAGCCCTCCACCTCGCAGCCGAGGACCTGCTTGTCCCTTTCGGTCTTCCTCACGGTTGAGGGAAATGTACCCTCTCGGCCGCTACTGGCCTTCGCATGTATGCCGTCGGGCCTCATCGCCTCGGTGGGGGAAAGGTTCAGACGTCCCTCGGGGGCCAAGGGGCTACGTCCCGTCGCCGCAGCAATTCGGGCCGGGTGCGCTGTGCCTTGTGGGCGATTGGGACGACCTGCTCCCGGGCACAGACGAGAAGCACGAGAGCGAAGAGGGTCGCGAACAGAAAGCGCTAACCGATGACGTGCCGCTCTGCGGGCTCGAAGTTGCTGTCGGCCGTCAGTTCGGCCGCCGTCTTCAGTACGAAGAGCTCGGCAGCGTCATGCTCGGAAAGGGCACGTCCGCGCTGACGGCATCGGTCAGGGATACGTCCGCTGAACATGTG
>DATJMJ010000138.1:0-20123 GCA_035508795.1 Acidimicrobiales bacterium
CACACAGAGTGGTCGTATGTTGCTCTGGGCCGTGGACCTGGCCCGGTGACGGCGGCTCCGAGGGGGAGAGGGGCCCGAGAGCGCGCCGGAGCGCCAAGTGGAGTCGGAGCGGATCCTCAGGTACGCGCTCTCGCCCCGACCCGGGCGCCCGCGCAAGCGCCCCGGCTTGCCCCGGCGTCGCGCCCCGGTCCGGCCCCGGCATCGCGCCCGGTCCGGGCCCCGAGTCCGGCCCAGCATCGCGCCCCCGTCCGGGCCCCGAGTCCGGCCCGGCCGGGCTCAGCCCAGCGCCAAACCAGAGGCCGACGGACGCGGGCATGCACCTCGCCCGGGTGCGTCTTACGACGGGACGGGCACTTTCCACGAGAGCGCCTCGTGCGCCCGGCGTAGCGCACGCTTAGTTGGCTCATTCAAGATTCTTCCGAGTTGACAGATAGCGCTCGTTTAGCGCGGCAAAACCCCTGGTAACTCAAGGCAAACGAGGATCTGCCGATTTGTAAGGGACGCCCGAGCCGGCTTAGGCCGGAGGCGTCGAAGTGCAAGTACTGGCCCAGCCTGAGAAGGGGAACCGCGCCGTGACCGTTGCATTTTCGCAGGACAGCATCCGGAAGCCGTCCGCTCCTCGCGGAGCAACGGGGACCGGCCAAAGGACAAGGACGACCGACCAGAGTGAGTGGAGTCACCAGCACCCCGACTCGATGGTTGGGTTCTTCAGGGAGTTGTTGGATTTCCTTCGGATTTTCTCAGAGTCCCGGCCCCGCTCGCTCCCGACGAGCCCCCTGTCGCACAGGGCCCGGAACGTTGCCCTCCGGGGCGAGGCGCAAGCAGGCCGTGCCCCTGGCGAAGCGGTGGTCCCCGAGCCTGTGGTCGTGCAAGCTTCACCGCGGGTAAGGGCTAGCCGGGCACGCGTCGCGGCTGCCAGGGCCGCCGCAATTGCCAACAACGCTGTGGCGGCCGCTGGGGCGCCCGGCACGGCGGGCGAAGTGTTCCGCCGGCCGCGTGGCCTTGCTGGCTCGATGCCCCGGCTCGGTGAGCCCGCGGGGACGGTCAGGGAACCCTATTTCGACGACATCGAAGACGTGGTCCTGGTCGACGGGCCGCTAGAGGAAGAAGCGCCGTTCGTCGTGCCCGCTCCCGAGGAACTTCTCGAGCCGGAAGTGCGTGTCCCTCCGTTTATCGCTCGCCTCTGACGGCGCGGGCTGTCGCGGCATCTCCCCCATCCAGGCGAGCCCGTCGGCCTGACGCGACGGTCTGCGGCTGATGGGCCGCTCG
Source organism: Acidimicrobiales bacterium (assembly GCA_035508795.1). Classification (GTDB taxonomy): domain Bacteria; phylum Actinomycetota; class Acidimicrobiia; order Acidimicrobiales; family Palsa-688; genus DATJMJ01. The sequence goes on from DATJMJ010000138.1 coordinate 1,270, forward strand.
GTGCCGGACGGCTCCCGCCAGCCCGGACTGGATGCGAGAGGCGACCCATAGGGCGACGGTCAGCGGCAACCGGTCCGGACAGCGCTAGGCGAGCTTTTCCTCGAACCATTCCAGGATCAATCGCGCCCGTACAACCCGGTGCTTGGGCGAGCCCGAACGCGAGAGCTCATGGCTCTCACCCGGGAAGCGCACGAATACCGGGTCGCGGCCGAGTAGTCGCAGTGCCACGAAGAGCTCCTCGGCTTGGTTTATTGGACAGCGGAGGTCCTTTTCCGAGTGGAGAATGAGAACCGGGGTTTTCATTTCCTTCACATAAGTAATAGGCGACTGCCGCAGGTACGCCGCCGCGCCGTCGAGGTGGTTGACGCCGGTGTACCCACGGAACGAGCTTGCGATATCGGAATTGGCCTCGAGCGCCAACAAGTTGTTGCACGCTCTTTCGGAGCATGCCGCTTTGAAGCGGTCCGTATGGCCTATTGCCCAAGATGTCATGTAGCCGCCGTAGGAACCTCCCAAGATCCCGAGGCGCGCCGGGTCCGCCCATCCAAATTGCCGGCAGCCTTGTTCCGCACACGCCATGATGTCGTCGAAGTCGACGCCGCCCCATCCAGATCCCGGGTCGGTCTCCCACTCCGGCCAGCGGACTGCCCGGCCCCAGCTCTCCTCGTAGCCCGAGCTACCCCGCGGGTTGCAGTAGAGGACACCGAAACCTGCACCGGCCTGTACTTGGAACTCATCGAAGAAACGGTTGCCGTATGAGGTGAACGGGCCTCCGTGCACGTTCAGCAGGGTGGGATAGCGCTTGCCCTCGACGGCTCCCACGGGTGGTACGGCCCAGCACGGCACCTCGGTCCCATCCGCAGAGCGGGCGACGAAAGCTACAGGCTCGGCAAGTTGCACCGAAGCTTTGAAAGCGGCGCTGACCGATGTCAGCTGGCGCTCGGTCGTCTTGTCTTCGACGTCGTCGCTTATGTTGCTCTCCAATACCTCGCCGCGAACGTGGACGCCAGAACGGGGCCCGGAGCCCGCGCTGATGGTGGTGCCGGCCCGGGCAGGGCCGCTGGCGCGGCCGGCGCGGCGGGGGCCCGGCTCCGGCGCCCCGGCCTTGCCCCCGAGCGTCCCAACAATCGAAGGCCCGAACGAGCGGGTGAACAGCTCCGGGAACGACGTCGGGTTCGAAACGACCATGGCAAGAGTGCCTGCCGACCAGTCCCACGAACTGACCCACCGCTCACCGTCAACGACTGGCTGGGGTTTGCCGTGGCCGGACGCTGCAATCGAATAGATGTGGACGTTGCCCCCATCCTCGACGCTGCACAGGAGATCGCTGCCCGTCCATACCGGCGCCCTCCCGTAACCGTAGGGGTTGCAGTTGCGGTCGAGGTCGGCGGTGAGGTTGGTCAAGGTGCCCGTCGCGAGCTCGAGTACGCCGAGTTGACTGTGCCGGGGGAGGTCCTTGGGGGTTGGGGTGACCAGGTACGCGAGACGCTTCCCGTCGGGTGACCAGACCGGGAAGCTGTAGGCCGCGTCGCTGCCGGTGAGGCGTTCGGGGGTCAGCGGCGCGCCAGCCACATCCAGCACCCACAAGTCGACTGCTCCGTCGAGGTCCCAGGTGTCGTGGCGAGAAGAGGCGAACGCCAGCCTCGACCCGTCGGGCGACCAGGAGATGCCAAAAGCTTGGTAAGGGCCATCTGTGACGGTCCGGGGTTCGGACGAGCCGTCCGCTTCCACGACCATCACCTGCAAGGGGCGGTCGACGACCCAACCCTCGCTGTCGAGCCGGGAAAACAGTCGAGCCACCCTGCGGGGAGGCATGTCCTCTTCTCTCGCCTCGGTACCGGGCGGCCCGTAGCGCTCAGCGTCCGGCACCCTGGCTACAAAGGCGAGCCGTGAGCCGTCGGGAGACCATTCGAGCTCGCTGAGGTGCTCGGGCCAGGTTGCGACGACGACGCGCTCGCCACCGTGCCACGCCGGCAACACGCAGAGCTGCGCCGGCCCGTGTTTCGGGTTGACGGCGAAGGCGAGCCATTGGCCGTCAGGCGACCACCGTGGCAGCTGGTCGTCCGGGCCGGGAGAAAACGGCCGCGGGCTCCTGCCACTGTCGAGGTCGGCCAGCCAGATCCGCCTGCGGTAGCGGTTGGCAGCGAGGTCCATATCTACGACTGTGAAGGCGACGGCTTTGCCGTCAGGCGAAACGCGTGGTGCCTCCGCTTGGCGGATGCGCCCGATGTCGTCCGGCTTCATTCCCTCACGTGGCGAGTTCGCAGCCGTTCGCCTCGATGCCATTGCTGGTCTCCCTTCCGGGGATCCTCCGCCGGGCCCTTGGGGCCGGCTCTTGTTGCTGTGTAAGGACTTGTTACGGATGTCGCAGAGCTTTTTTGTAAGTACGAAGTCAGCTGGGCGACCCGGCGTGAGCCCGGTCGTACCACACAAAATCATCGGCTAAATGGCCGACATCTGGAGAGCCAAGGCCCGTGGCCGGGTTCCACCCGGCAGTCGCGGGGTAGTGCAGGTTGCTGCCCTCGGTGATCTGGTGGAAAGGCACCGCAGGCAAGCCTTTCGGGTTGGTGGAAAAGAAATAAAGGGCCGGGTCCGCGAAGCCGATACTTCTTAGGTTTTGCTGGTGCAGGTACTGGTCGATGAGAGCCGCGATCGCGGCCCAACATGGCGTAGCGGCGGAGGTCCCTCCCACAGGCCCCTCCTGTGGGCCGTTTTGGCCTGACTGAGGTGGCGAAAAGATGTCCCAGCCGCTTTCAATATCGGCGTTGGCGGCGACGTCGGGAACCCCCCGGCCCGTTATCCCGCTCGTGCCGGGGCCGACCTGCCAGGAAGGCCGTTGGAAAATGGTGCTGAAGCCACCGCCGCCACCCCATTGCTCGATCGGCTCGCCCCACGCGCTCTCCTTGTAATAAGCACCGTTGGATGCGAGAAAAACTGTTGTGCCACCCACCGAAGTCACGTGCGGGCTTGCGCCCATCGGGGAAACCGAGACCGTTTCCTCGGTACTCGAATTGCCATCGGGCAGGCAGGCGAAGGCTCCCCGGTCGCCCGCCGCCCAAAACACAGAAGTGCCTTCGCTGGCAGCCTGGGCGAACACACTGTCCGAAGCCATGGCGACCTGCTTCGCGTCCTGGTCCTGCTCGCAGCTGACGACGAAGATGCTGCTCGAAAGTATCGCACCAGGGTGAGCGGTGACCATTGCCTCGAGCATATTGAGCAGATCCGACGGGTTGCCGGCCTCGTAGACGACTTCTTTGGCGCCCGGGGCGAGGCCGTGCACCACTTCGAGGTCCAGCGCCGCTTCTCCCGCCACGTCGGCGTATTGCTGCGAGCCTGGTGTGGCGGGGGCGCCCCAGGCAGACGGTTTGGTAACGACGCTCACGTTGAATGCGGGAAGGTTAAACTTCTGGGCGTACGCGGCCAGGACGTCCGATGTCGGGACCGCCCACTCGGGGAACATCACCGTGACGCCATTGCCGTTGACGCCCGAATTGCGCAGGGGGGTCATGTCGTAAAAGCTGGTCATCTGGGCGGGAGTCACACCGTCGGGGCCCTCGATCGCGGCAGTCATGTAATCCCTGTAATCGTCCCCGCCCGTAATCGCCACAACTTCATGGGCGATGGCCGGAGGGGCGACGAAGGGCCTGAGGGGGCCGTAGAAGCGCGTCCCGTCAGGCATCAAAAACTCGTGCACCGGGATGCCGAAAAACCGCTCGATCCGCGCCGCCCCGGCCGAAACAGCCATTGAAACTTCGCCTGGCGACCACTGCGAGGTGATGCCGGCACGTGCAAGCGTCGCCCGGGCCCGGGCGGTAGCCGTCGAGGACGGCCCGTATTTCCCAGCCCATTGGCTAGGGGTCAACCGCTCGCCCCGGGCAAGGAGGGCGTCCAATTGAGCGGTCCCGCGCTGTTTGAGCGTCAGCGTGAGGGTAATTGTCTGACCGGGCGGGACAAGGCCGAGGTCTTTCGACTCCTTTTCGGCGGCGTTCAATGGAGGGTCGGGAGGAAGTGCCGATATCCGGGGGCTCGCGGGCAATGTCGTACGCCCGGGGGGCAGTGCCATCCGGCCGGCTCCATTGCCCTGTACCCTCGACGGATGGGCAGGGTTATCCGGGCCCAGCGCGCCGGCAGCCCCGCAGGCCGAAACGAGCAGGGTCAATAGGGCCACGAGGGGCAGGGAGAGCGCGGAGCGCTTGGAGGAGGCCGGGTGCGGGGGCATCAGGACTGGCCCGGCCATATGGTGTTGGACACCTCGAAATCGAACAGTGTGGCATTGGCGAAACCGAACGGGAGCTGGGAGACCGAGCTCAGGTCCTGCGGCGCCACAGCGAGCGCGGTGAGGGTCATGTTGCCGTTGCTCGCCGCCATGCACACGATGACCACCGTTTGGGCCTCACCCCCGCCGGCGGGGACGAGAGAGGCGTTGTAAACGACGCCGCTTCCCGGTATAAAGCCGATCTCGGCGCCCGGCACCACCGAGCTCACCTCTTGCATGTCCTGGAATTCGTTGCTGCTGAGGTCGCTCAAGGCGGTCTTGATGGCCCCGGCGACGTCGCCGCCGCTCTCGGCTGTTATCAATATGAAGTTCGACTGGTTGGCGGCGAGGAGCACGCCGCTCGCGTTCTGGCCACCGACGCTGAACGGAGGGGACTCGTACTCCACCCGGTAGCCAAACTTGGAGTTGTCGTAAGCGGTTTGACCGAGGAGGCGTGACCCGACCTGAGGCCCGCAAAAGAAATGGCAATAGCTGGTGGTCGGTTTGTTCGCTACGGCTGCTGCGGAGATGGCGACCACGATCACCGCCAGCGCCCCAACGGCCGCGAAAATGAAACCTACGTGGCCGAGTTTTCGATGAGCAGCCGGGACCCAGCTGGCTGGCATCGTCGGGTAGGTGTAATTGGTTGCCACCGGCGCCTGTGTCCTGACCCGGTTGCCGCATTTCCGGCAAAAGGGGCCGGAGGTGGTGGCAAACGGCGTGCCGCAGTGGGTGCAGAACCCGGCCGTACCTGGTGGAGCCGGCGGGAGGGGCGCACCGGGTTGGCCCGGGCCGTGCTGGCCGGACGGGACGGGCCAGCCGGGAGCCGGTGCCGGAGAGGCGGACGGGCCGGAGGTCCAAGGAGATCCCGCCGCACCGGTTGGGAAGTTGGGGAAGTTGGGGTTGCTCACTGCGTCACCCCTTCGTCTGGTGCCGATGCTGGGGCGGCCGGATCGGGGGTACCCGGGACCGCCGGGGCACCGCTCGGACCACCAGGTTGTTGCTCTCCGGCCAACGCGCCCGCCGAGCTCGCTGGGCTAGCTGGGCCGGTAGCTGGGCCGGTAGCTGGCGTGCCCAGCGTGCCCGCCGTGCCCGGTCGCCGGGCCCCCTTGGGGGATGCCGACCTGGCGACGCCGCACGCGGGGCAGAAGTACATAGTCGGTACCAGGCGGTGGCATTCGGGGCACGGGGCGGCCTCGCCGACATGGTGCTCGGCACCCTCCTCCAAAAGAGCATTGTGGACGCATATCCGCACCCAAACTAGAAGAACGGCTGCGGCAATTGCCCAAAGCACGACGTCGAGCAGCAGCGAGGTCACGTAGTAGGAAACGAGGCCGAGGCCCACCTGCCACGAAAACGCCACGATCGCCGCTGCGGGAGGAGCAAGCAGCACGTGAGTGTGCCAACGGCGCGACCGGTCGCGAGCGGCGAGCCAAATACTCGCTGTCACGGTGCCCGTCGTGGCCGCGTTGACCAACGCCACCAGGATGCCGGCCCGCAATATGCCTGCGATCTCTTGGGCCGACACGCTCGAAGACCCGAGGAGCGGCGCCGTAAAGGTGTGCCAGTACTCGGTGACGACGGAGGCGACGGTAAAGCCGAGAGCCGAACAGACGCCAAAGCTCAAGCCGTCGAGGACCTCGTACGATTTCGCACGGGCCCACAGCACGCATGGGCCGGCGAGCATGAGGACTTGCGCCACGATGGGCAAGAGGACGCCGTTGAACAGCGGGCCTTGTTTGGTCCCGTTGTACGTCGCGTTGACGACGTGCCCGAACCCGATGGTAAAGCCGAAACCGAAGGCGGCACCTACCACGATGGTGCACAGGAGTACGAGGAGCGGCTGCGACTCGTAAACCTCGACCTCGTAGCCGTAGATGAGGTAGAGGACCGGCAGGAGAAAAGCAGACAACAGCAGCGAAGGCGTGTAGAGCCGGATGGCCCCGAGAAGTACGACGAGAAGGGCTCCGGCGATGAGAGTTTCCCTGAAAATATGCGCATGGCGCCGTGGCAGGTGGGGGAACAGGGTGGAGATGATGCTCGTGTGCAGGACGTGCTCATGGGGAGCCGCCGCGTAGTGGTGCAGCCGGCGCCGACCGCCGGCGTCAGAAAAATGGGCGCCGCAATAGCCGCAAAAGGCTCCCGGTGGGACGAGCTCGCTGCAGTACGGGCACTCCTCGAGTAATAAGGCCGTACCGACTTCGGGCCCCGCAGTCACGTGTTGAAACTTAGCTCAGCGGCCTCGCGCGTTGGAGGCTCGTCGGCCGCGCAAACCTGGTCCCGTCGCGCTCCACCGGTGCCCGGCGGCCCCCTTCGCAAGCCCAAGGGGTGGCGTCGGCGCTGTTGCGTCCCGGAGCTCAGGCGGCTCTAGCCCGCTGGGCGCATCGTCCCGGCCGCAACACTCCAGCCAAGGTGCGCTGCACTGCGCCTCAGCGACCCTCAGCCCCAATGCGATAGTACGCAGTGCTAGTACATAGGTTTGAGAGGCAAGCCGCGTCCCGCAGCGGAGGTACAGCGGGGCAAGGCGCGACGGTCCAACGTGAAGGTACAACTAGCGAGGAGAACTGCGAGCGACGTGCCAGCCCACCAACTCCACAATTTCATCCACGGCGAGCCCGCGAAGCCGTTGAGCGGCAAGTTCGCACCGATCGTCAACCCGAGCGACGGCGAGGTGATCGCCGAGGCTCCGGTCTCGTCCCCCGAGGATGTGTCGCGCGCCACCAAGTCGGCTCGAGAGGCCTTCCGTTCCTGGCGGCGGGCTACTCCCGCCGAGCGTAGCCTCGCCCTCATCCGGATAGCCGACTCGGTCCAAGAGCGCGCTGAGGAACTCGTGCGAGCCGAGTGCGACAACACGGGCAAACCTTTCGGGCTCACCATGTCGGAGGAAATCCCCCCGATGGTCGACCAGGTCCGGTTCTACGCCGCCGCAGCCCGAGTTCTCGAAGGGCGGGCCGCGACGGAGTACATGGCCGGCCACACCTCCTACGTAAGGCGCGAACCTGTTGGGGTTTGTGCGGCCGTCACCCCCTGGAACTACCCGATGATGATGGCGCTTTGGAAATGGGCGCCCGCTCTCGCAGCAGGCAACACGATGGTCCTCAAGCCGTCGGACACGACGCCAATGAGCACGCTGTTGCTTGCACAGATCGTGGCGGAGCACGTGCCACCCGGAGTGCTCAACATTATTTGCGGTGACCGCGACACCGGGCGGGCGCTGGTGGCAGACCCGGTACCCGCCATGGTCTCGCTCACCGGTAGCGTCCGTGCCGGTATGGAGGTGGCGGCTTCGGCGGCGAGCGATGTAAAAAAGGTCCACCTCGAGCTCGGGGGCAAGGCGCCGGTCATTGTCTTTGATGACGCCGATGTGACGCCGACTGCGGAGGCGATCGCCGTTGCCGGCTACTTCAACGCGGGCCAGGATTGCACAGCCGCGACAAGGGTGCTGGCGTCCCCCAAAATCCATACCGATCTCGTGGATGCTTTGGTGGAGCAGGCGCGTTCCACCAAGGTCGGCCCTTATGTCGCGGGCTCGCCGGACGCCGATTACGGGCCTCTCAACAACGCCACCCAGTTCGAGCGCGTAAAGGGTTTCATGGACCGCACGCCGTCCCACGCGCAGGTCCTTACGGGTGGGAGCCAGGTGGGGGAGCGGGGCTTCTGTTTCGCCCCTACGGTCGTCGCGGGGTTACGCCAGGACGACGAAATGGTCCAGCGAGAGGTCTTCGGGCCGGTCATAACAGTGCAGCGGTTCGAGGACGAAGCCCAAGCCCTCGAATGGGCCAACGGGGTCGAGTTCGGCCTTGCCGCCAGCGTGTGGACCCGAGACCACGGCAGGGCCATGCGGATGTCACGCGACCTCGACTTCGGTTGTGTATGGGTCAATACCCACATCCCGCTCGTCGCCGAAATGCCCCACGGCGGCTTCAAGCACTCCGGGTACGGTAAAGACCTCTCGGTATACGGTTTTGAGGAGTACACGAGGGTGAAGCACGTAATGAGCCGCATCGAGGATTAGTCCACCGGCGTACCCGCCGCAGGGCCAAATACGCGGGGGAAATCCACGAATGCTCGCGGGTAAACGTTGCGCGCCATAACGGTCCCTCGTGGGGGGACAATTCGGGCACATTGTGCCGCCTGAGAAAAAGCGCCGTCTCTGCTCCCCGGGGCGCGTGCGTGGGCGGGTGTTGCCTCGCCCGGCAGTCCTGCTCGGGCTCGCCCCGCGCCTTCGGGTGTTCAAACTTGCTCCTCGGTGGTCGATAAGTAGTCATGACGTCCCTCCAAACGACTGGCACGACGGCAACGGGCCCGGTAGGCCTCTCGAGCTCCTACCAGGAGAGCGCGCGCTCGCCCGAGGTCCTTCACGCACTTGGAGAAATGATGAGCCGGGCGCGTGAATTCGCCCGGGCTGCAGAGGCGCACGATGTGCTGGCGCTGGCCGCAGGCATCGCTTGCGACGTGCTCGGCTATGACGCTTGCGCGACCGCTCTGCGCCGGGAGGACGGGAGCCTTCGCTACACGGGCGGTGGCGCCGCGGTACGCACCGGTGCCGGTGCGCGTGTGGGTGCCGGTGCCGGTGCGGGTGCGGGTGCCGGTGCGGGTGCCGGTGCGGGTGCCGGTCGCCAGCCTGAGACGGCTCAAGACCGCGGCGCCCGTGCGCTCGAGGGTGTGGTGAGCGAACTTACCTACAGCCAGCTTTGCGTGGCGGCGGTCCAAATGGACGGTGCCTTGTGGCTGCCCCCGAACCAGCTCGCTCCGGCGGGCGTCGGGGCCGAGGATCTGCCGCTGCTGTTCGAGTACATCGCAGCCGGCTGCGGGCTGCTTTGGGCGCCGATCACCGCACACGACGGCGCCCACGTAGGTTTCCTAACCCCGCTTAATGCCAGCCGAGCGAACGAGCCGCCTGTATTAGAGGCGTTCCTCCTCGCCAGCTTGGCGCGCCTGGTTGGTTTGGCTTTCGAGTTCAGGAGGTCACCCAACGCGGTCGGCTCTGTGCGTGCCCCGGGCCGCCCGCTTCCGGGACCGGCGCCCAGGTCTGGCGCTGGTACCGGTGCTGGTAATCGCGTGGGAGCGGGACCGGGAGCACAAGCGCGACCGAGTGCGGGTGCGGGAGCGGGAGCAGGTACCGGCGGGGATCAGGCCGACGATTTCGCCGACCCCTTGACGGGGCTCCCGGACCGCCGGACGCTGCTCGAGCGCGCTCAGCTGATCGTTGCCGCCTTGGGCGCGACGGGCGAAGGGGCAAGTGATGGGGAAGAAATTGGTGCGAGTACCGGTGCCGATGTCGGTGCCCGTGCCGGCGCCGATGCCGGTGGTGCTGACAGTGACGGTGCCGGTGCCGGCTCGGGCCTTGGGGCGAGCTGTTCGGCGCTGTGCTTCGACGTGGACCATTTCACCGACATCAACGACAGCTTCGGGTTTGGGGTGGGCGACGACGTAATAGCGGCGCTTGCCAAAACAGTCGGCCGCCGGCTGAGGAAGGCAGACCTCCTTGCACGGAGCGGGGGAGACGAGCTGGCGGTAGTACTGCCTGGTACCACCCTCGAGCATGCCGTGGCGTTGGCGGACGAGGTGAGGCGGCTAGTGGCCGGCTCGGCTCTTGTCACTGTCAACCCGCCGCTCCAAGTACACGTATCCGTTGGCGTAGCTGCGCTTCGGCCAGGCGATGACGCCGAGGCGCTCCTGGCTGCTGCGGGCGCCGCCCTGCAACAGGCAAAACGTTCCGGCCGGGACAGGGTTTACGTCGCACCTGCGGGCTAGGTTTGAGCCTGGGCGGGCTGCGAATGCTCCGAGCCGTGAATGCTCCGAGCCGTGAATGCTCCGAGCCGTGAATGCTCCGAGCTGCGAATCCTCTGAGCCGTGAATGCCGGGGCCCCAATGACCAGGTGGGAAAGCGCCCAGCCGCAACAGGCCAGCCTCAGAAGGAGCCGGCCGCCCAGGGGGTGAGGCTAGGAGGCCGGTTGGCCGAGGAGGGCAAGCAGTTCCTCGGGCCGGATCGTGCCAGGTTTTGCGTGGGCCCTCGCTTTTTCGTTGGCGACGCGCTGGAGCAGCTCGTTGACCGGCGTCGGCACTCCGTGCAACCGGCCGAGCAGGACCACCTCGCCGTTTAGGTAGTCGGCCTCGATCGAACCGCTGGAGCGGGCCAGGCTTTGCCAGGAACTGCTGCCGCCTCGCCCGTAACCGACGACGTCGGTCGGGTTGAGCCGGTCGGCGCGCCGGGCGCGGTCCTCCTCCTCAGGCACAAAGTCAATACCGGCAGCCCTCAGACAAGCTCTGCCTTCCTCCCGGGCCAGTGCCGTGACCCTGCTGCTCCGGCCCTCGGGGCCGCAGAGCGCATCGACTGCGTTACCCAGGTTGCTCAATAGCTTGGTGTACTTCCAGCGCATGATGTCCGGACGCGGTACTGACTCAATGGTGCTTGCGTTCAGGGCGTTTGCTATCGACTCGGCGGTTGCGTCAACGCCACTGGGGAAACACCCGATGTCGAGCAGCGCCGTAATTGGGGAAGATTCGGCCACGACGACGCCGGGTTCGAGGTGTGCCGCCGGGCACATGACGCAGATGCCGTAGACATTGGGGAACCTGCGGAGCGCGGCCGGTTCGTTGGCGACGGCGTTTTGCATGCAGACCACGGGCGTCGCGGCCGGGGCGAGTGAGCTGAGCTCCCGCAGAGCCGCTTCGGTGTCCTGGCTCTTCACGGACATGAGCACGACTTCGTCGCCCCGCCAGTCCACGTGCTCGAGCCCCTGGGCTACCGGCACGGGCAGCGTAACGACACCGAGGGCGGACGCCAGGGTCAGACCACGGGCGGCGATCACCTGCGCATGTTGACCTCGGGCGACCAGGATTACGTTGCGGCCGTGCTCGAACAGCCGGCCTCCAACCACCCCTCCGACCGCGCCCGCCCCAAGGATGACAAACCGCACACCATAGCCTCGCGCGCCAGCCAGGTGCTGACAAAACGGCCGGTCGGCTCCTAGCTGGTCAGTGCGGGCCCGGTTGACGTCGGCCCGAGCGCGCCGACCGTCCCGGTGCCCGCCGCTCCGGTGCCAACCGCTCCGGTGCCGACCGTCCCGGCGGGGGTTCCGGCGAACCGGGCGCCCAACCCCGCGCCCATCCCGGGGGTCGTGGCCAACCCGACGCCCAGTTGGGCGGCCCCCGCGCTCAGCCCGGCGGCAGCTTCGCTTTCGGCCGGTGGCTGGAGCGGGAAGTGGCACGCAGCCACATGCCCCGGGTGGAAGAGGCGCAAAGGTGGTTCGACGCGGCTGCAGATTTCCTGCGCAGCAGGGCAACGAGTCCTAAAACGGCAGCCCGACGGAGGGTCGACGGGGCTCGGGAGCTCGCCGCTGACGGCGATCCTCTTTTTGGCGCCTTCATGGGAGGGGTCCGGCTCGGGCACAGCGGCGATCAGGCCTGCGGTGTAGTGGTGCGCTGGCCGGAAGTAGATGTCCTCGCCGCTTCCCATTTCGACAAGCTTGCCGAGGTACATGACCCCGATGCGGTCCGCCATGTACTTGACGACCGCCAAATCATGGGAAATAACGACGTATGTGAGGCCGTGGCTTTGCTGGAGACGTTTCATCAGGTTGAGGACCTGCGAACGGATCGAAACGTCCAGGGCGCTCACGGGTTCGTCGGCGACGATCACCTGTGGGTTGAGCGTGAGCGCTCGGGCAAGGCCTATGCGCTGGCGCTGGCCGCCCGAAAACTCATGCGGGAAGCGCTCGACAGCATTGACCGGAAGCCCCACCTCGCCGAGGAGGTTGTTGATTACCTGGTCTTGTTCTTTGTGAGTGCCGACTCCCTGAAGCCGCATAGGCTCACGCAGGATTGCCCCGACCCGCATCCTCGGGTCGAGCGAGGCAATGGGGTCTTGGAAGACCATCTGCAGGTCCCGGCGAAAATGGCGCAGTTCGCGCTCGGTCATTTTGCCGATCTCGGTGCCGCGCAGCATTACTCGCCCGGCATCGGGTTTTTCCAAACCGACGATCATTTTCCCTAGCGAAGTCTTGCCGCAGCCTGACTCGCCTACGAGGCCGAATGTCTCGCCGCGCCCGACGGTAAATGACACACCGCTTACTGCCTTGACGGAGGCGACCTTTCTCTGGAGCACAACCCCCGCTGTCACCGGGTATTCGCGCACGGCGTTTTCGACCACTAGCAAACGGGTGTTGTCGGCGTCGCTGCCCTTGGCCCAGTCCTCTCGCCCGGAGCGGTGCCGCTCGGCGATATGGCGAGCTTGCTCGGGCTCGTAGGTGACGGCGCTCGCGCCCTCGTCGACGCCGTTGGGCAGTGACGGTTTGAGGGAAGCATGCAGTCCGGCGAGGGTGCTCGTGGCTTGGGCCGGGCCGGTCCTGTCTGGGCCGGTCCTGTCTGGGCCGGGCTCGTCCGGGCTGGCAGCGGCCGTGCCGGTCGTGCTAGCGCTTACCTGGCCGGCACCCGGGGCACGGGTACCCGCCGGCCCGGCCGCGTCCGGTGAGCGCAGGCTCGGCGCCGCCGAAGCCCGGTTGACGGGGCCGTCTACGGGGTGCCAGCAGGCGAAAAAGTGCCCGGCATTGAGGGGCTCCAACGGGGGTTCGTCCGAGCGGCATTTCTCGGTCGCCCGATGGCACCGGGCTGCAAAACGGCACCCGGCAGGCGGGGCGGTCAGGTCCGGCGGGAGCCCCGGGATGCTGTACAAGCGTTGATGACGGTCCTGGGTGAGGAGGGGGATCGAGCCGAGGAGCGCCTGGGTGTAGGGATGGTGCATGTGAGCGAAAAGCTCGGCCGTGGGCGCTGTTTCGACGATGCGCCCGGCGTACATGACGTTTACACGGTCCGAACGTCCTGCCACTACGCCCATGTCGTGGGTGATCAGCAAGATGGCCATACCCATGCGCTCTTTCAGTTCGTCGAGCAGCCCGAGGATTTGTGACTGGATAGTGACGTCGAGGGCAGTGGTTGGTTCGTCCGCGATGAGCAGCGTGGGGTCGCACGAAAGCGCCATCGCGATCATGACCCGTTGGCGCTGGCCTCCCGAAAGCTGGTGCGGGAAGTAGCGGATCCGCTCCTGCGGGTAGGGCAGACCGACGGTGGCGAGGACCTCCACCGCACGTTCGAGCGCTTCGGGCTTGCTTACGTCGCGGTGGCGCAGCACCTGTTCTGAGATCTGGTCGCCGACTGTCATAGTCGGGTTGAGCGAGCTGGCCGAATCCTGGAAGACCATTGCAACTTCGTTGCCACGCACATCCCGGATCTCGGCGTCTGTCAGTTTGACGAGGTCACGCCCGCCTAATTTGATGGACCCACTTACGATGTGGCCGCCATTGGGCAAGAGGCGCATGATCGACAGTCCCGTCATCGATTTCCCGCAACCCGATTCGCCCACGAGGCCCAATGTCTCGCCGGCACCGATGGAGAGGCTGATGTCGCCCACAGCCTGGACGACCGAGTGGGACAGCTTTATGTGAGTTGAAAGATCGTTGATCTCGAGTGCTGGCGCCATGTTCGCAGTTCCCGGGTAAGCCCTTTCTACCTCAGCGCAGCTATCACTAGCCCAGCTCGCTCGCTCAACGCCGGCGCAACCGGACGTCCACGGTGTCCCGGAGGGCGTCACCGACGAAGTTGCAAGCCATCACGACAAGGACAAGGCAGGCACCGACCGGGTAGACGATCCACCAGTAGCCGTCTTGCAGGTAACTGAGCGCGCCCGACAGCATGTCCCCCCAGCTGACCTCGGGATAGTGAAGCCCGAAACCGAGAAAGCCGAGCACTGCCAGGAGGTTGATCGCGTCGGCGACCTGGAAGGTGATATTTACAATCACGACGCCGAGCGCGTTCGGGATGAGGTGCTTGTAGATGAGGTGCCTGCGTCCGGCGCCCATAGTACGGGCGGCGAGCACAAAGTCCCGCACCCTCAGGCTCAGCACCTCGCCTCGCACGAGCCTCGCCGACACAAGCCAAGAAAAGACCCCGATTATCAGCGACAAGGTGATGACCGTGGTGCCGTTGTACCGGTCGCCGAGGATGAGGATGACGAAGAGGAGCGGGAGCGAGAGCAGCACGTCCACGATCCTCATGAGCAGGGCATCCACGAACCCTCCGAGGAGCCCGGCGATCGCGCCGACGAGCGTGCCCAACACGGTCGCGATTGCAGACGAGAAAAACCCGATCTCCAGAGCAGCCTGGCCGCCGACCATGATGCGGCCCAGTTCGTCGAAGCCGTTGTTGTCCGTGCCGAGAGGGTACGACCCGCTCGGAGACGCGAAGGCGTTGATGATGTTTGTGTCGGTCTGGTTGGTGCGGTAGATCAGCGGGCCCACGAAGCAGAAAAGGACGAAGAAAACAATGATCGCCGTGCCCACCACAGCGAGCTTGTTTTCGATGAACGAGGAGAGCGCCAGGCGCCAGCCGGCCCTTGGCCCTTGTACCTGCCCACCTTCGGGCAGCGCCTCGACCTGGCGGAGCTCCTCTCCGAACTCCCCGATCTCGTTGAGGGTAAACGCCATTTCGCCGCGCCCGCCTCAGCCCATCCGGATCCGGGGGTCGGCGACCGTCAAGGCGACGTCGGCCAGGAAATTGCCGATGACAGTTGCGATGCCGGCTATGAGCGTCAGGGCGATGACGGTCGGGAAATCCTCTTGCCCGAGCTCGTTCACAAAAAGCAGCCCGAGCCCATGCGAGTTGAAGACATTTTCGACGATCAGGTTGCCGGCAAAAAGGAGGGGGATCGACAGGCCTACCAGCGTTACCATGGCCAGGCTCGCGTTGCGGAGCAGGTGACGCCGCAGGACGGTCCGCTCGCGGAGGCCCTTGGCCCGGGCGAGGCGGATGTAGTCCTGAGCGAGAGCGTCGAGGGCTGATGAGCGCATGTAGCGCGAATAGCCCGCGACGGACGTTATTACGAGCGTTAATATAGGCAGGAAATTGGAACGGAAAGCAAAAATGTAGGGGACTACCTTCTCGCTCTGGCTGGCCTCGGCTGGGAAAATATGGAGCGTAATGGCAAAGGCGCCTATCAGCAGGATCCCGAGGAAGTTCTGCGGCATGGAATAGGCCGTGAAAGCACCCGCCGTCAGGACCTGGTCGGGGATTGTGTTGCGCTTTACGGCTTGGAATATCCCGAGCGGGATGGCGATCAGGATGCTTACGAAGAGAGAAAACCCGGAGAGCCACATGCTGTGTGGGGCGTTTTCCACTATCAGCGAGCTCACGCTCTGGTCGAGCTTGTACGAATAGCCAAGGTTGCCGTGGAGCAGGCCCCAAAGGTAACTGCCGAACTGGTCCCATACGGGCCTGTCGTAGCCATGTTGCTTGTTGAAGGCGTTCACCGCTGCGATGCTCGCCCTCGGGCCGAGGATCGCCCGCCCGGGCGTCGGGGCAATGACGTGCGTCGCCCCGAACGTGAGCGCCGTAATGCCAAGGATCACCACCAGCGAGATGATCAGACGTCTAATCAGGTAGGCGGTCAAGTTCTGGTCCTATTGGCATTCGCCTGGTTCTGGTCAGGGCCTCGTTTGCAACGCTCCGAGCTGGACGGGGCACCTTGGAGTGAGCCACCCGGTAATCGACCTGACCCCTTCCAGGTAGTGGTATCGGTTATGTCACTTGCTTGGTTGACAAATGGCTTGCTTTGTTGCTGGCCAGGCTCCGCAGCGGCAGCGAGCACCCGGCCGGGTGCGGGCCTGCCTCGCCTGGGCCCTTTGCCGGCAAGGTGGCCTGGGCCGTTGCTGGGGACGTGGCCTGGCCGTTACCGAGGCCGTTACCTGGGCCGTCGCCTGGGCCGTTGGGCCAGCAGAGCAGTGGGGTCGCTGTCGTCGCAGCTCGCCCATCAACTGTCCTGCCGGCCCGTGGCTCGTTGTGCTCCGGGGTTACTTGACGTACCACCATTCCTCGGGGGCGTACTGCTCTTGCGACGCCTCCTCGAAACCAGCAGGGATCCCCGAGATATCGGACTTCCATGCGTAGATGTAGTCGGGTTCCGGCTGGAACAGGCCCGGCTGCTCGTGGGAAACGAGGTCGTCCTCGGCCTTCACCGCGTTGGAGTTCAGTGAATAGATCGAGTTATTGATGGCCTGGTTGACGAGCGAGTTGTTGAAGCCTCCAGCGTTGAAGGACCCGGTCGTATTGAAGATTTCGTTCGTGGTGGGGTAGATATAGCCCGTAAAACCGCCGAAATCCGACATCGCCCAGTCGTTGTCGTTTTTCGGGGACGAGACGTCGTTGAGGTCACTGATGAGGTAGTTGAAGGTCTTCGCGCTGAGCGTGAGGTTGATCCCGATCTGCTTGGCAGTCGAGGCGAAGACTTCGTCGATCGTCCCGGTGACGGGGGGCTGGTTGGCGTAGAACAGGTTCCAGTCCATCTTGGTGCCCTTTGGGATGTTCGGCCCGCACTCATTTTGAGCAGTGCCAGGCTTTACGCACGTAGTCGTCCCGTTGGGCACGACATGCCATCCGTGGGACTTCAAAATGTCCGCGGCTGTGGAAACACTGAATGGGTACGGGTCTTTGGTGGCGTCGGAAGGCGAGAACGGTGAGTAAGGGATACCCGGCGCAGGGCCGTACGCTTCCCCGGCCGCCCCGTCGAACACACCACGCGACTTGATGAGCGCCTGTTCGTCCTCGAGGTGCGCCAGAGCCTGACGCACGTAGAGGTTGCTGATCACGTTCCCGAAGTCCCCGGTCTTGTCCTTGAAGTTGTAAAGGAGGTACTGGAAGCCGTAGTCCGGGTACCCCCAGACGTCATAGCCCTTGGACTCGAGCGTAGGCACCTGCGGCAGGTCGCTGAAATCGACCGGCCCGAAATCGACGTTCCCCGTGAGAAGCTGGTCGAACTCGGCCGTGTACGAAGTGAACGCGAGCTGGTCGATCTGGGCAAAGTGGGGCTTGTAAGGCCCGGTGTAAGCCGTGTTGATCACCATCGTGTTGGCGCCGGTCGCCGGGTCGTAAGAGCTGATCTTGTACGGGCCGTCGACGACCTGCCATAGGGGGTTGGTCCCGTAGGTCTTCAGGTCAGCCGACTGGGCGGCAAGGAATTTGTAAATTGCCTCGGAATTGCTGAGGTTGAGCTGGTCGACGGGGATTATCGGCCCCGAGGCGCTCGTTTCGGCCCACGCTTGGGCAGGCAACGGCACGAGTACGCCCAGCTGCTCGAGCAACAAGAAATCAGCGTTGTAGGTCCGGTTGAAATTGATGACGACGGTCGTCGGGTTGGGAGCAGTTATGGAAGTGACGTTGTCCGGGTAGAGGCCGGGCGTGTAGTCACCTTCGTTTGCAGGGCTGAGCTTTACAGCCCCCCTCCACAGCCAGTAGTCGAACAGGACGTCGTCGGATGTGACCGGTTGGCCGTCGGACCATTTCCAGCCCGAATTGAGCGTTATGGTGACTGTCTTGTTGTCGTTGGTGAGCACGGGCGGCTTGGCGATGCTCTGGCTGTAGTCGATCGCCGGCGAGTAACCGTCGGGGGACCAGAACAGTGGGCGCCAGCTGTAGTTCTCGAAATCGTCGTTGTCGTAGACCGATAGGTTCGCCGCGGGCGTTATCGGGAAGATCCACGTGGGAGCGGCGCCCGGCGGATATGCCGTGGTCAACGTCCCGCCATTAGAGGCGTTCGAGTTGTAGGCCGGCAGGCTGCCGTATTGGCCGGGAATGGATGGCGAACTGGCGTTCGATAACTTTGGTGCCGCACTTACTATGCTGCTAGGTACAACCAGACCCACCAACGCTGCAGCCAGAGCAGCGCCGGCACACGCCGCCTTTCTCGATGCCCGCATATGGGCTCCCTTCGGGGTTGTCCACGTAGCCTTAATGTCGGCTACACCTGTTCGTTAAGTTACCCGAGGCAAGGGCAACATAAATGGCACCGGCGGTTGGCCACCACCCGGAGCCTGGCTTGTCGGATTTGCCGGGCCAGGTGCCCGCCCGTCCGCCGGGCCCGCCGGGCCGCCGAAGCCCGCCCGCCAGTCCGCCGGGCCCGCCGGGCCCGCCGAAGCCCGCCCGCCAGTCCGCCGAGCCCGCCGAGCCCGCCAGCCAGTCCGCCGAGCCCGCCGAGCCCGTCAGCCCGCGGAAGCCCGCCAGTCAGCTGGCTGGGCGATTGGCGCTCTGTCGGGCCGCCGCCTGGCCAGGCTGGCGTTCGGGCCGATCGCTGGTCTGTCTCCGCCTGGGCGGGGTTGCCGCTCGGGCCGGTTGCGCGGCGTGCCCACTGCTTCGTTGGGCTCTAGGGGTCGTGGGGCAGGGGCGATCCCGTGGCCTCAACCTTGTAGTGGTCCCTCCGAGCAGCCCAACCGCAGGCCTCAGCTCACTCAATGCGTCAAAAAACTCCCTAGTACGCACGTTCGGTGGGGATCGGGCATGAGCGAGGCGACTGAATAAAAGGCGAAGGGGTATGTCAGATATGTTCAGCCCCGAGCAACGGAGGCACGGTGGCTTTTGGCCGACCCGTAGTTCCAAGCGATCAGCGCGGGTGGCGGCTCCATCGGAGCCCGCGTGGCGGAGCGAGGCTGGGCCGCGGGCTGTCAACGGTCGTGGTGTGCGGCTTCGCGGCTCTCGGGATGCTCGTCGCCGCTTGTGGAGGTGGGGGGTCCGCAGCGGGCAAGTCTGGGGGGCAAGGGGGGAGCGCTTCTTT
>DATJMJ010000139.1:0-4551 GCA_035508795.1 Acidimicrobiales bacterium
CACTACAAGCTTTCTCGGCCCGGGCGAGGGCCTCTGCCACACTTGCGCACTCACCTGCAGCTACTAGGGCCGGGTCGAAACTGCGCACAAGGGCCACGAGCGCCTCAGCCCCCGAGATGACGGCACTGGCGGGCGTGGGCGTAGGCGAAGGCGTAGGCGCGAGCGCGGGGGCGGGCGTAGGCGCGGGGGCGGGCGTGGGCGTAGGCACGGGGGCGGGCGTGGGCGTAGGCGCGGGGGCGGGCGTGGGCGTAGGTGCCGGCGTAGGCGTAGGCGTAGGCGCGGGGGCGGGGGCGGGCGCCGGCGCGGCCGCGGGTGCAGCCGTAGGCGTAGGCGCGAGGGCGGGCACCGGGGCGGGCGCGGGCGTGGGTGCAGCCGCAACAAGCGGGACAGGGCGCGCTGGGCCATCAGGCGGCATGGCACCTCCTCGAGGGGACCTGGGGTCTTCTTGCTGAGGAGGCCTACCAGCCGGCCACGAGGCTCAAGGCGTTACATTCGCCACTATATCAAACGTATGTTCGATAGCGTCGCAAAAGTTCACGAGGCCGGGGCGGATTGACCTTTCCACGCCGAGCCGTTCCACGCCAGGACGAGGGGGTGAGACCCGCTGCTGGTGCTCCCGTACTGGCCAACGGCCTGGCAGAAGCTAGTGCTGGCACACGACACCCCGTTTAGGTCGACCGGCTGCCCGCCCCCCAACTTGGGGAGGCCCTGAGCTTTCCAGGCTGACCCGCTCGAGGTCGCAGCCACCGCTACGCCGGCCCCGCTCGAGCCGAGGTCGTAGCCGACGGCCTCGCACAACCCGCTCGTTGGGCAGGAGACGCCGGTCAGGACTCCGAGTGTGGAGCCTTTGACGCCGTTTGGGCCTTGCTGACGGGACCAGAAGTGGCCGTTCCAGACTTCGGCCAGGCCCCCGTCGGTCGAGTAGCCGACCGCTTCGCAATCGGTTGGCGAGGTGCAAGAGACGGACCGGAGCCCGCTCAGGCCGGTGGCACCAGAGGAAGCGCCAGGCTGGACCAGCCAACCTCTCCCGTCCCAGCGTTCGGCAAGTGGCGCCTCCCTGCCCGTGAGCATGCTGGCAAACTGCCCCACGGCCTCGCAGAAGCTCGCCGAGGTACACGACACTCCCGAGAGGGACGGGTCGGCGCCGCCAACCACGACCGGGACGGATTGGGCCCGCCAGGACTTGCCGTTCCATACAGCAGCAAGCGTCGCCGTGCCGCGTGTAGCTTCGGCCGTCCCTACAGCCTCGCACCAGCTCGAAGATGGGCACGAGATGGACGAAAATGACCCGCTTACGGCCGCGGGCGGCAAAGGCACCTGTTGCAACCCCCATGCGCCGCCAGCCCAGCGCGCCGCGAGCAGCACCTTGGTGGAACCTCTCCGGCTGAGGTAGTAGTTGCTGACGGCTTCGCAGGACCCCGAGGACGGGCACGAGACCCCGCTCATGACGAAGTCGGCCCCGCGCTTGGGCAATTCGATGCCGACCGAACGCCAATGCGAGCCGTTCCAGATCTCCCCGAGCGGTGCAGTAGTGCCCGAACTGGCTTGGTGGTAGCCCACACTGGTGCAATCAGTCTTGCTGGTGCACGAAACAGCGTTCAGGAACGCGCCTTGCTGGAACTTCTGTTCCTTGGCGTTGGCGGCGAGAGGTCTTGCCGAAGCCGATTGGGTTACGAGGACAGTGAGCGCACCGGCCAATACGGCCGACGTTGCGAGCAATGTCCCCAGCAGGGCACGGGCAGTGAGGTGATGATGGGACAACTTCAAGTTCTCCACGTCTCGGGTACCACCTTTCGCGCAATCTCGGATCTGGGACCACCTGGTGCGGGGCATCAGGACATAGGACCGATCATGGGCATGGTAAAGGCCGCACTCGCGCGCGGACCCACAAAGGCTCTACTACCTGCTACTGTCCACCGCCGCAGAAGCAGGCTATCCGGGGTCGGCTCCTACCCGAACTCGAAAGACCTGGCCTTCAGCTCCCGCTGTAGCTAGTCACCACACTAATGCCCCCAGTGCTCGGGAGCGTGATACCCGCGGTGCCGCTGTAGCCGTCGGACGCAAGTTGCTTGAGCGAACTGAACACCCACAGCTCGCTGTCGTAGCTCACATAGACAACGCCCGATGCGCTCACGAGGATGCCGCTTGCGATCGAAGCAGTCTTGTCCGCCGAGGTGACGCTCCCAGACAGCACCTTGGCCTTGTCTGCCTTCTTGATCGTCGCCAGAGACGTCGGGTTGGGGACGGGGAACGCTCGCCCGCCGGCGAAAACGTAGTAGGCGCCTGACGAGGTCACGATGGCGCCATCAGCGCTTGTTGCGAACGCATTGGCGGATGCACCCTCCTTGCCCGCAGTCGAGCCGACTTTCAGGCCGCTCAGGCTGGTCACCGTCACGACAAGGGCGGGGTCATAACCGTCTCCGACAAACTGCGCCGGGCTGGCGAAACCGTGCAGCTCACCGTCGTTGCCAACGACGTAGATCGTCGGGGCCCCGTTGATGGGCCGCGTGAAAACGAGCGTGCCTGAGCGCGGCGCCGCCGTGGGCACGCTGGCACCAGAAACCGCGTTCAACACAGTCGCGTGGTCGACCTTCTCCAGCTTGGACAGCAGCGACGAAGACGTCACTTCGAAAGGATGGCCGCCCGCGAACACGTAGTCCGTCCCAGAGAAGCTGACGATCGCCCCGTTGGGATAACTCGAGTTGGCATCCGGGAATGCCGAGACATTGGACGTCGAATACCCTGTCACGTTGCCGAGCACAGAGATGGTCTCGATGCTGCTCGCCGTACCGGGGTTTATAACGTCTCCGACGGTTAGCGTGAAATGGTCTCCGTTGTTGATCGTCGAGGGGACGATGAAGGTGACCTCATTGGAGCCACCGCCGCTGACAGCGCCCGTCACTGTCCCCGACCCGGACGGCGTTGTCGTGTCGGCGATCGAGAAATAACCCGAAACGCTCGGGAACACCGTCCCCGAGGGACCTTCCAGGGTGATCGTGGCGCTCCCGCCCGCCATTGAGGCGCTCGCCACGAGGTTGGAGATCGCGTACGTCGAGACGGCTCCGGTAGCCGAATCGCTCAAGGTCACGGTGACGCCTGTGCTCGCCGCCGCGCCGATCGTGTAGGGCGGGGCGTCCAGAGGGACAATGTCGCCGCTGGTCGAAACCGCAAAGTCAATTACGCTGCGAGCAGGCGGGTTGGTCACGTTTTGCAGCGTGACTGTTATCGAGTCGCCTGCGTCGATCGCATCCTCGATGGGGATGTCGATAAACCCGTCACTCAGCACCGACCCG
This sequence comes from Acidimicrobiales bacterium, assembly GCA_035508795.1. Classification (GTDB taxonomy): domain Bacteria; phylum Actinomycetota; class Acidimicrobiia; order Acidimicrobiales; family Palsa-688; genus DATJMJ01. The sequence goes on from DATJMJ010000139.1 coordinate 3,294, forward strand.
GTTGCCACGTACTGCCATGGCCGGGATGTGTCAGAGACAAGGACCCCTGTTACCGTTGCGAAATCGGTCGGCCCGCCCGTCTCGCTCAAGAATATGTAGCCGGAACTAACGGCGGAGTACGTCCTGAAGTTGACGACGTACGTTGCGAGGGAACCTGCCGCCGTCGTGGAAGGCGAAACAGTGACGGAGCTCACCTGGTTGCCGAAAACGATCGAGTTAGTGGCCTCTGCCGTCCCGTTGCCAGGTGTCACGCTGATGTCATTACTTTCGGTCGCCGCAGAGGCGGTGGGGTTGGTGCCTGTGGCAACGATGTTTACCGTGTCCCCGGTTACCAGGGCGTCGGCCAAGGTAAGAGTGACGGACTCGCCAGCTACCCCGAGCGTGGCTCCCGTAACAGGGTCAGCCGTCGCGCTGCCGCCTGATGGCGTGTAACTGACCGAGTACCCGCTGGGGCCATTGTAAAAGACGAGCGACTCCGTCCCTTCGGTTATGCCTGCCGCCAACTCGACACTCGTGCCCGCCGCACTGAGATTGGCGACCGGCACGTCGCTGATCGAGTAGGTGGTGTTGGCACCGAACGACACCGACCCGGCCGTAAGGGTCGCACCGGAGGTGCCGACGGAGACCGTGTTTGACCCGGCGGGCGTCAGGTCACCCGATGTCGTGACCGAGAACGTGAGGCTGCTGATGCTCGGCGGCGCGTCGGCATCGAAATCCACCTCCACTGAGTCGCCGGCGCTGATGGTGCAGCTCGACGCCAGGTCGACGGTCAGGTCCGAAGTCGTAACCGAACCAGACCCGGCCTCGCCGGCGGTACCCGCCTGCAAACAATTGGGGGTCGTCTTGTCGATCAGGTCCACGTTGGTGGGGTCGGAGCCAAGGGCCTCGGACGACACCACGGTTACCCAGCTGCTACTGCTCCCCGCCAATGCAGCCGAGGTCGTAAAGGTGAGCGCGAAGTCGGTCGACGCGTCGGCCCCGACCGTGGTGGGTGTGGCGTCAACCGATGTGACAGCTCCCGAGGGTGAGCCAACCGTGTAATAACCGCTCGTGATATTCGCGTAAGCCGGGACGGCCGTAATTACCAGTCCGGTCCCCAAGAACGCGGCGGCGATTGCCAAACTGCCCCCGGCTCGCTTCGCATAACGAGCAAACCCGTTTGAGCCGAGAAATCCTGAGTGAAGCTCGTTCATGGCGCCACGCACCTCCTGAGAGCCCGTCGCCCGTCACGACGCTAGCACTATGCAGCGCAAAGCGG
>DATJMJ010000140.1:0-12943 GCA_035508795.1 Acidimicrobiales bacterium
GCTTCAGGAACACGACGTGCGCAGCCGAGTCGACGTTGAGGATCGGCATGCCGTAGATCGGGCTGCCCGGGTCGTTGCGCGCCGCCGGGTTAACGACGTCGTTCGCGCCCACGACCAGCGCCACGTCGGTGTTCGAGAACTCGTCGTTAGCCTGCTCCATCTCCTCGAGATCCTCGTAGGGTGCGTCCGCCTCGGCGAGCAACACGTTCATGTGGCCCGGCATGCGCCCGGCGACCGGGTGGATGGCGTAGGCGACTTCGACCCCGCGGCCCTCGAGCGCCCGTGCAAGCTCGACAGCGACATGCTGCGCCTGCGCCACCGCCAGGCCGTAGCCGGGGACGATCATGACTTTGCGCGAGTAGGCGAGGAGGGTGCCGATGTCGCTCGCGTCCCCGCTGCGCACGCTGCGTTGGTCGGCGGCGGCACCACCCGCCGGGCCGGAAGACGCCGGCGCCGCTCCGAAGCCACCGAGGATGATGTTGGGCAGCGACCGGCCCATGGCGTCGCTCATCATCTTGGTCAACAAGGCGCCCGAGGCTCCCACGAGAGTCCCGGCGACGACCAGGATCACGTTGTCGAGCACGAAGCCGTCGGCGGCCACCGCCAGCCCGGTGAAGCTGTTGAGCAAAGAGATGAGGACCGGCGTGTCGGCCCCCCCTACCGGGAGCACCACGCCCGCACCGAGAGCCAGGGCGACCACGGTCAGGAGGAGGATCGCGACCAGGTGGGGTGCGACCACGATGACCACGCCCAGCCCGACCACCGCAACGGCAAGAACGGCGTTGACGACCTGCTGGCCCGGGTAGAGGACCGGCCGGCCGGTCATGAGCTCCTGCAGCTTGGCGAACGCCAGCGCGCTCCCCGCAAAAGATATGCACCCGACGGCGAGGGCAAAGAGGACCTCCACCCCCTTCTGAGCGGGCACGCCCGTCGGGAGGTCGTGGAGGTACTCGGTGAGCGAGATCACGGCTGCGGCCCCGCCGCCGACACCGTTGAAGATGGCGACAAGTTGTGGCATCCCGGTCATCGGCACGCGCCGGGCCGTCGGCACCGCCACGAGGGCACCAAGGCCCATGCCGGCCCCGATCACCCAGTCGTGGCCAGGGTCCTGGACGACGAAGCTGAGCGCCACAGCTATGACCATGCCCGCCACACCTACGAGGTTGCCGTAGCGGGCGTTGCGCGGGGAGCTGAGCGCCTTGAGGGCCAGGATGAAGCAGGCCGCCGACACCAGGTATATAGCCGTCAGGCCGTCAGCACTTATGTGGACCGCTGATACCAGCGTCTGTGCCACCGTCCCTGTCACCGTCGGTATCACGGCTTGGGCTCGACCTTCCCGCCGGCGGAGGGGGGTACGCCCTGTCCTGGACTGCTTGCTGCCCGCTCACCCGGGCCCGGGGCTTGCGGTCGGCCGGGCTGGCGTCCTTTGAACATGTCGAGCATCCTGTCGGTCACCACCACGCCCCCGACGATGTTGAGCGTCGCGAGGAAAACGGCAACAAAGGCGAGGGACATCTGAAGTGCGCCCTGGGCGTCTGAGGCGATGACCATCGCCCCAACCAGGATGACGCCGTGTATCGCGTTGCTCCCCGACATCAGCGGGGTGTGCAGGATGCTCGGCACCTTGGAGATGACCTCGAACCCGAGGAACGCAGCGAGCGCAAAGACAACGAGGAGATCTATCGCGTCTGTGATCATTTGGCGCTTTCCTCCAGCGCAAGGCGCGCCGGCTCGTAATGGACCGTACCGTCGATGAGGACGGCGCTCTTGTCAAGGATTTCGTCGCTGTAATCGGGGGCCAGCTGGCCGTCTTTGACGAGCAACTTGGCAAACGAGCTGACGTTGCGGGAGTACAGGCTGCTGGCGTGCGTCGGCACAGTGGCTGCGAGCTCGGCGGCGGCGATGATGTGGACGCCGTTGAAGACCACTTCCTCGCCGTCCTTCGTCAGCTCGCAGTTGCCCCCGCTCCCCGCCGCGAGGTCGACGATCACCGACCCCGGTCGCATCGCGGCGACCATGGCCCCGGTTATCAGGACAGGCGCACGGCGCCCCGGCACGGCTGCGGTGGTGACGACAACGTCGGAGCCGGCGACGTGCGTACCGATGAGATCCTGCTGGCGGGCCACGAAATCCTCCGACTGAGCCGAGGCGTACCCTCCCGAACCCTCCTGCGCCTCGAGCGACAGTTCGAGGAAGGTCGCGCCAAGGCTCTTCACTTCCTCGCGCGCCGCCGTCCTCACGTCGTAGGCGCTCACGACGGCGCCAAGCCGGCGGGCGGTAGCGATCGCCTGCAGGCCGGCGACGCCCGCCCCCATCACGAGCAACCTCGCCGGCGGCACCGTTCCCGCTGCCGTCATGAACAAGGGGAAGAGCTTGCTGAGCCGGTTGGCTGCCACCAGTACGGCTTTGTAGCCCGCGATAGTCGCCTGCGAGGAGAGCGCGTCCATCACCTGGGCCCGGCTGATCCGGGGCACAAGCTCGAAGCTGAAGGCGGTGATCTTGCGCTCGGCGAGGCGCCGGACCACGTCGAGGTTGCTCCCGGGCGCCAGGAAGCTGAGCAGCGTCGCGCCCTCGGGCAGCAGGTCGGCCTCCTCCAGGCTCGGGGGGTTTACCTTGACGACGAGCTCCGCCTGCTTGTAGAGGGCCGCGGCGTCGCCCGCGATACTTGCGCCCGCCGCCTCGTACTCACTGTCGGGAAATAGAGCGAGCTCGCCGGCACCGTGCTCTACGTGAATTTCGGCCCCGCTGATCCGCGCCAGCTCGGCGGGGACCAACGCGACCCGCTGTTCGCCGCGCCTAATTTCTTTAGGAATTGCAAGTTTCACCACAGCCTCCGACAAAATGGAGACCCTATCGGTGGCTGGGCGGGGCGGTCAATTGTTGCTTAGCGGCGACGCCCCCCCTTGGATTGCGCCGAGTCGTAGGCTGCACGGACCTCGCCCGGGATCCTGCCACGGTCCCCGACGGCGTAACCCTGAGCGCGTGCCCATTCCCTGATCGCTGCTTGCGACTCCCCTCTCGGAGCTGCCGACTGGCGAGAAGAACGCGAGCTGCGGCCCGTTGCCGAGGCGCGGCGGCGGCCCCTTCCACCGCGTCCGGCCGAATGCCCAACAGCTGCAAAACGCTCAAGCTCACCTTTAACCTCGTCGAGGTGCTTCCGGCACAGATCGAGGGTGTAAGTCTTACCGCCATAGGTGAACGAGACGGAGTCGGAGGCGTTGACCTCTCCGTCCTCCAGGTCGCAAGTAACGACGACTTGCGTGATCCGGGCCACAGAATCCCCTTTCGGCTCCGCCGTGCAGTACGGCACGGCATTACGACAGGGTAGTTGAGGGCGACGACAATTGACAATTCCGGGCGCGAGTTAGCGCCTTGTGTACGACAACGCGAAGATGGCGGGTGATTTCGTTACTAACAATCCACAGGCGCATATGCGACGGTGAACGCGGGCACTTTCAACAAACACGCACATCTCGCGCCGGCGGTAATTTGGTGGTGGGCGCTGCGGGCCTCGATCCCGCGGCCTTCGCCTTGTAAGGGCGGCGCTCTTCCAACTGAGCTAAGCGCCCGGACCACCTTACCAAGAGGCTCACAGGGCGCCTCCCTGTGCTCCCCGGCGTGCTCCTCCCGGCGTCGTTGCTGGCTTAGTTCGCGAGCCTCCCCGGAGCGGAGGTTATGCAGTCTTCAGGCGCTGCTCGACGACCTCGAACCAGTCCGACGTCTCGAGCTTGATGGGTTGGGGCTGCGCCCCGGGCACGACTTTGGGCGGGCGTCCCCTTTTGCGCTTGAACGCGACGACCGCTCCGTCCGCAAAGAGCTGACCTCCCCAAACTCCCGCCGGCTCGCGCCGCTCGAGAGCGCCTTTCAAGCAGGGCCCGGCGAGATTGCAGGTCGCGCAGATAGCTTTAGCGAGCTCGATGTCGGGAATTTCGTCCGAAAAGAACAGATCGGTAAGCGAGCCTGAGTTGTCGCGGCACGCCGCCTCCTGCCAGGAAAGCGCGGCCGCCTTGTCGATGTCGTATTCGTCGTAGTCGCTATCGGCCCAGCTGTAGGCGAACATCTCCTGTTCCTTTCGCTCAACTCGTTACTCGGGTCCCATCGCTCGTTGCCAGACAAACAAAGAGGCCGCCGGGTAACCCGGCGGCCTCTGGGCCAATTCTGCAAGTTTGCCGATCAACTCGGTAATCGCTCGCTTTGGCTCATCAGCCGCTCGGGGTGGCGGTACCACATGGTCGTAAAGGCTGCCCCCGGGATGGCCTTGTCGGCGCCATTAGCACCGGACAGACCGGACTTAACGGACGGCCGGCCGGCATTTTGGCCCGGGGCGGCGGTAAGGCGCGCGGCAGCCAGCTGTGCTGATTGCTTGTTGCTCATGCCAGCTGACCTCCTTCTGAGCGCGTCGTGCCCTGCGGCGTTAGTACTGCTCCCATCGCAGCACGCCTGGCAACGAAAGTCAACTCAATTTCAGGGGCACCTAACGAGGCGGGCACCCGACGCCCGCGATGCCTGGCCCGGCACCGTTGCACGGCGTCCCCAATCGCTCACAGGCGCGGTGGCGAGGGCTCGCTCTCGGGGGCCTAAAGGTTGGCCTCCCGGGCGCCGCTAGCGTTGTAGGAATGGCTGTAATCGACGTGGCGGGCTATGTCGCCGAACTGAAGGACCATGCCGTCGATCACGGGTTCCATGTCCACGACGAGCGACACTTCGTCGAGACCTATTCGCTCAGGCAAGCCTGGGAAGTCGACCTCCACCCCGAGGAGGCGTGCAACGGGCCGCTCGACCTCCATCTCGCGCTCGAGGTCGACCCCAGGGTGTTGCTCTCGTTCGAAGACGCAGTCGTCGACCTGCCCGAGGGGACCGACCCGCCCGACGACTACCACTTCCCGCTCACGTTCACCTGGGCGCTCCCGCCGCTGCCTCACGGGCCGGACCTGCTCCACTTGGCTATCGACCTGGCGGGCATCGGCGGCATGGACTTCCCCGTGGAAGCGTCTGCTATCGACAGCTACCCCTCGGCGACCGACCCCGCCGAACGAAGGTTGACCGTGATAGCTCGCCAAAAAGTCTCGCTGGCCCGCGTGCTAGCCGGTGAAGAGCTCCTGTGCGACATTTTCGACAGGGCCCTGGCGGTGAGCCAGTTCCTGCTCGAGGCTGCTCCCGCCTGGATGAGCCAGGACTGAAGCCGAGCCCTGCTCTTCCCACCCCGGCTCCCACCCCTACGGCCAGCCCCGCTCCGCCGCCCTAGCTCGCCGCCCTAGCTCCGCTCCCACACCGGCTCCGTCCCCCCCCGGCTATGCCCCGCCAACACCGCGGGCACGGCCACCCTGGTAACAGGGTGCCTGTACCACCGAGCGGCAACCTGCCTGCCATCTGGCCTGTCCCGGTCGGGCCAAGCAACGATGGACGATGTGTCGGAGCGTCCGACGACCCTTGGCTGGTACCGCTCCCGTGCCACCTTCCGCGGGCGGTGGCCGGGCTACCTCACAATCGTGCTCTTGCTCGGCCTGGTCGGTGGGCTCGCGATGGCCTCGGGCGCGGCTGCGCGCCGGACGGCGTCCTCGTTCAGCACCTTCTGGGCCTCGACCAACCCGTCCGACCTCGTCGGGGCCACCGGGTTCCTCAACTCGCAATTGGGCCTCACGGGTTACGACCCCAGGATCATCGGAACGATCGCCCATCTCCCCTACGTCAAGGACGTGGTGAGCCAATCGGGGCTCAATATCGAGCCGCTCGCGCCCGACGGCGCCCCGATCGCCAATATCCCCGACTTCTCTCCCGGGCCCGGCAACGGCTACGGCAGCGACGGCGCCGAGTTCTTCAGCCAGGACAGGGTTGCAGTGCTCCAGGGTCATATTGCAAACCCGGCCGACCCGGACCAGTTCATGCTCACACAGGCAGAGGCGGCCCTGATGCGCGTAAAAGTTGGCGACACCGTGAGGTTCGGGATCTACACGAACGAGCAGGTCAACGAGCCCGATTTCGGCTCCCCACGCTTGGCGCCGTACCGGGTCGTCGACGCAAAGCTGGTCGCGATCGCGGAGGCGAACGATGCCGTGATCGAGGACCAGGCCGACGCCGGCACCGCCCCCGACAACTTCTTTACACCCGCGCTCACCGACCAGTTCCTCAAATGCTGTGTCAATTACAGCGAGAGCGGGGTGCAGGTTTACGGAGGGCAGGGCAATGTCGCCCGCGTCCAAGCTGAGATAGCAGCGCTCGGGCGCAAGATGACAACCGAGGGAGCGCCGGGTTTCGCCGCTCTCACTCCAGCGGTCGTCCCCAAGGCCGACCGGGCCTTGCGGCCTCTTGTCATTGCCCTTGGCGCCTTTGGCTGCATCGTGGCTTTGGCGTGCCTTCTGATCACGGGCCAGCTCGTCACGCGCCAGATCCGCCTCGGGCTGGCTGAAAGGGAAGTCCTCCGCGCCCTCGGTGCCAGCCCGGCCCAGGTGTGGGGAGACGGCTTGGCGGGCATCGCAACGAGCATCGTCGCCGGTGCCGCGCTCGGGGTACTGGTTGCGGCCGCCATTTCCCCTATCGCACCGCTCGGCGCGGTGCGCCCCGTTTACCCCGACCGCGGCATCAACTTCGACTGGACTGTGCTCGGCGGCGGGGCGGTGCTCATCTTGGTAGTGCTCGGGTGCCTGACCGCAGCCGCCAGCTACCTCGACAGCCCCAACCGCCTCGCAGGACGGCGGAGCTTCAAGGAACCGGCGCCATCGCGGCTGCTCAACTGGGTGGCGTCTGCTGGGGTCCCTGCACCCGCCCTGACGGGCATGCGCTTCGCCACCGTCCCGGGCAGCGGTCGCGCCGCCGTACCGGTCCGTTCGGCGGTCCTCGGGGCGGTGATGGCAACGGTCGCGTTGGTGGGCACCGTCACCTTTGGCGCAAGCCTAAGCTCGCTTGTCTCCCACCCACGCCTTTACGGCTGGAACTGGGACTACCTCCTCAGCGCAGGCGCCAACCTGCCGGCAAAGCTCAGCACAAGCCTGCTCGACCACGATCCTTACATTTCCGCCTGGTCGGGGGTCTACGAAGGTTCGGTCCTGGTGGACGGCCAAGTTGTCCCGGTAGTCGCCGAGGAGCCGGGGACCAAGGTGCAGCCGCCCTTGCTGAGCGGGCATGGTCTCGAAGCCCCGAGTGAGGTGGTGCTCGGAGCGGTGACATTGGCCCAGTTGCGCGAGCACGTCGGCGGGACGGTCACGGTGTCGTTGCCAGGTGGCGTGAGCCACCAGTCCTGGCAGCTCCGTGTCGTCGGGACTGCCACCTTGCCGGCCCTCGGCGGCGGGGTCTCGTCCAGCCACCTGGAAATGGGGAACGGGGCGGTGCTCGACTACCACCTGCTCCCCCCGGAGGAGCTCAACCTGTTCCAGGTCCCCGACGCCGGCTTCGAGGGGGTTTTCGTCGACCTGAAACGGGGTGTGGACCATGCTGCCGCCTATGCGAGCCTCGAGAAGATCGCCCGGGAGACAACCACGCCCCAGAATTTCGGGGTGACCGTCGTCGGCGTCCAGCGGCCGGCGGAGATCCTCAACTACCGCACGCTCGGCAGCACGCCCGCCTACCTGGGCAGCGGTTTGGCGGCAGGCGCGATGGCGGCGCTGGCGCTCACGCTTGTCACTTCGGTCCGCCGTCGTCGCCGGGACCTTGCCTTGTTGAAAACGCTCGGCTTCACCCAGCGCCAGGTCGCCGCGACAGTGGCATGGCAGTCGAGCATTTCAGTCGGGATCGGCGTCGTTTTCGGTGTGCCGCTCGGTGTGGCGCTCGGGCGATGGCTCTGGGATCTGTTCGCACACGACATCAATGCCGTCCCCTCCCCGAGCGTGCCGGTCCTCGAGGTGGTACTGATCGCCGCCGGGGCGTTCGTGCTCGCCAACCTCGTCGCCGCATTGCCTGCTCGCGTCGCCGCGCGCACCCCGACGGCGCTCGTGCTCCGTTCGGAGTAAGGCACCGCACCGCCGCCAGACCGCCGGACCGCCGGGCAAACCGCGTCCCCACCGCTCTCAATGGGCAGGTAACAAGCCGGTTCCCCGGGCGTCCCGCTACCATGCGGTCGTGGCGTACACAGGGCAAGTAAAGGTAGGCGGTCCACCCGACACCAGGGAGATCCCCGGGCTCAGCGTGACAAAACTCGCCGTGGGCGCCATGAACAACAACGCCTACCTCTTGCGCTGCACCGAGACCGGGGACATGCTCCTGATCGATGCCGCCAACGAGGCTGGCCGGTTGCTCGAGCTGGTCGGCCCGGGCCCGCTCCGCACAATCGTGACCACCCACCAGCACTGGGACCACTGGCAGGCTCTGGCAGAAGTGCAATCCGCCACTGGGGCGGCGGTTGTCGCCCACGCCGACGACGCCCCCGGGCTGCCCGTCGCGGTCGCCAGTACAGTGCGCGACGGTGGCACCGTGCGGGTTGGTGCCGCCGAGCTGGCGGTCATCCACCTGCGGGGCCATACCCCGGGCAGCATCGCCCTCTGCTACGACGCCGGAGGCCGGCTGTCGGCCAACCCGCACCTGTGGACGGGCGATTCGCTCTTCCCGGGTGGGCCAGGCAACACGGACCATGACGCCGAACGCTTCGGCCAGTTGATGGGCGACCTCGAAGAGCGGGTGTTCGCCAAATTGCCCGACGCCACCTGGGTTTACCCGGGCCACGGGGCCGACACGGTCCTCGGCGCCGAGCGCCCCCACATCCCGGAGTGGCGCGCCCGCGGCTGGTAACACCCCCCGCGGCCTCCCCTCAGCTCGCTGTGGCGCGCTCGTAGATCCTGAGCGAGATCAGGAAAAATATCGCCGCGAGGCCGGCCGACCACGCCAATGACAGCCACACGTAGTGGGTGGCGGGGCCGCCTTCGAACAGGGCCCGGACCGCCGACGCGCTCACGCTGAGCGGCTGGTTGCGTGCGAACGGCTGGAGCCATCCCGGCAGCGTGGCGGTAGGCACTATGGCGTTGCTGGCGAACATGATCAGGAACGTCGGGCCGATCGAAGCCGAGGTCGCGCTCGCGGGGTCCTTGACCGCGATGCCGATCGCCGTGTTCATCCAGGAGAGCGAGTAACCGAACGCCAGGACAATAGCCATGCCGAGGAGGATCCGGCCCGGGCTGCTGTGGAAACGGAACCCGGCCGCGACGCCGACGCCGGTCAGGATGCCGAGGACGAGCATGCTCCGGACCACGTCTGTCAGAGACCGGCCCGTCAGCACGGCCGACCGAGCCATGGGAAGGCTTCGCAGGCGGTCGATGATCCCGCTCTTTAGGTCGTCGGCCATCCCGATCGCAGTCGTCATGGCGCCGACAAGCCCGGCGGTTAGGAAGATCGCCGGCACCACGAAGTCGACGTAATTGCCCCCGGGCACCCTGATGGCCCCGCCGAGTATGTAGCGGAAGATGACGAGCATCATCACGGGCTGCACCGCGTAGAGGACGAGGTCGGGGCTGCGGGCGGTGCGCAGGAGGTTGCGCTGGGCGACGCCGGCAAAGTCCCGCACAGCAAGGTACGGCGTCATCGGTACGCCTTGGGCACCAGCAGGGGGTTGGGAAAGTTGCGGTCCGGTCATCTGACGGCCTTCTCTCCCGCCTCCCCCGCAGCCCGGCCAGTCTCGTTAGGCTCGACCGCTCCACCGGTCAGGGCGAGGAAGACCTCGTCGAGAGTTGGCCGGCGGATGCCGAGGTCGTCGAGCACGATCCCCTCCTCCTGGAACCTGCGCCCTACTTCGAGCAACAGGGCCGTCCCTTCTCCGGCAGGGATGCTGACCCGGTGCTGGTCCGGGTCCGACCGGGGATCGCCTTTGCCGGCTGCAGCCAGCACGGCAACCGCTCTGCCGAGGTCTGCTGCATCTGCCACCTTTGCCTCGAGGGTCGCGCCCCCCGTCTGGGCTTTCAGCTGGTCGGGCGTGCCCTGGGCTATCACCTTGCCGCTGTCGATGACGACGATGTTGCCTGCGAGGTACTCGGCTTCCTCCATGTACTGCGTGGTGAGCAGCACTGTCGTCCCCGCCGCGACACGCTCTTGGATGAGCAGCCACAGCTCGTTACGTGTCCGGGGGTCGAGCCCGGTCGTCGGCTCGTCGAGGAACAGGACCGGCGACCCGGCGAGAAAGCTCGCGCCGAGGTCGAGACGCCGTCGCATGCCGCCCGAGTAGGTCTTGACGCGCCGGTCGGCGTCAGCAGCGAGCGAGAGCCTCTCCAGGGTCTCGGTTGCCCGGCGGCGGTACTCGCGCCGCGGGAGGTGGTACCAAAGGCCGACCAGCTCGAGGTTTTCCCGGCCGGTGAGCAGTTCGTCGACGGCTGCGTACTGCCCCGCCAGCCCGATGAACGAACGCAACCGCTGGGCATCGGCAACGACGTCGAGCCCGGCGACCCGGGCGCTGCCCCCGTCGGGACGGAGGAGGGTAGTGAGGATGCGCACAAGGGTGCTTTTGCCCGCCCCGTTCGGCCCGAGCAGCCCGAGGACCGTCCCTCGCTCTGCTTCCAGGCTCACCCCGTCGAGGGCGTGGACCTTGCCGAAGTGTTTGACCACGTCGTGCACCTCGATCACAGCGCGCTCCCGCCTGGCCGGCCCGGCACGGTCTGAGGGCGCGCCCTCAGCCGGTCGATCGTCTCCAACGCCGATGCCGCAAGCTCGGGGCTGAGGAGGGGCCTGGAGTAAAACTCGACTTTCGCCCGCGCCAGGCGCAACTGGCCCTCAGGCCCGAGGACGTCGGCGCCCAACACCTGCGAAAGCTGTTCGCGCACCACGAGCGCCCCGATCTCCATCGAAACGAGCAGTGCCGCATGTGCGAGCGGGTCGGTGATCTCGCCCGGGTGGTGCAACTCGAGCCAGTCCCGCGTGAGGCTCACCATTTCCGACAACATGGCTTCCGCCGAAGGCGAACCGTCGAGGAGGGAGCGAGCAAAATAGCGCAGCAGCACGAGCATCCTCGGGTGCGCGGACGACATGAAACCGACGTCCCCGAGGCGGCCCCCGAGGACTGCCTGCTGCTTCAAGAGCACCGCCTGCTCGAGCGCGTAAGCGTCGCAGGCGGCCCGCAGCTCGTCCTTCGACCCGAAATGGTGCCGGACCAGGCCCCCTGACACGCCGGCGGCCGCCGCCACCGCCCGTACCGTCGTGGCCTCGATGCCGCGCTCGGCGAAAAGCCTCAAGGCGGCGTCCCGGAGGCGTGCCTTTGCCGTCAGGTCCTCGAACGCTGGTTCGCCGACAGCCGTCATCGCGCTCCTTTACGTATGACGAGCGTACTACTCAGCCTGTTAGCTGACTATACATACGTATAGGTTGCGCTCGGGGCGCCGGCGGTCGCGGGCTGGGCGGCGGGGTGGCAGCGAGCGGGGTGGCAGCGAGCGGGCCGGGTGGCCTTACTCGGGGCGGAGCCGGAGGAAATCAGAGACCGGGCCGAGGTGCCCCAGCTTGTCGGGGTTGACGACGCTGCGAAGGGTCTGCACCGTGCCGTCGAGCACCTCGAGCGACATGACGCTTACAACATTGCCTTCGCCGTCGCGCGCCATCACGCCCGGGCCGCCATTTACGAGCACCGGCTCGAGCGTTACACCCAGCAGCATCACCCGCCCGAACACCGTAAGGAGAAATTCGGCGACCTTGTCCCGCCCGTGCAACGGTTCGGCCACCGAGGTCGCCTTGCCGCCCCCGTCGCCGTAGAAGGTTGCGTCGGCGGCGAGGAGGTCCACGAGTTGCCCGAGGTCGCCGTCGCGGACGGCGGCCATGAACGAGCGTGACAGGGCTTCACTCTGCTCGCGAGAGGCCTGGAACCGGGCCTGGTGGCTGTCGACCCGGCGGCGTGCCCTTGCAAAGATCTGCCTGCAGTTGTCCTCGCTCTTGCCGACAATCTGGGCTATGTCCTCGTAGGGGTAATCGAACACCTCCCGGAGCAAGAACACGGCCCGTTCCACCGGCGAGAGGCTCTCGAGCAGCAACAGGAACGCCATGGAAAGCGTGTCGGACAGTTCGGCCATTTGCTCGGGGCTATCGCTCAGGTCGCCGACGAGCGGCTCGGGCAACCAGGTGCCGACATAGGACTCCCGGCGCGCCCGGGCCGAACGCAGGTAATTGATGGAAAGCCGGGTCGTCGTCGCGGTCAAGTACGCCTTGGGCGATTCGACTACGGCACCGCTCCGGCGCGCGCGCCCCATCCGGAAAAACGCTTCTTGGACAAGGTCTTCGGCTTCGGCGACGCTCCCGGTCATCCGGTAGGCGATCGAAAACAGGAGCGGTCGTAGTTCGTTCTCGTCGTCCAGGGTTGTCGCCTCCATCGCTCACGACCGTCCGCTGGAGCCGACCGCCTGGCGCGGGCCCGGCTCCGCGCCTCCCGCAGCTCTGCCCCAGCGGTCCAATTGACGGTAGGCGGGGAGCCATTGGCCGCGGTAGGCAGCGCGGGCGGGCTCGGGGACCAGGCTGAGGATGTGCTCGGCCCTGGCGTCGTCCAATCCGTCGAGCATCCAGGGGAAGACGCGGGGTGCTTCGGGGCCCATCCGCTTGCTGTGCTCCAACCCGAAATCGGCCCACTGCTCATCGGTAACTGTCACGTCGATGAGCGCGAGCCCCTCGCCCTCCTCGTGACGAAGGTGGGCATTGAGCGTGCTGGCCAAGGCGTCGGTCAGGTCCACCAGCCGCTCGGGGCCGCTCGCTGGGTTGGCGACGGTGGCGTCGATGGCGTTGAGGAGGGGGTCGATGGCGGCGTGCTCCGCCTCGAGGGCTGCCAGCAGAGCGAGGTCGTCCGGACGGTCAGCCAGGGTTTTTTCCATCGCCGGCCAGAGCACGTCATCCTCGCAGCCGTGGTGTACGTGCAAGTAGGCCTTGAACATCTGCCACCCCGCCGCCGTCGCCATTACCTGGCGCGGGTCGTCGGTCGTCGTGGTGGCCGCCACACGGGCAACGTGGCCGAGCTCGCGGCGCAGGGCGTCGTGGAAGGCGAGCATCATTGCCATGTCGT
>DATJMJ010000141.1:0-65090 GCA_035508795.1 Acidimicrobiales bacterium
GCGGTCACAAACGACCCGGCGAGCCCGCTCGCGGGAGCGGCCGAGCTCGTCGTGGACCTGGCTGCGGGCGAGGAGAGAGCTGTGCCCGCCACAAAGACAGTGACTGCACAGGTTGTTGCTTTCGCTGTTATTGCTCAGGCTCTCGGTGACGCCGGCCTGAGCGACCAGGCAGCCGGGCAGCTCCCCGACCAGGTCGCCGAGGTGCTCGCCGACGAAGGTCCCGCCGCCGAGCTGGCGGAGTGGCTTTCGGGCGCAGACCAGTTGGTGACCGTGGCGAGGGGCATCCTGTATGGTGCCGCCCAGGAGGTTGCCTTGAAGATCGAAGAGACGACGGCACGCTTGGGTGCCGCATTCTCGGCTGCCGACCTGCGCCACGGCCCGATCGCGATAGCGTCGGGCGCCTCGCGCCGGCCCCCGGTCGTGGCCTTTGCCCATCCCGGGCCCGCTGCGCAGGATGTCCTGGATGTCGTCGCCGAACTGAGGGCGCGGGGTGCCGATGCCCGTCTTGCCGGGCCGGTGGAGGGTAGCTCGCTTCCCTGGAGCGCGGCTGCGCCCGAGATCCTTGCGCCGGTGCTGGCAATTGTCCGTGGGCAGCAGATAGCGCTCGAGATGGCACGCCACCTCGGCCTCGACCCCGACGCGCCGACCGGGCTCACAAAGGTGACCATCACATGACCGACCGCTCGGCCAGCTCAGCCGGCGCGGCCAACTCGTCCGGTGCGAAGGGCTTCGTCTTTACGGCAGCACACATTGCCACTCCGACCGAGATGTTGGAAGAGGCTTACGTGGTCGTGAGCGGTGACCGGGTGAGCCAGGTTGGTCGAGGGCGCCCATCGGGCGATGCAACAAGGGGCCTGCCAATAATCGAGCTCGGGGATGCGCTCGTGGCACCGGGCTTTATCGATGTGCACGTCCATGGCGGCGGCGGGTTCGAGGTAAATTGCGCCAGCACGGAAGAAGTTGAGCGCTCGGTGAAGGGGATGGCGCGCTTCCATGCCTCTCACGGCACTACGGCGATGGTGGCCACGACTGTCTCGGACAGCCCGGAGGCTTTGCGGACGGCTGTCGAAGGAGTGGCGGCGGTAACCCGGCTCCCCGGGGTTGGGGTTCTCGGCTCCAACCTCGAGGGGCCATGGATATCGCGTTCGAGGGCGGGGGCTCAATTCCTCGGGGCGCTGCGGCCGCCGTCGCTCGGCGAGTTCGAGCAGCTGCTGGAGCTGTCGCGTGGGACCCTGCGTGTCGTCACTGTCGCGCCCGAACTCGAGGGCGCGATGCAGCTCATCGACGCCGCTCGCTCGGCTGGCGTCGTCGTCGCCATCGGGCACACTGACGCCGATTACGAAACGGCGAAGGCAGCTTTCGAAGCAGGCGCCCGCCAGGCGACGCACCTTTTCAACGCGATGGCTCCGATCCACCAGCGCCACCCCGGGCCGGTGACCGCGGCGCTGGCCGACCCGAGAGTGTTCCTCGAGGTGATCGCCGACGGGGTCCACGTGCACCCTGCCCTCATCTCGCTTGTGGCAACGTTGGCGCCCGACCGCCTCTTGCTGATGACCGACGCCATCGGGGCGACGGGGACCGCACCCGGCCGGCACCGGCTTGGGCCGCAGGAGGTCGTCGTGAGCAACGGGAGGGCCGTGCTTGCAGGGGACGAGGCCACGGTTGCCGGGAGCGTGCTGACCATGGACAGAGCCGTCGCCCTGGCTGTGGAGACTGCCGGGGTCCCGCTGCTCGGGGCGCTCCGGGCGGCCTCGCTCCAACCGGCCAGGGCGCTCGGCGAGGTCCGCAAGGGCTATCTCGGCCCGGGTGCCGACGCCGACCTGGTGGTGCTGAGCCCCGAGCTTTCGGTAGTGGCGACCGTGATCGGTGGGCAGGTTGCCCACGACCTGGCCGGCCGGCTCAGCGACCCGGCCAGTCTGCCTTGGTCACCTTCCCGCCCTCGACTCTGAAAGCAAGCACAGCCGAGGAGGCTTCGTCTTTGACCCGGGTCTCGTAATGGCCTTCACAAAGCGGCCCGAAAAGAGCCGCCCAGCAACCTCCGCCGGCGAGCGCCCTGGGACGGATCCCGACGTGGGTGCCGTCCCAGGACGTGCCCACCCGCCGGACCTCGAGCTCGGCCCCGTCGAGATCCGCGCCGGTGAAGATTATTGCCGCGCCTCGGCTGCCTCCTATATCCAGGACCACGCTGCCGGGGCTGGATGCGCCAACATTTGTGCCGTGCACGGCAGCGCTCCTAAGCCGGGTTGGCAAGGTAGGCCGTGGGTGTGACAAGCGGCGTCCACATGCCCGACCAAGGCGTGCCGAGGTAAGGGAAGCTCGGCAGGTAGTCGACCGAACCCTTTGCTGTCGTGTCGGAGGCCGAGCCGGTCAAACCGAACGACACGTTGGTGCCTGGCTTTGCGGCCGCGTCCGGGGTGAACTTGCTGTCGACCAGGCCCAATGTCGCGCCGGCGACGGCGATGAGCTCTATGGTCGCAACATCGTCGAAAACCCTGCGGCCATTGGGGAACCCGGCCACGTCACCGCCGAGCACGCCGAGGTTGGACGGCGCCGAAGTACTGGGGGCCACAGCGACGTTGAGCCTCAGCTCGTCGGCAAGCACACCAGTGCCCGAGTAGGTGGGTGCGCTCGCGACGACCGAAGCGGGTATGCCCGTCAGCAGTACGGCGACGAGGTCGGCGCGGTCGGGGCCGTTGGCGTTGGTCGCGTAAGAGCCCTTGACCGTGTTGTACTTTTCCAGGTTGGGGAAGACGTTCGGGTAGAGGACCGGGATGAGCTGCGCGAGCAGGGGGTTGGTGTAGCTCGTCAGGAACTGCTTGTCACCGGCCGGCATCTGAGTGTTCCAGAAGTCTTTTTGCCCGATCCCGATCAGGAGCTCGTTGACGAGCGGGTTACCGAGGCGGGAGACCTGCGTCCACGGGCCGCTCCTGGTCGAGTGGGCGTTGTCGCCGATTATGCGGACCTTTTGCCGGTAGGCAGTCGTCCAGACGCCGATGACGGCATCGCTGTCGGTGACGCTCTTGGGAGCGCGCCCGCTGCGGGTGAGCTGGTCGATGGGGATCTGAAGGGCGAGCGAGTGGACATTGGTGTTGGCGAGAGAGTTCACGCCCGGCATGGCTTTCATCAAACCGGTACTGCTCAAGCCGAACATCGCGTGCGCCTCCTCGAACGGGCGCAGGTCGCCGAGGTCGAAAACTGCTCCCAGGTCGACATAAAACCCATCTGCCCGCTGCCCGGCGAAGCTCTTGGCCGTATGCTTGCCCGCGGAAAGCTCGGTCACGGCTGCCGATGCCAGCGCGGTGTAGTTGGGCGTCGACAAGGGCCCGATATTGCAGGGGGGCACCGGGAGGCCCCTCCCCAACACCGACCGGCCGGTCACCTTCGGCCAGCTGCCGTCGTAGTCGACCCTTGTCAGGGTGTAAGTCTGGCGACGGTTCCAGCTGGCGGCGCCCGAGCCGGTCAGCGACGTGATCGGGCCGTCGTTGTAAAGGAAGGAGGAGGGGATGTTGTTGGTCGTACCGAAGGAAAACTCGTAGACGATGTCGGGCAAGCCGTCGCCGTTGTTGTCGATGTTGATGGCGTAGAGGACATCGTCGGAGAACTCGAAGAAATTGGGCCCTCCGTCGGGGGGCTCCAAGGGGATGTAGTTCGCGATCAGGGTGACGGTCCCGGATGCGTCAGGGCTTACGAAGGCATACAGGTCGGTGGAATCGGCATTTGGATCTTTGGAGATTTCAGGAGCTTCGCGATGAGAGGACATCATTCACCTCGTTGTAGGTAGTTGGATGTGCCGGTACGTTGCCCGGAGTTGGTTGATCGGAAGTTGTGTGCCCTACCGCTAGCCGCGAGTGGCCGCCAGTCGGGCGATGGCACGAGCCAGGGCAGGGTTGCGTGCCATGACTTGTGCGGTCCCCTGGTAGAAGTTGATCTCACCGCTGCCGACGTCGACGACGTGGGCGACGATGGGCTCGGCCGAAGCCGGGATGACCTCGGCGGCGGCGCCGGCACTTGCGGCTCCGCCCTCGAGTTCGGGAGCGTCGGGCTCGGCTGTGGTGAGAAGGCCCCCGATGCCCGGGACCGACCCGATGACTGCCGCTGTCCCCGCCGCGAGTGAGCTGCGCACGAGAAAAGCGCGACGGGAAAACCCGGTAGGTGCCGGACCTAGGCCTTCGGCCTCGTCAGTACCCTGTTGCCTGGCGCGCTGGAACAGGCGCAATGCCATTGAGCTTTCCCTGCTTTCTCGCGGGCGCGGCTACCGGTTTGCCATGACCGCCCCTAGCCGGGTGCGGCACGAGGCCCGGTTGGCCGAGCGCTGCCTTCACCCGTTATCCGGAGCCGCGACCGCGGATGGATGACCGCCCCCGGGATATTTTTCGGGCCGGGCGTCCTTGGGTTCAGGCGAGGCGGGCGACGTGCTCCTTGTACCGCGCGGCGGCGACCTCGAGCACTTCAACGGGGTTTTGCTCCCAGATGACCGGGTTGAAGATCTCCACCTCTGCCAGCCCCGCATAGCCCGCTTGTTCGACCACGCGGCGGAAGCTCCTGAAGTCGACCGAGCCGTCGCCTGGCATGCCGCGACCATTGAGCGGGTCGGAAAGGGGCACTACCCAGTCCGCGAGTTGAAGCCCGAGGATCCGCCCGGCCGCCTTGGCGATGGAGGCCTCCAATACCGGGTCCCACCAGAGGTGGTAGCTGTCGAGCATGACGCCGACGACCGACCCGCTGGCGCCCGCAGCCGTCTTTGCCATCGAGAGCGCCTGGTCGAGGGTCACGACGACCGAGCGGTCTGCGCAGTAGAGGGGGTGCATCGGCTCGATGGCAAGCGGCATGCCGACTGTGCCTGCATAGGCGGCTAGTTCCGTTATTGCGTCAGCGACGGCCCTGCGCGCAGCGGCGAGGTCACGGTCCGGCGCCGGCCCGCACACGAGCACAAGGGCCGTCGCCCCAAGGGCGCACGCCTCGTCGACGGCCCGCCTGTTGTCTGCTGCCCGCTCAGCGGTCCGGCCCGGTTCGTTCACCAGGAAAAAACCTCCCCGGCAGAGCGAGGAGATCTGGACGCCTGCCGAGGCAGCCAAGTTTGCCAGCTGTGGCAAGTCGGCTCCCTCCAGCCGGTGGCGCCATAGCCCGGCGCCGCCGTAGCCCGCACGAGCGCAACCCTCCAGTAGCTCCGTAGTGGACCAACGCGGGACCGTGGCCTGGTTCATGGAAAGGCGCCGGCGGAGGTCTTGCTCTTCAGGCATCGCTGAGGATCGCTGCCGCCTGGCCGTCCGAGCGCGGGACCGCCCTGCCTGTTGCGGCATCGGGTACGTCTACCCAGCGGCGGTCGCGGGACGCTTCGCTCGCCAACTCCGCCAGTTGTATGCCCCGTGCCGAACTTGCCAGGTCCCAACCGAATGGCTCGTCGAGCACGACATGGCGCAAGAAGAGCTCCCACTGGTGCCGGAAGGCGTTTACCGGAGGTAGGCGGTCGGGCACCTCGGACCAGCTGGAGCGTGGGTCGGCGCCGAGGGGGACGTCGGGGTTCCAGACGAAACGGGGCGTCGTCGTGGCCGGTTGGACCAAGCAACGCTGCAGGCCGGCGGTGGCGCTGCCCTTTTCACCGTCGACCTGCATCACAAAAAGGTCGTCGCGGTATGGCCTGACCGCCCAGTCGGCGCTCAACTGCACAACGAAATCATTGTCGAAAGCGAAGACGGCATAGGCAGAATCTTCAGCCGTCGCCTCGTAAGAGCGCCCGTGTTCGTCCAACCGTTTTGGCAAATGCGTGACGGCCGTGCAGGTGAGCGAACGCACCGGCCCGAAAAGCTCGTCGAAAAGGTACCGGAAATGGCAGAACATGTCGAGGACGATCCCGCCCCCGTCTTGTTTGCGGTAGTTCCACGATGGGCGTTGTGTCGGGCCGGTAGCGTCGGCGAAGACCCAATAGCCGAACTCGACGCGCGCCGACAGCAACCGTCCGAGAAGGCCCTCTTTTATCACGTGTCGCAACTTTTGGATCCCCGGCAGGAAAAGCTTGTCCTGCACGACGCCATTTTTGACGCCGGCTTCCTTCGCCAGGGTTGCCAGCGCCAGGGCTGCCGAGCTCGTCCGGGCGGACGGCTTTTCGCAGTAAACGTGCTTACCGGCGGCGATCGCCAATGAGAGGGCTTCTTCGCGGAGCGCAGTGGTCTGGGCGTCGAAGTAGACGGTGTCGTCATCGTGGGCGAGACAGGATGCCAGGTCCGTCGTGTACCTGTCGATGCCGTGAGCCTCCGCCAACTCCCGTAGCCGTCCTTCGTCCCGGCCGACGAGGACCGGGTCGGGCCAGATGACGATCTCGCCGGCGCGAAGGCCGCCGTCTTGACGGATGGCGGCGATGGAGCGGGCAAGGTGTTGCGTGCGCCCCATCCGCCCGGTGACGCCGTTCATTATTATCCCGGTCCTTACGGTTTCAGTCACCGGCGCGCTTTCCCGCTCGACTGCCTGGCCACGAGCTCGGTCGCCAGCCGCTCGGTGCGGAACCGCTTGGCCGGAGGCTCGAGCGCCAGGGCGAAAGCCCGCCGGCCGATCTCTGCCATCGGGACGCGCACAGTGGTGAGAGCTGGGTAAAGGTCGGCGGCTACGGGTATGTCGTCGAACCCGACCACCGACACCTCCTCCGGCACCCTGGCACCTCTCTTGCGCAGGCACGCCAGCACGCCGATCGCCATCACGTCGTTGAGGGCGAATATAGCGGTGAGCTTCGGCACGGCCGAGAGCAGGTCTTCGGCGGCCTCTTCGGCCTGGCCCCGGTTGAAGCGGCCTTCGCGAACCTGGGTGTCGGGCAAGGCCACACCGAGAGCGGAGAGCTCGTCGCGAAATCCGCTCAGCCGGTCCAGGCTCGTAGTCAGCTCGGGCGGGCCTGCGATGACCCCCACGCGCCGGTGGCCGAGTTGGACCAGGTGCCGGGCTGCGAGGTGCGCACCCCCGCGGTTGTCAGGTGCCACGGAGTCACCCGCCGCCTCGTGACGGCCGACGAGCACGGCCCGGCCGCCCGAGCGCTCGAAGTTGATCAGCTCCACGCTGAAGCGCCGTTCGGCATCCCTGTCAAGGCGACCGCTGCCGGCCAGGACCAGTGCCTTGACCTTTTGTGCCCGGAAACGCCGGATGTAGTCGAGCTCCCGCTCGATGTCGCGGTAGGTGTTGGAAATGAACACCATCTGGTTGCTTGCCTCGGCCCCCTCGAGCACGCCCCTCACGATCTCGGAGAAGTAGGGGTCGTTGACGTCGTGGACGACCACCCCTATCGAGGCGTCAAGAGACTGCGCAAGCGCCCGGGCATGCAGGTTAGTCGAATAATCGAGTGCCGCCGCCGATTGCAGGACCCGCTCGCGCACCTCCTCGCGCACGGGACGGGAGTTGGCCAAGACCCTCGAGGCGGTCGCGGTCGAGACGCCCGCCAGACGTGCAACGTCGTACAGGCTCGGAGCCTTGTGGTTGCCGCTGCCGGTTTGTTGTCTGCTCAGGGTGGCCGTCCTCATCTTGCAAGCGTTTCCAGGGTACCACGCGCCTGGCAGGGGCAACTTGAAGTTGGCGCCACGCGCCGCTCCTCTCCGAGCCCCTTGTGCATGGGTAATCCGGCTCCTTCGTGGGTTTGACTTGACACCCTATACTTACAGGATTACTCTGGCAAGCGCTTACCAAACCCTTACTAGAAAGGTGAGTAATGTGATACTTAGACGGGGGAAAAGGCTGCTCGCGTCTGTGATGTGCAGCTGCCTCGCGGTAGGAGCGCCAGCTTCGACCGCCATCGCCGCATCCTTGAAGCACGCAGCAACCTCGGGCGGAGCCATAACCATGTGGGGTTACTTCAACCCGACCGGGGCCAACGGGGAAGTCGCGCAAGCCAACCTTCTCAAGCAATGGACCAAGCTCTTCGAACAAGCGAGCCCGGGCAGCACCGTTAACTACACGTATATCCCCTTCGACCAGATGGACGGCAAGCTCATCGCGGCGGCGGCGGCGCACACCGGGCCCGATGTCGTGCTGTTGAACGGCGGCAGCACCGCGGCCGATGCCCTCGGGGGAGCGCTCGCGAACTCGACAGCGTACTTCCAGAGCAGCGGGCTGATCAAAGCGTACGCCTCAGGCGTAGTCCACTCGGTCAGCGGCAAGGATTACTCGATCCAACCTTACGTCAACCTCCTCGGGATGATGTACAACGCAACTATCCTCAATAAGCTCCACTTGAGCGTCCCCACCAACTACACGCAGTTCGTCGCCGACATGAAGGCGGCCAAGGCGGGCGGGTACTGGGGCATGGTGATCCCGGGCTCCCCCGACGGCGAAGGCGAGTTTTCCTCGCACCCCTGGTTGACCAACGCCGGTTTCAACTTCTCCCACCCGACCATGTCGTCGCTCGTGGCCGGCCTCAATTACGCGGCTCAGTGGGTCGCCGACGGCTACATCTCGAAAGCAGACTCGACCCTCAACAACGACACGGCCTACTCGAACTGGCTTCAGGGCAAAACCCTCTTCAGCCAGAGCGGCAACTGGAACGTCGGCGTCGCTCAAACGCAGGCGAAGTTCAAGTGGGGAGTTTTCCCGATACCGCTGGGAGCGCAGGGCAAGATTTACCTGGGAGGGGAAGCCCTGGCGATAGGGGCGTTCAGCACGAAGGCCAGCCTTGACCACGCCTATATCTCGGCCGCCCTTTCCCAGGCGGGGGACCTGGACACGCTTGCCGTGGGCAGCATCCCTTCCAGGCTCGACCTGGCTTCTAACCCGAAGATAGCCTCCAACCCGCTACTCAAGCCGTACGCTACTGAGATCCGCACCAATGGTGGCGACTACCCGGACCCGGGCGTAAAGCCTGCCGATGTCGACCAGGAGTACACGATCGTCGGCCAGGCATGGAGCTCGGTGGTAGCGGGCGGCTCACCCCAAAAAGCTGCCGCCACTCTCCTTCCCCAGTTGAAAAAAATAGTCAGCTAAAGCAAGTATGGGCCCCCGAGTGGCGCCCCGCAGTTATGCGGAGTGTTAGGCAGGAAAAGGTTGCAAGCACCTAATAAGACGTTGCCCGCACTGACGACGGTGCGGGCAACGCCCGCGGTTGTGACAACAGTCAGGGCTGGGCGGCGTCCCAGCCGGTCGCGAGGCCGGCGGGTCTATTACGTGCTGCCCCTGGTGGTTTTCCTCGTCCTCATGGCCGGCTACCCGCTCGAACAACTGGTGCGGATGAGCTTCTCCAATGTCACCATCACGACATTGCAGCACGCCTGGTCGTTCGTCGGGCTGGCAAACTACCGCGGCGCTTTTGCTTCCCCGGTGTTCTCGCAGGCCCTGGTCCATACCGTCATCTTCGTAGCACTGGTGTTCTCGGTCGGGATGCTCGGTGGCCTCAGCGCCGCTCTGGTGCTCCGCGGCGGCGGACGCTTCGCCGGCTTCCTGCTCGGGCTGATGGTCTTCGTCTGGTCGGTGCCGCCGGTTGTCAATGGGAGCATCTGGCGGTTCTTGATGGACCAGTACGGTCTCCTCAACATCATCTCGAGAGGGATCGGCACCGGGACCGTACCGTTCCTCTACAGCCCGAGGGCGTCGGTGTACTCCGTGGCCCTGGTCAACGCCTGGGCTTCGGTACCTTTTACCACGCTCGTTTTTCGCGCTGCATTACTGGGTGTCGACGCCGACCTCATAGAAGCAGGCCGGGTCGACGGGGTACGAAGGTGGCAGGAGATCAGGTTCATACTCATACCCGCGGTACGGTCGACGGCGTTTGTACTCGGTGTCTTGGAGCTCGTCTACGCCTTCCGGAGCTTCGACTTCATCTACGTCATGACGGACGGGGGGCCGGGCACGTCGACGAACACCCTGCCTTTCCTCGGGTATTCCGAGGCCTTCACCCAGTACCAGTACGGTCTCGGGTCGGCCATTTCCGTGATCGCAGGGCTCATCATCCTCGTGATCGCCGTTGTCTATTCGCGAAGCGTCTTCGCCGAGGAGAGAGCCGGATGAGCTCGACCGCGGTCACGGCCGTAAAGCGAGGGGCGCCCGGACAGGCTCGGCGGAGCCTGGACCTCGAAAAGCCAGGGCGGGCGGCGTGGTCGTTCCGCATTATCTTGCTCGTGCTCTATTTGTTGCCAATGTTATGGCTTCTTTTGACTTCGCTCGAGCCGCCAGGCAACGTTGGCGGGTCTGCGGCCGAGATGTTCCTCTTCAGGCCGACGCTCGAGTCTTACCAGGCAGCTCTGAGCGGCGGCCTCCTCAACGCCGTGCTCCAGTCGCTGATGATCGCGAGCGGCACGACGGCAATCACGTTGTTGTTGGCACTCCCGGCCGCGTACGGGCTGGCGCAAGTGACAGGACGGGTCGTGGTAATAGGGCTCGGGGCACTCGTCGGGCTACAGATGCTCCCTCAGACGGCCACGATAATCCCGCTTTTCCAGGTCTTTGGTGCTGTCCACCTGCTCAACACGCAGATAGCCGTCATCCTTGCCGACACGGCGTTGTTGGCGCCGTGGGCAACCCTGATACTCCGCCCCTTTTTCAAAGCGGTACCGACATCGCTGGAGGAGGCAGCCGCCCTCGACGGAGCTTCCCAGTTCCGCACCTTCACTTCGGTTTGCCTCCCGATCGCCCGAAACGGCGCAGCGACCGTCGGTACCCTGATCTTCATGATCTCGTGGGGAGAGTTCCTTTACGCGATCAACCTCATCCTGAGCCCCGGCAAATACCCCATCAGTGCTCTCCTTGCCGAGCAGATCTCACAGTTCAGCAGTAACTGGCCCAACTTGATGGCGCTCGCAGTCGTCACGGCCATACCGATAATGGTCCTGTTCGTTTTCACGTACCGTTTCCTGCGCTCCGGGCTGACGCTCGGAGCCGTCAAATGAGGAGATAGCGATGACCCGCTACCAGACGTTTTACCCGCCCCGCACCAGCGACCCGCGCATGAAGACCCGGCGGTTCCAGATGTTGATCGGCGGCCGTTCGGTCGATGCCGAATCGGGCGAGACGATGTCGAGGGAAAGCCCGGCGTACGACGGGCTGGTAACCTCGCAAATCCCCCGCGGCTCGTTCGCCGACGCGGAAAAGGCGGTCCTGGCGGCGCGGCAGGCCTTCGACGAGGGGCCTTGGCCAAAGATGACGGGACATGAGCGAAGCAGGATAATGCACGGGGTCGCGGATGCCTTTAGCGAGCACGCCGAGGAGCTGGCAACGATCGACGCGCTCGATGGCGGCAAGGCCTTGACGGGGTCCCGCAACGAGGCCCGCATCGCCTCGAGCTTCTGGCACTTCGCCGCAGGCCATGCCGAGGGGCTCACGGGCGAGACCCATAATTCTTTCGGCGAGGAGGCCATCGGCTTGATGTTGCGGGAGCCGATCGGCGTCGTGGGCGTGATCACCCCGTGGAACTACCCCATGGTCATCTCCTCCGAGCGTGTGCCCTGGGCGCTCGGCGTTGGGTGCACGGTGGTCCTCAAGCCTTCGGAGTTCACCTCGGGCTCGTCGATCAGGATGGCCGAGCTGGCGCGGGACGCCGGCTTGCCGGACGGCGTCTTCAATGTGGTCACCGGTTTTGGGGACCCCGTCGGGCAAACGCTGGCCGAGCACCCAGCGACAGATTTTGTGAGCTTTACCGGATCGCGACGGGTCGGAGGCATTGTCGGAGGTCTGGCAGCCGCCCGCATCAAGAAAGTCGGGCTCGAGCTTGGCGGGAAGGGCCCCGTCATCGTGTTTGCCGACAGCGACCTAGACGCCGCAGCAGACTCGATCGCCTCGTCGGTCTTCCATAATTCCGGCCAAACTTGCGTGGCGGGCAGCCGGCTCATAGTCGAAGAGGCCGCCGCCGAGCCGCTCCTCGAGCGCCTCGTCTCGCTGGCAGGGCGCGTCCCGATCGGCGACCCCTTGGACGAACGTGTGAAGGTGGGCGCCATGATCCACCAGCCCCATCGTGAGAAGGTCGAGAGGTACGTGGCGAGCGGGGTCGCCGACGGTGCCGAGCTGATCGTGGGGGGCGCCCGGCTCGGCGGCACGGGCAACTATTTCGAGCCCACTATCTTCACCAACGTTAAGCCTGAATCGGTCATCGCCCGGGAAGAAATCTTTGGCCCGGTGCTGTCGACATTCGTGTTCAACGACCCCTCGGAGGCTGTCCGGCTGGCCAACGACACCGAGTACGGGCTTTCGGCTCACATATGGAGCAGCAACCTCGAAAAGGCGGTCCAGACTGTCCGCCGGGTACGAGCCGGGCGCACCGCGGTCAACGGCACAGGCGGGGGCGGAGCGGAGATGGGCATCGGAGCGTTCAAGGGCAGCGGCATAGGGAGGGAGCTCGGCAAGTACGGGTTCGACGAGTACTCCGAACCGAAAAACGTCTACATCACCTTGCACCCCAAGGCCGAGTGGTTGCCGTAGCCGCCTGGAGGCGATTGTGACCGCTGTTGGCCTGGTCGGGGCCCACGGCTATGCCGCCTCGCACTTGCGAGAGCTGGACCGCCTGGCAGACCTCGGGAAAGCGCGGCTTGTCGCAGTTGCCGACATCGTCCCACCGGAGGGCCGCGAAGCAGCCATTGTCTCGCGGTTGGGCGCCCAGTACATCCCCGACTGGCGGCAGATGGTCGGGAACACCGCCCTTGACGTCGTGGTTATTGCGTCCCCACCGCACCTGCATGCCGAGATGAGCCTGGCCGCAGTCGAGGCGGGGGTGCATGTCCTGCTAGAGAAGCCGCCCGTCGTCGCCGCCGGGGACTTCGAGAGGCTCTCGACCGCGGCCACGAGGGCCGGTGTGCTGTGCCAGGTCGGCTTCCAGAGCATGGGCTCGGGCGCGTGCGACCGGCTCCGGGGCGTGGCCCTGGGACGCCACAAACGGGAGCCGGTGCGGCTAGTCGCGACGGGGGAGTGGCAGCGCGACCGAAGGTACTGGGCCCGCTCCGAGTGGGCAGGCAAGGAGTCATTGCACGGCGTACCCGTGCGCGACGGGGCGCTCTCCAACCCTTTCGCGCACGCCGTTATGAACTGCCTCATGGTGGGGGGAGCCGGCAAAGGCAACCACGTGAGCATGGTCGAGGTCGAAAGGTACCGGGCCAACGACATAGAGGTCGAAGACACGGCCTGCACACGCGTGAGGCTTACCAGCGGCGCCGAGTTTTCGGTCGCGGTGACATTGTGCGCCGAAAAGGTCCGGCCGCCGGCTCTGTTCCTCGAGAGCTCGGACGGGAGCGCCACCTGGAGCTATGAGGGCGACACAATAGATTTCAGCGCTGAAGGGCGCACCTGGCAAGAGCATTTCGACCGCCGGAGCTTGCTCGAGGAGCTGCTCGCCGCGGTGGCGGGAGAAGCCGGCACCGCGCTGACCTGCCCGCTGGAGAGCACGCGGTCATTTGTCGAGTTTGTGGAGGCAGTGCACTCGGAGCCCGTACGGCACGTGCCCGGCGAGTACGTCCGTTGGGAGAAGGGCACCGGCGGTGACCGAGCGGTCATTGCCGGGGTTGGCGAAGCGATCGGGCAAGCTCGGCAGTCGGGCCGGCTTTTCGGCGAACTTGCCGTGCCCTGGGCAATCGGCCAGAGTTGCAGCCGACAGAGCCCTGCGCAGGATCTATGAGCTCGGAAGAGGCGGCTACTCGATGGAAATAGTCGGGGACTTGAAGGCGCAAGACCTGCTGGCACCGATCGACGAGATGTGGCGTCTTTCGGGGGTCAAGTTGCGGGCTCTTGCGAAGCGTTACGAGTGGTCCTCAGGCCCCCCGGTATGCACTGCAGCGGGCCTCTACGGACCGCGCAGCTGGACCGATTGGACGGAAGGTTTTGCCCATGGTTCGGCAGTCCTCCAATTCGACGCCACAGACGACGAAGAGTTCCTCGAGATGGGCCGGGCGGGCACGCTCGGGCGGATGCGGCCTCACCTGGCAGACTTCGGGGTGCACGACCACGGCTTCAACGTCGTCAGCACCTATGGCAACCTGTGGCGTCTCATCGAGGAAGGTCGTACCGGGGAGAACGTCAATGAACGTCAATTGTACGAACAGGCCCTGGCTTTGAGCGGCGCGGTCCAGGCCAGGCGTTGGACGAACCTGGGAGATGGGGCCGGTTTCATCTATTCGTTCAACGGTGCGCACTCTCTTTTCATCGACACCGTGCGGTCCCTCCGCTCGCTCGCGCTGGCGCACTCGCTCGGCGAGGTCCTCCGGGACGAAAGCGGGCGCGAGGTTTCACTGCTGGACCGCCTGCTCCAGCACGCGACCACTACGGCGCGCTACTGCGTCTTCTACGGCGAAGGTCGTGACATCTACGACGTAAGGGGCCGGGTAGCCCACGAGGCAGTGTTCAACACTGCGGACGGCAGTTACCGGTGCCCGAGCACTCAACAGGGCTATTCGCCGTTCTCAACATGGGCTCGCGGGCTCGGCTGGGCCATGTGCGGCTTCGCCGAGCAACTCGAGTTCCTGGAGGCCTTGTCCGCGAAGGCGCGTGCCGGGGGCTCTACGGGAGATATTGCGAAGTCTTTGCCTCTTTTCCGTGAAGCGGCGCAGGCTGCGTGCGACTACTACATCGACCACGCAACTGCGGCCGATGGCGTCCCGTACTGGGACGACGGCGCCCCCGGCCTCGCCTATTTACCTGAGTGGCGGCAAAAGCCGGCAGATCCTCACAACGACCGCGAACCCGTCGATAGTTCGGCGGCCGCCGTGGCAGCCCAGGGCTTGTTGCGCCTCGGGACGTGCCTGGGAGACGAGAGGTACCTGGATGCAGGGCTCCGGGTGGCCTCGGTATTGCTCCGCCCTCCCTACCTGAGCGACGACCCGCAGCACGAGGGCCTGCTGCTCCATAGTGCCTATCACCGGCCACGCGGTTGGGACTATGTGCCTCCGGGCCGGAAAGTGCCATCGGGGGAGTCAAGCATGTGGGGCGACTACCACTTGAGGGAGCTCGGCGTCCTCGTCGCGCGCCTTGCCGGGAAGGGCCCCTACCTAACTTTCTTTGCCGGGCCCGGACCGGCCTGCGGCGGCACCGCGGTGGCGAGATGAAGGTGGCTCTGGTAACCGGAGGGACGAGGGGGATCGGCCTCGGGATCGCTCAGCACCTGGCGGCCGCCGGCTACGCGCTCGCGCTCTGCGGGCGGCGTAGCGAAGACGAGGTGGCGCCGGTGCTCGGCGAGCTCCGTCAAAAAGGTGCCGCTGTGGTCTACGCCGCCGCCGATGTCGGCGACAGCCGGGCGCGCCACGACCTTATCGACCGGGTGCGCGCCGAGTTCGGCGCGCTCCACGTGCTCGTCAACAACGCCGGCATCCCCCCAAGGGCTCGCACCGACCTGCTCGAGGCTACAGAAGAAAGCTTTTGGGAGGTGCTCCGCACGAACCTCGCCGGGCCCTACTTCCTGACCCAGCAATGCGCGGCCTGGATGATCGAGCAACAGCGCACTGGCCCGGGCTGGGAAGGGTGCATAGTCAATATCTCTTCCCTGTCGGCTGTCGTCGCCTCCACCAACCGCGGGGAGTACTGCTTGTCCAAGTCGGCTTTGAGCATGGCCACCAAGCTTTGGGCGACCCGGCTCGGCGAGTTTGGCATCCCCGTTTACGAGGTGCGCCCGGGGATCATCAAGACCGACATGACCGCGCCGGTAGAAGCCATCTATTCGCGGCTTTTGGAGGACGGTTTGACTATCGAGAAGCGCTGGGGGACGCCCGACGACGTGGGGAAGGCGGTGGCAGCGCTGGTCCGGGGGGACTTGCCCTACTCGACCGGGCACGTGGTTTGGGTCGATGGCGGCTTGACGGTCCCGCGCCTGTGAACGCGCGATGCCCTGAAAATGCGATTTCCTGAAAAGAGGTACCGATGCCGATCGATGTGCGTTACCCGACCAGCCCTGCCGAGTTCGAGGCCTTGGGCCCGCACGAACTGCGCCAGCGGCTACGCGCAGCGTCGTCGTTGCCGACCGCCAAGCCGTGGTCAGCCCTCCATGGTCGGTCCACACCGGGGCGGGCACCCAGCCATATAAGTTCGTCTGGTCGACCGCGGGCGAAAACCTGACGTACGACGACATGGACATGGTCGATACCCGCTCGCTCCGATGACATGACCGATTGGCTGGAGCGCAACTTCGGTCTCTCCGGGCTCACCGCGCTCGTCACGGGCGCCCGCACGGGGATCGGGCGGGCCACCGCGAAAGCCCTGGCCGGCGCGGGCGCAGATCTCGTCCTGTGGGGAAAAGACGAGGAAGGACTTGCCGATGTGGTCGCAGAGGCGCAGACCCTGGGCGTCAAGGTCGATGCCATGGGCGTGGACCTGGCAGACATTTCTCTCGCCTATGAGCGAGCTGCAGACCTTGCCGCTGAGAGAAGGATCGACATTCTCGTCAACAACGCCGCCAACATCCGGCGCGCGGCCGCCCTCGACACGCCGATAGCGCTCTGGAGAGAAGTTTTCGCGGTCAACGTCGAGGCAACCTTGGAGGTGACCCGAGCGGTCGCGGCGCAGATGGTCTCGCGGGGCTTTGGCAAGATCGTCAACATAGCGTCGCTGCTCTCGTTCCAGGGAGGCGTCAACGTCTCGGCGTACGCGGCAAGCAAACATGCCGTCGTGGGGATGACCCGCTCGATGTCCAATGAATGGGCGCGCCTTGGCATAAATGTCAACGCTGTCGCACCCGGGTACATCGTGACCAACAACACAGCACCCCTCAGGGCCAACGCCGATCGGTCTGCCCAGATCAGCGCCCGCTTGCCTGCGGGGCGATGGGGCCAGCCAGAAGACGTGGCGGGCGCGGTAGCGTTCCTTTGTTCCCCGGCGGCAAGCTATGTGCACGGTCACGTGCTCGTGGTCGACGGCGGCTGGATATCCTGGTGACGATCGACAGTTGGCGGGTGACGGGTGGCCGCAAACGGGTGGCCGCAAACGAGTGGCGGTAACGGGTCGGCAAGGCACCATTAGCCCCCGCACGGCTTGGGAAATGAGCGTTACCCGAGTTGCTCGGGGGCGGTAAGAGGCGGTAAAACTGGGCCGTGAACTTCGGAGTGGCTATTTTCCCCGTTGACGACGGGTTACCCCCGGGTGAGCTGGCACAGCTGATCGAACAACGAGGCTACGAATCGCTCTTTTTCGCCGAGCATACCCACATCCCGGCGAGCGCGTCCCCCAAGGCCGAGGACGGGGGGCCTCTGCCCAGGCGCTACTGGCACACCTACGACCTGTTCGTGAGCATGACTGCTTCGGTGGCGGCGACGACACGTCTCAGAGTTGGCAGCGGGATATGCCTCGTCGTCGAACGAGACCCGATCATCACCGCCAAAGAAGTCGCCAGCATCGACTACCTCTCGGGAGGCCGCGTCGAGTTCGGCGTCGGGGCCGGTTGGAACCGCCGGGAGATGGCCGACCACGGCACCGACCCGAGCACGCGTATGGCTTTGATGGCCGAGCGGGTTCAGGCGATGAAAGCCATATGGGAACAGGACGTCGCGTCCTTTCATGGCCGTTACGTGTCCTTCGACGGCATCTGGTCCTGGCCCAAGCCGGCACAGCGCCCCCACCCGCCGGTCCTCGTTGGAGGTTACGGCCCCGGGGTGCTCGACCGTGTCCTGGCGTTCGGCGATGGATGGACGCCCGGCTACGGCGCCCCCGATCTCCTTGACCGGGCAAAAGAACTGTGGGCGAGGGCCGACCGGCGGGTGGAGGTACAGGTTATGGGTGTGCCGGCGGACCCCAAGGTGTTCGACGAGCTCGAGCGAGCGGGAGTGAGCCGGGTGGTGCACTGGCTGCCGCCGGTGCGGCGCGGGCCGTTGGAGCGGGCGCTGGACCGGTACGAAACAGCCTTGGCCGCGTTCCACGGCGAGTGACCGACCTGATATTGCCGTTGTAAGCGTTTTCTGGGCAGAAGGAGCCGTTATGGCCCCAACGTCATGGGCCGTCGCAGTCGCAGAGACCATCATGAAGCGCAACCCCGGCACGCCGCAGGACGTGCTTGCCCGCTGGTCCTACTGGAAGGCGTACACGCTCCTCGGCTTCGAGATGCTCTGGCGGACTACTGGCGACCGCCGCTATTTCGATTTCATCGAGCGGCAAATGAGCCCCTTCATCGACGAAGAGGGCAACCTGGTCGGGGCGAAGCTCGATTCGCTCGACAACATCATGCCCGGGACGATCGTTGCGGCCCTGTACGAGCACACCGGCGACGAGCGCTACCGCAAGGCGGCGACTTTGGTCCGCCGTGCCTTTGACGATTACCCGCGCAACCCCGACGGCGGGTTTTGGCACGCGAAGGACCTCACGGGCGAGATGTGGGTCGACGGGGTCTTCATGGGCCAGATGTGCCTCATCCGCTATGGGACATCGATCGGCGACGCTGAGTACTGCTTCGGCGAAGCCGTCAGGCAGGTCACCATTTTTTCCGGCCACGCCCTCAAAGGCGACACTGGCCTCTACTTGCACGCGTGGGCCGCGCAGCCCGACCTGCCGAGGGTCAAGCCGGGCAGGGTCGAGCGATGGGCGGGCACGACGACGGGGCTTTCGAGCGAGGTTTGGAGCGAGGGCCTGGGCTGGTACGCACTGGTCCTGGCCGAGGCATTGGCCGTCCTGCCGTCAGACCACGCGGGCAGGCCGGAGGTGGCAGACATTTTCGGGCGTCTTGCCGCCGGCCTGAAACGTGTTCAGGATCCCGTCAGCGGCGGCTGGTACCAGGTCGTCGACAAGGGCGAGTGGCCTGGCAACTGGGTCGACACTTCGGGGACCGCAATGTTCACCTACGCGCTCCAACGTGGCATCGAGCTCGGCCTATTGGACGAGGGGGGGTACGCGCCGGTCGTCGCCCGTGGCTACCAGTGCATTGTTGCCAACGCCACCGTCGACGAGGACGGCCTGGTCGACGTGCACAGCGCGTGCGACGGGCTCTGCGTGCAGCGGGACTACGACGCGTACATCAACGCGCGGCGGGTGACGAACGCAAAGGAAGCCGTGGCCGGGTTCCTTTGGGCGGCGGCCATTGTCGAAAAACCGGGCCGCCCCGGCTGAGCAATCTCGGGTTAGCCGCGCCGGCAAGCTTCAAGCCGTGCCGCGCCGGCGTGCTACCGGCACGCAAAGGCTGGGTTTATCGTTGCACGCGGGCGTGGCCGCCAGCGGCGAGCCTTTTGACCTCCGCCAAAGTGGCCATGGAGGTGTCCCCGGGCGTCGTCATTGCCAAGGCCCCGTGCGCGACCCCCAATGCCAGCGCCTCGTCCAGGCCGGAGCCCGACAGCACGCCATATATCAGCCCGGAGGCAAACGAGTCGCCTCCCCCTACCCGGTCCAACACCTCCAGGTCTTGGCGGGTCGCGGACCTGTGAAGGTGCCCGCCGGCGTAGCAAATGCCTCCCCAGTCGTTGCGGCTGGCCGAACGCACCGTACGCAGGCTTGTGGCGATCAGGCTCACATTTGGGTAGTCGGCGACGACTTCCTCCAGCATTTCCTCGTAAGCGGCGGCATCGAGCTCCGAGAAGGACTCGTCCACACCGCGCACTTCGTACCCGAGCGCGGCGTGGAAATCTTCCTCGTTGCCGAACATTACGTCGACCAGGCCGGCCAGCCGGCGGTTGACCCTGACGGCCTCTGGCGCGCCACCTATGCCCTGCCAGAGCGACGGGCGGTAGTTGAGGTCGTAGGAAACGACGGTGCCCGCGGCACGGGCCGCTCGCATGGCTTCCTCGGCCACCGCGGCCGAGCTTTCAGACAGCCCGGCAAAAATACCCCCGGTGTGCAGCCAACGCACCCCCTCGGTATTGAAGATTCGCTCCCAGTCGACCTCGCCAGGCCGGATCTGGGACGCTGCCGTGTGCCCCCGGTCGGAGCAACCGACCGCCCCTCGCGCCCCGAAACCTCGCTCGGTGAAGTTGAGGCCGTTGCGGACAGCCCTTCCCACCCCGTCGTAGGGGACGAAACGGACGTGAGAGATGTCAACACCTCCCTGGAGCATGAGGTCTTCGACGAGACGCCCTACCGGGTTGTCGGCCAGCGCGCTCACCAGCGCCGTCCGCATACCGAAACAGCGGCGCAAGCCCCGGGCGACGTTGTACTCGCCGCCGCCTTCCCAGACTTGAAAGGACCGGGCTGTCGAAATGCGGCCCTCCCCCGGGTCGAGGCGCAACATCACTTCTCCCACGGCCACCAGGTCCCAGCGGCACTGCTCGGCGGGCCGCAGGCGCAGGCCTGCGACGGGCTCGCCCGGCCCCACCTGGCCCGTGCCGGCATCAGGCACGTCTGGTCTCCCTGACGATCGCTACCGCTTCAGCTGCAAGCTTTTCGACTTCGGCATATCGGCCGTCGGCCAAAAGCTCCCGCTTGGCAAGCCAGGTCCCCCCGCAGGCCGCAACCGAGGGCAGGCCGAGGTACTCGGCCAAGTTGGCGGGGCTGACCCCACCCGTAGGGACGAAGCGGACATCGGGGAACGGGCCGGCCACCGCCTTGAGGAAGCTGGTCCCGCCGAAGACCCCGGCTGGGAAGAACTTGACGAGGGGGGCACCGGCGCTTACCGCCCTCCCGATCTCGGTGGGCGTGCAGGCTCCGGGCAGAGCGAGGATCCCGAGCTCGCGGCACACGTCCAGGACCTCGGGGTCTGTGCCGGGTGACACGACGAATTGTGCTCCGCCTTCGATCACGCGCCGGGCATCTTTCGCCGTGCGGACGGTGCCCGCCCCGACGAGCGCTTCGGGATGGGACCGCCGGAGCAGCCCGATAGCCTCGGCCCCGGCGGGAGTGCGCAGGGTGATCTCGGCTGCCGGGAGCCCTCCGGCGCTCAGTGCGTCCAGCAAAGGCTCGGCTTGGTCGACCGACGCCAGCTCTATGACGGGGACGACACCCAACATGGAAATGCGTTCGACGAGGTCGCTCATATCCGCTCTCTTTCTGCTAAACCGAAGCTACTCCCCAGGGGGGAGTGACGGCCCCGCCTTCCCGGCAGGTGGCCCGATAACTTGGCATCCTGTTATGATAAGTTTAGTGCCAGCTGCCGCTCCACCTCCGTAGGCGGTAAAGGTCACAGTGGCGCTGGTTCCTCAATCTGCTTGCGCCTTTTCAAATTTGGGGAACACAAGTCCGCTAGTCGAAAAAGGAGAACGACCATGAACTATCGCCGCCTGGGGAAGACAGGCCTTCAAGTGTCCGAGCTTGGTTACGGTGCTTGGGGGATAGGCAAGACCGGCTGGCTCGGTGCGCAGGACGACGAGTCGTTGCGGGCCCTGCACCGCGCCATCGAACAAGGTGTCAATTTCATCGACACTGCGCTCCTTTACGGTGACGGCCATAGCGAGCAGCTGGTGGGCAGGGCAGTAAGGGAAGCCAGCGGGACGGTTTACGTATCGACGAAGGTGCCCCCCAAAAATATGGTGTTGCCTGCTCCCGCGGGTATCCCGGCTAGCGACGCGTTCCCGGGTGACTGGGTGGTCGAGTGCACGGAGCGAAGCCTCGCCAACCTCGGGCTCGAGACGATAGATGTCCAGCAGTTCCACGTTTGGTCGGACGAATGGCTGGGCCAGGGCGACTGGCTCGACGCCATCGAGCGCCTCCGCACCGAGGGCAAAATCCGCTACTTCGGCGTCTCGATCAACGACCACCAGCCGGCCAGCGCGTTGGCCCTCGTCAAATCGGGCGCCGTCGACACGGTCCAGGTGATCTACAACGTCTTCGACCAGAGCCCCGAGGACGAGCTCTTCCCGGCAGTGGAGGCCAACGATGTCGGCGTCATCGTCAGGGTCCCCTTCGACGAGGGCGGCCTGACCGGCAACGTCAACCCGGCCACGAAGTTCCCCGACGGGGACTGGCGCAACAGGTATTTCGGTGGTGACCGCAAGGAAGAGGTGTGGGAACACGTGGAGGCGATCACAAAGGACCTGGGGATCCCCGTCGAACGCCTCCCGGAAATAGCCCTGCGTTACTGCCTTTCCCAGCAGGCCGTTTCAACTGTGATCCCCGGCATGCGCTCGGTCCGCAGCGTGGAGGCCAACGTCGCGGCCTCGAAGCTCGGGGCCCTCTCAGCCGAGGAGCAAAAAACGCTTCACGAGCACCGCTGGGTGAGGAACTTCTACCAGGCGCCGTAGCATTCACGAGGACTTAGGGAGACAGCCATGGGCGCAGACATTGACATCGAGAGCGTATTGGCCTCGCCGGAGCTCCGCTCGAGCGGCGACCAACTGTGGGATCCCGAGACGCTGCCTTGGGTCCCCCAGGCGGACGGCGTTTCGGCCCGTTTGCTACATATCTCAACGGAAAACGGCAGCTGGGCCAACCTGCTGCGAGTCACCAAACAGGGGACGGTCAGTCTGCACCGCCACCTGGGCCCTGTCGAGGCCTGGGTCGTGGGGGGCCAGTGGCGCTACCTCGAGCACGACTGGGTGGCGCGCCCTGGGATGTACGTCTTCGAGCCGGCGGGAGATGTCCACACCCTCGTCAACGCTGGTACGGACGAAATGATCACGCTCTTTGTCATCCACGGCCCGATCGAGTACCTGAGCCCCGACGGCGACGTGATTTTCACAGAGACCGCCGAGACAAAACTGACCAGGTACGTGCGCTACTGTGAGGCCAACAACCTCCCGCTCGCGCCGTTGCTCGCCTGAACCTCCGGAGGGCCCACATGGAGCTCAACCTGACCGGCCGCGTGGCCTTGGTCAACGCGGCCAGCCGTGGCCTCGGCCGCGGCATCGCCGAAGCGCTCGCCGCCGAGGGTGTTCGGCTGGTGATCTCGTCCCGTAGCGCCGAGGCGATCGAGCGCACCGCGGCTGAGATTTCATCGGCGTGGGGCGGCGAAGTGACACCGGTGGCGGCGGACGTGGCCGAGCCAGGTACCGCTGATCGCCTTGCCGAGCTCACCGTCGAGCGTTATGGCCAGCTCGACATGCTCATCAACAACAGTGGCGGGCCGCCGGGGGGCGTGTTCACAGATTTCGACGACGATGCATGGCAAAACGCCTTCGACCTCCTGCTGCTCAACGTGGTCCGGATGGTGAGGGCTTGCCTGCCGCACCTGCGGGCAAGTGGCCACGGCCGGATCGTAAACGTCGTTTCGACGGCGGTCCGCCAGCCGATCCCGGGCCTGATCCTGTCCAACAGCTTGCGGGCCGGAGTCGTAGGCCTGGCCAAAACATTGTCCAACGAACTTGCCCCGGACCATATCACGGTCAATTCGGTGCTCCCCGGGCGTATCCTGACGGACCGCCTCAGGGAGGGTTTCGCCGCCCGGGCACGCGCAGCGGGCGTCCCGGTTGACGAATTGGCCCGGGCCGAGGTCGCCAAAGAGATCCCGCTCGGGCGCGTAGGCGAGCCTGCCGAGTTCGGCAGCCTCGTAGCCTTTTTGTGCTCCGACTCTGCGTCCTATATCACCGGCCAGATGATCTCGGTGGACGGGGGTCAAGTCCGGGGCCTCCTCTAAAACGTGCCCTAATAGCCAAATGCGAGCGCTCGTTTGGGAAAAGGCGGGGCAAGTGGCCGTTGCCGACGTCGATGCGCCCGTCCCTGCGCCAGGTTTGGCCTTGGTCTACCCCACTTATGCCGGTCTTTGCGGCACCGACTTGCACATCTATCAAGGTGAGCACCCGCGCGCGCAGCCGGGGCTCGTCATCGGCCACGAGATCGTCGGCCACACGGCGTTGCCTCCGGGCGCTGGGGACGCTACCGGCGCCGAGGACCGTGCCGGGACGGCCGTTTTCGTCAATCCTCTTATATCTTGCGGAACATGTGAGACTTGCCTGCGAGGTCATAGCCACGTCTGCGACAAGCTCCGGCTTTTTGGGATCGACGCCAACGGCGGCGCCGCTGAGGTGCTCGCGGTGCCTCCGGCCCATTTGGTCCCGCTGCCGGCGACCCTGGATCTGAGGCTCGCGGCGATGATCGAGCCACTGGCCGTCGCAGTACGCGCCGTGCGCCGCGGAGGGGTTGGCACCGGCGACCGTGTTCATGTGGTCGGCGCCGGGCCGATCGGCCTCCTGGTCGCCACCTGCGCGCGCCTCAACGGGGCCTCGGTGGTGACTGTTTCCGAAATGGCGGCCCGGCGAGGAGAAATGGCGGCAAGTCTTGGGTTTCGCGTCGTCGGTAGTGAAGCGAGAAACCGCTCGGCGGAGGTCGTGTTCGACTGCACGGGACATCCTTCGGCATCTCCCACGGTGCTCGAGTGGGCCGCCACGGGGGGCACAATTGTGACCGTCGGGGCATACCCGGGCGTCGTAGGGGTCAACCTTCAGGACATGATGTTCCGGGAACTGAGGATGGTCGGTACGCGCGTCTACTCGCCCGAAGACGTCTCCGCTGCGATAGCGTTGATATCAGCGGGCAGTGTGGACTTCTCGCTGTTTATAACCAGTGTCGTACCGCTCGACCAGGGCCCGGAGGCGATCACGCGGCTGAGGTCGGGCGAAGAGCTGAAGGTCCTGCTCGAGATCTAACCCGCGCTCGCCTGGCCGTGGCTCGCTCTCCTAGGTCTTGCCGCCCGCGGCGAGGGGGGCGACGAAATGTGCCGATTGGCGCCGAAGCCGTGCCGGTGGAGGAGGAGCTCAGCCGGCTTTGGGGGGCCTGGTCGGGCCCATGCCAACGGCGAGCTCGACGAGAGCGCCCTCGATCTCGTCGAGATCCCTGTCGGAGAGCGACACGGCGCCGGCACCGATCCAACCGTCCACCTGGTCAGGAGAGCGCGATCCGACGATGGCGCCGGTGACCCCGGGCCAGCTCAGCACCCAGGCGAGGGCGATCGAGGCGACTGAAGCATTTTGGCGCTCGGCAATGGGGATGAGGCGGTCCCTGAAGGCGAGGTTCTTTTGTAGTGCCGGTGGTGCGTAGTGGGTGAACTCCTGGTGCCACAAGCGGAAATCCCTCGGGTCCATGAGAGCGACCCTCTCGGCCGAGAAACTGTCAGTTAGCAGGCCGCACTGGAGCGGGCTGTAGCAAATGACGCCCGTCCCATTGCTGGCACACCACGACAAAAGGTCGTAACCCGCGCGGCGGTCGATGAGGGAGAGCGGCGGCTGGAGAGAATCGACGTGGCGGATCTTTTCGCAACGCTCGAGCAGAGGGATGTCGTAATTGGACACGCCCCCGTAGCGGACCTTACCGGCGTCGATGAGGTCGGCCATCGCTCCCCAGGAATCTTCAGCCTCCACGCCCGACTTGTCGGGCCAGTGGAACTGCAAAAGGTCGAGATGGTCCACCCCCAGGCGCTTGAGGGAAGCCTCGCACTCCATCCGGACCGAATCGGGGCGCAGGATATTTTGCGGGTCCCCGTCGGGCTGTGCCGCTGACGGGCGGAGGCCGCATTTTGTGAAGATGAGCGGCCGGTCGTTTTGCGGGATGCCCGAAATCGCTTTTCCCACCATCTCTTCCGCGTGA
The DNA here is from genome assembly GCA_035508795.1 of Acidimicrobiales bacterium. Classification (GTDB taxonomy): domain Bacteria; phylum Actinomycetota; class Acidimicrobiia; order Acidimicrobiales; family Palsa-688; genus DATJMJ01. Next base: position 25,294 of record DATJMJ010000141.1, read on the forward strand.
CCCCGCCCGTAGATCGCCGCCGTGTCGACCCAGTTGAGCCCGAGGCCGATGGCGTGGCGGAGCGACCTCACCGAAGACCAGTCGTCTTGCGGTCCCCATCCGTACTTCCAGCCATCACCGCCGATCGCCCATGTACCGCAGCCGATAACGGTGATGTTTGGCCCGCTCTTGCCGAGCTGGCGAGTCGGTAGAGACGTCACGGCAGAATGGTACTCCTAGGATCGTAGGATATCAAGTTCGCCGTGAGAACTGCTTTGCAAGGGCTTACTCGAGACGTGTCGCAGCGCTCTCGGCCTTGACGCACAGCTCGGCTGCTTTGAAGGCATGCTCCTGCGGCATCGCCGTGTCCGTCCTGTCGAGGCAATCCCTGATGAATTGGCCAAAAAAAGGAAAGCCAACTTGCCCATGAATGTCGAAACGGCGCTCAGCCTTGCCGTCGACGAGGTAGACATGGCCCGGCGCGGGGTCACGAGCGACGTCGACGTACTTGCGTAGCTCGATGTAGCCCTCCGTCCCGATGAGGAACATGCGCCCGTCTCCCCATGTCCCCAGGCCGTCGGGAGTGAACCAGTCGACACGGAAATAGCCTGCTGCGCCGTTGTCTGCGACGAGGTTGCAGTCACCGAAGTCCTCTAGGCCAGGGAACTGTTTGTGGTTGTAGTTGGCGACGCGGCTCGACGTTATCTCGGCGTCGGTTGCACCCGTGAAGTAGAGGAACTGCTCCACCTGGTGGCTGCCGATGTCGCAAAGAATGCCGCCGTAGCGCTCCTTTTCAAAAAACCAACTGGGCCTGCTCGGAGCGCTCAGCCGGTGCGGCCCGGTCCCGAGAACGTGGAAGACCCTGCCGATGGCACCTTGCTCGACTAGCTGGCCGGCGAAGACGGCTGCTTCGACGTGGATGCGTTCGCTGTAGTAGACGCCGTACTTGCGCCCGGTCCGTTCTGCCACCTGTTTGGCCTGAGCGAGCTGGGCGAGTGTCGTGAGGGGTGGTTTGTCCACGAAGAAGTCCTTACCGTGCTCCATCGCCTTCAGTCCCGCCGCTGCTCTGTCTGCCGGGACCGCTGCGCAGGCGACGAGCTGGATACGCGGATCTTCGAGGATCTCTTCTTCGGACGTCGCGGCAACGGCCTCTGGGAAGCGTGCGAGGAGCGCGTTGACCCTTGCCGGGTCGGGGTCGTACACCTTGGCGAGCTGGGCACCGGCGTCGCTCAGGCCCTGGCACATACCGTTGATGTGGTCGTGGTCGAGGCCAATCGCGCCGAACACGAACTCGCCCGGCCGGCATGCAGGCCCAGTTGCACGGCGGGGGGTGTAATTAGCAAGGTCGGTCATCGGCATTTTCCTTTCCTGTCCAGCATGTGCGCGCACCTTACTCTAGGGGGCGGCCGCCCGGCGGGGAGCCCGCCGTCGACCGTCCACGACGGCGCAGCGTTGCCGGCCGAGCTCGCCGAGAAGTCTGCGGCTCGGCGAAGACGGGTGCGGAGCCCGCTTGCCGGCCGTTCAGCGGGTGCGTACGAAGCGGTGCACGGCTTCGAGCAGCTCTTGTGCCTTGTCGGCAGCCTCGGCTTGGTTGCCCGAGGAAAGGGCATTGGCAACGCAATGGCTTACATGGTCGTCGAGGATCTTGAGCGCGACGGCTTCGAGCGCCGTGCCGACCGCAGACAGCTGAGTGAGGATATCTATGCAATAACGATCTTCGGCGATCATCTTTTCGACGCCGCGGACCTGCCCCTCGATCCGGTGCATCCGTCTCGCCAACGTCTGCTTGTCCCCCTTGGCGATGTAGCCATAGTTCGCGTCCCCGCCCGGGGGCTCCGAAGGGGCAGGCCTGGTCACGATGATGCGGCCACGGGCTTGAAACGCCGGAGCCTGAGCGAGTTCGACACGACGACGAGGCTGGACGACGCCATCGCTGCGGCAGCAATTATCGGGCTGACGATCCCCGCGACGGCCAGCGGGATGGCGACCACGTTATAAGCGAAAGCCCAAAAAAGATTGGCCCTGATGGTTGCAAGCACCCGCCTCGAAAGCCTGACGGCGTCGGTGACGGCGCGGGGGTCCCCCGACACGAGCGTGAGGTCGGAAGCTTCGATCGCAAGGTCGGTGCCAGTGCCAATTGCGATCCCGAGGTCGGCCTGGGCAAGCGCCGGCGCGTCGTTGACACCGTCCCCAACGAAGGCGACAACTTTGCCGTCAGCCTGGAGCCTGCGTACTTCGGTTGCTTTTTCGTCCGGCAACGCTCCCGCTACGACCTTTTCGATGCCGATGCCCGCGGCGACTGACAGGGCAGCTCGCACGTTGTCGCCGCTCAGCAGGACCGGTTCGAGCCCGAGCGAGCGAAGTTCTGTTATGGCCTGGCGGGCGGTGGGCTTGACAGGGTCGGAGAGAGCCAGCAAGCCAAGCAGCCGGGGCCCGAAGGCAACGGCAACGACCGATCGTCCCTTTTCTTCAAGGGCTTGAGCCTTCGACGAGATCGCGGGAGGGAACGGGATGCCTTCGCCCGCCAGTAACGCAGGGCGCCCGACGAGCGCCGTCCCTCCGCTTACAAAGGCTTCGACACCCAGGCCCGGCCGAGCCAGGAAGCCTCGGGCTGGCGCCGGCGGCCCGAGGCGCCGCACGGCATGCTCCGTGATCGCCCGGCCGAGCGGGTGCTCGCTGCCCTGTTCGGCGGCGGCTGCCATCCGCAACACCTCGTCCTCAGGTATGGCGTCGACCGGCACGACCGTCTCGACCGTCATCCGGGCCTGGGTCAGAGTGCCGGTTTTGTCGAAGACGACGGTGGTCACCTTCTGCGCCAGTTCGAGGACCTCGGGGCCTTTGAGGAGGATCCCCAGCTGGGCACCTCTTCCTGTGCCGACCATGAGCGCAACGGGCGTCGCCAGGCCGAGAGCGCAGGGGCAGGCGACAACGACCACCGCCACAGCAGCGATGAACGCGCGGCCGGGCCCGGTGCCGCCGATCACGAGCCATCCCGTGAAGGTGACGAGCGCGACGGTGATGACCACTGGTACGAACACAGCGGACACGCGGTCGGCGAGGCGTTGCGCGGGAGCTCTGCCTGCCTGAGCATCGTTGACCATCCGGCCGATCTCGGCGAGCACTGTACCTGCGCCCACCCTGGTGGCCCGCACGACCAGGCGTCCCGAAAGGTTGAGGCTCCCACCGGTTACCTCGTCCCCCAACGTCACCTCTATCGGCAGGGCCTCACCGGTGAGGAGGGAGTTGTCGACCGCGGACAGGCCGCCCTCTACGATGCCGTCCGTTGCGACCTTTTCTCCGGGCCTGACGACAAAAAGGTCACCAATCTCGAGGTTTTCGACCGGGGTGGCCACTTCCTGGCCGTTCACAAGCACCTGTGCTTCCTTGGCGCCGATCTCGAACAGGGCCGCCATAGCCTGACCTGCTCGCCTTTTGGCACGCGACTCGAGGTCCCGGCCGACCAGCACGAGTGCGGTGACGATGGTTGCTACGTCGAAGTGGAGATCCTGGTGGAGCCCGAAGGCAAGCACCACCACCGACCAGGTCCAGGCGGCCGTGGTGCCGAGCGACACCAAAGTGTCCATGGTCGCAACCCCATGGCGAGCGTTCACGGCAGCTGCCCTGTGAAATGGCCAGCCGGCGTACCCAACGGCCAGTGTCGAAAGGACAAGGCAGGTAACTTGCCAGCCGGGGAAACGGGATGCCGGGGCCCATTGGAGGAGGGCGACCGGCACCGAAGCCGTGGCGGCGACGATCAAGCGTGCCCGGTACGAACTGCTAAGCCGGGGCGGTTGGCGGCCCGGGCCCTGCCCAGGTCGCGGCTCGGCTTGTGCCTCTGGTCGCAGGTGCAGCTGCCCCGCGCCCGCTTGCGCGGCCAGGACGGCTTGGTAACCGAGCGCGTTGACGGCCTTGATCATTTCGTGAGGGCTCAGCAGGGCCGGGTCGTACGAAATCGATGCGCGCTCAGTCGCCAGGTTTACCGTTGCGACAGCCCCGGTCAGCTTGTTGAGAGTCTTTTCGACCCTGGCTGAGCACGAAGCGCAGGTCATGCCTGAGACGACCAAGTCGACACGCCCGAGCGGCATATCTCCAACTATACCCCCCTAGGGTATTGGCCGCGGCCTCGGAAGTGACCACCCGAGGCGGCACCGGTGGTAGCGAGCCGCCCCCGCCGGTCTCGACTTCCCACCGGGTCGTGAGGGTCTCCGGCTAAAATTTTGGGTCCCATGGGTGCGAACACCGCGTCATCGAGGCTGGAGGCCCATTTCGCCGGAACTTTTGGGCGGGCTGCCGAGGGGAGTTGGGCGGCGCCCGGGCGGGTCAACCTGATCGGTGAGTACACCGATCTCAACGACGGCTTCGTGCTGCCGTTCGCTACCCCCCAGGTGACCCGGGTCGTGGCGGCGCGCCGTGACGACAGGGCTCTTGGCGTCCGATCTATGCAAGGCGAGGACGCCGGAGCGGTCGAGCTCGAGCTGGGCAACCCTGCTTCGCCCAAAGGCTGGGTGGCTTACCCCTATGCCGTTGCCCGTGCGATCGAACTGTACGGGTTCCGTCTCGGTGGTGCCGACCTGATCGTGGACAGCGACGTCCCGGTGGGGGCTGGGCTGTCGTCCTCAGCGGCCCTCGAGTGCAGTGTCGGGATGGCCCTCTGCGACCTTTACGAGGTCCCGCTCACGCCGATGGCGACAGCCTTGGTTTCCCGTCGGGCAGAGAACGAATTTGTCGGTGTCCCTTGCGGGGTGATGGACCAGGCGGCATCGATGTGCTGCACGGCCGGCAACGTCCTGCTGCTCGACACACGGAGCCTCGAATCCCGCCAGGTACCCTTTTCTCCTACCGCTGCGGGCTACAGCGTGGTCGTGGTGGACACCCGCGTTAAGCACGGGCTCGCCGAGTCTGCCTACGGCGAGCGTCGCGCATCGTGCGAGCGAGCGGCGCAGGCGCTCGGGGTGCAAGCACTGCGCGACGTCCCGGCGGAGCAATCGGGCCAAGCGCTCGAGCGCTTGGCGGCTCTGGGTGACGAGGTGCTTGTCAGGCGGGCGCGCCACGTCTTCACGGAGCAGGCAAGAGTGATAGAAGTGGTGAGACGCCTCGACTCCGGGGACGTTGCCGGGATCGGTCCGTTGCTCTTCGAAGGGCACGCATCGCTCCGGGACGACTTCGAAGTATCGTGCGACGAACTTGACACGGTCGTCGAGGTGGCCCGTTCCGTCGGGGCAGCAGGGGCGCGCCTTACCGGGGCCGGGTTTGGAGGTTCGGCGATCGTCTTGATCGGATCGGGCCGAGCCGACCACCTCGTGGACGCGGTGACAGCCGAGTTTGGCGTACGCGGGTTTACCGAGCCTTACTGTTTCACGGTCGAGCCTTCGGCGGGGGCGAGGCGCCTCTGGTAGTGGCCGGCGGCTCGTGGGTGGCGGCCGGCGGCTGGTTTTTTCGCACTCTGGTCGCGGTCTCGCAAGGCGGTTGCGGTCCGTGCCGATTTTTCGGTACCGATCGCGCCCAAGGCGCCCAGGCGCGACCAGAGTTGCGCCCTCGAGGCGTCCCCGCCGCCGCCTGCGTCATCAGTGCCGCCCGAGGCAAGACGGGCCCCGCCCGTACTGCGGTGCCACCTTAAAAAGGCGGCAGGCCCCAGCTATGCAGCAATGCAGCATGCACCAATGCAGCCGAGGCCTGCTCTTGACCTATCCCTATTGAACCGCCAGCCGGCCCGTTGCCGGTGCCGGGTGACAGGTTGGTTGTCGATTTATGACGACACGATCACACCGACGGAGTTGTACGGGTCGCTTGTTACCTGGGTAAACGAAGGCGACGACGGGGCCGGGGCGTCGAGGCTATAAACGAGTACTCGTCCATTGTTGGTCTCCTGGTACGTGAAACCTCCACCGTTCGTCACGCTTGGGGTGCTACCCGGGACGGCGTAGCCGAAGTAAAGCTGGTCCGTCGCCGTCGAGGTAAGCGTTGGGTAGTTGACCGTTGTCGCATTTGCGGTCAGGGTCTGGCAATTGGTGCTCCCGGTACCGCAGACGGAGCCACTTGCGACCTGGGACCACGATGGGCTGGTGGCTGTAGTGGCGAACTCGTCCCATGCGATGGTCGCCGATGTGACATCCCCGCTGAAGGTCACGAGAAGTTGGAAGCTGGTTGTGTTGAGCGCCTGGCCCCAGAATATGGCGTCGCTGATACCGACCGAGTCCGGACCGTCGCTCTCGCCTTGCTGCCATGAGATGCCCCCGCCGCTGACAGAGGAAACCGTGACGCCCGGGTAAGCCGAGATGCCAACCGCAATGATGTCGCCGGCGCTGGTGGGGGTGATGGTCGTGGCGTTATTGGTCAGCCCGGAACTCGCCGTCGTGACGTTGGCGGTGTTGCCTTGCACGAAGCTCAAGGTCGGCGTCGGCGGCGGCGGCGGCGTGGTACCGGGAGGTGACGGTGGGAAATAAACCGTTGTAGATGTTGTCGAAGTTGCCGTTGCGGCGGTAGTGACCGTGGTAGTGGTAGTCGAGGTCGTAGTCGTTGTCGTGGTCTTCTTGACTGCCGGCTTGTGTTCGACTTCCACGTAGAAGTACTTGGTGGACGACGAAGTCGAGTTGCTTGCTATCAGGGCCCATTTCGTCGTCTTATTGGTGTTGGTTTGGTTGGAAGTGATCACTATGTGTGCCGTGAACTTGCCACTGGTGCACGACTTTGGGTTGTGTGAGTAGCCAACAGGCAGTGACTTGCCCGAGATGAGCTTGATGCGGCACGAGATAGCGTGCTTCACCTTGCCATTGACGTGGTCCAAGCCGCCCGTGTAGGCAAAAACACCGCGGCTCGCCCCCACCTGGACGACTGCGGCGTGCGATGAGCCGCTCGGTTTTGTGCTGGCCGCCGCAGATGTGGTCACGCAGGCGAACGTGGCACAAAGAGCTGCCACAACGCCGGCCACAAATGACTTCATATTTCCGCTCCTTCGATCGTTCTCGGTGCTCCCGCCCTGCCGCCTCCGGGAGAGACCCGGTCGCAGGCTTAAGTTACCCAGAGTTCCGCCAAACGAGACATTAACCCCTGAAGGGGGTCTTCTCTTTGGGCATTGCCACGTCGTACCCCTTACCGGCGAAGTGGAGCCGGATGCGTGGCAGGTCGTCTGAGCCGGGCGTCGCTTCGCGCCAAACCGGTCGCATGACGACGATCTGGGACGAATGGGGCAAACCGGTCACTGGGTGGCAACATGGGACCGCTCAGCGGGCGATGGGTCAGCCAGGTCCCGGCTAGGAGGGCTAGGTGCTAGTAGTGGTAGGCGGGCAGGTGCCAGTCGGGCGCGGCGTTGATCACGCATCCGCCGTTGGAGGCCGCATGCCGGGAGCCCGAGGTTCCCGAAGCCCCGGAGGGCCTCGGCATGGCCGGGAAGGCGACTGCTAGGGCGTCCGCGATTGCCGCCGCCCGTGGCGCCGACCCAGGGGAGTCGTAGTGGATGCCGTCCGAGGTAAACCATGACCGCTTGACGGCTCCTGCCCAATTGAACACCCTCATGTTCGGGTAGATCCTGCAGGCGGCCACCAGGGCATCGTCCCAGCGCTGCATGTTCGCTTCAGCGTACGGCCCGCTGGTGAGGAGGGTACGCACGTTGACCCAAAGGACGGGCGCGCCGTGCACGAGGGTCATCATCCTCTGGATCCGCTCCCGCATCCCGACGTTCGACCCGACGTAGACATTGGCTGCCTCATTGGTCCCGAGCGCCATCACCCAGCACCCTCGGTAACCTTTTCGGACGAGGTCTTGGGCCATGTCGTAGGCGTTCGGGGTGCCCGGGATGCTCTCGACGATCGACGTGCCTCCCTGGATCCTCATGATCGAGAGCTTCACGCCGACCCGGGCGTACTGCTCCGCGAGGCGCTGCGAGGCGTCCGGGAGGTAGTCAGACGAGACGAGGCTCTCCGACGTCGAGTCGCCCACATGTACGACCTCGGCGCAGCTTGTCCTCAACACCGGCGTTGTCCCGGAGGTCTGGGCCTTCGGGCTGCTCGGTGCCCGAGAGGCGGCGACTGTCCGGGACCTCGTTGAGGTCAACGATGTCGCGCTGACGCTCGTGCTCGTTGCCCTGGTCGTCGTGGTCGGTGCCGTCGTGGTCGGTGCCGTCATAGTCGTCGCAGCCGTAGTGGTTGCAGCGGTGGAAGCCGTAGCAGAGGTCGGGGCACTGGCAGAGGTCGGGACACTGGCAGAGGTCGGAGCGGTCGCAGCGGTCGGTGGACGTCGGAGTGCCGTCACCGTCGTGCTCATCGCAGACCGGGTCTGGAAAGGGTTCGTGGTCGAGGAGGTGCGGGAGCCGTGGTTACCCGCGGTCCCGCTCGGGCTGCCGAAACTGCTCATGTCTCCCGAGCCGTCCGCGTCACCGGGGCTTCGAGTGCCCGATAGCTGCGGGCCCGCAGGAGGGGCCGCCGCCGCCGACAGGGTGCCCGCCGGCACCGTCGGCATCAGGCCGGCGAGGGCCAGCGCCCCCACGACCAGGGCGACCGGCGCCGTGCAAAGGGCTAACCAGCGGGCGGGAGCCGGGAACCCAGCCGCTGAGCGCGAAAACCTCGTGCTCCCGGCCAGGCGCACCTGGCTCAACTGGCCCCAGATCCGGCCGAGAGCGCCATTGCGTACAGGTGTTTCCACGAAGCGCCAGGAAAGGTCCGCCAGCAGCAAGGTCGCTCCGACCTGGAGCGCGGGGCGCAGGATGTCCGTGCCCTCGCTGACAGTTGGGGTTGTGAGGACGATGACGGGGTAGTGCCACAAATAAATCGCGTACGAACGCACTCCAACCCAGCGGAGCGGCCGGCAGCCGAGGACGTTGCCTAGGCGGCTGGCAGGGTGGGCCGCGGCCGCAACGACCATCACGGTCGCGACGGACAAGAGCACAAGCCCTCCTCGGTAAAGGAAGGCGGAGTACTGGGTTGTCAGCACCAGCAGGAGCCCGACGACGACAAGCCCTACCATCCCGGCGAGGTCCACCAATCTTCTCGCTTCCCTGCGCAGGGGCGCCCGCAGCCCCTTGCTCGGCCAGACCATCGCAAGTGCGGCACCGAAGAGCAGGCCGAACGCCCGGGTATCGGTGCCGTCGTAGACCCGCGAGGGGTCGAAGCTCGGATGGTAGAGCAAGGTCATTTCCGCAGCGGATGCGCCGGCGAGCAGCAGCGTGAGCAAGGCGAGCGGCACGAGGCGGAGCCGGGCAGGGGGTATGCCGAGACGCCTGGCAACCGCCCTGCCAGCGGGCCAGGACGCTTCAGGCCCGTTCACGGGTGCTGGCGCGCCGAGTCTGCCGTCCCGGCGTTCGCGTGCCTTCAGGCGTCTCAAAGCGAGCCAGAGCAGCCAGGGCCAGACGAGGTAGAACTGCTCTTCGACGGCGAGCGACCAGAGGTGCCCGAGCGGGGAGGGGGGGCCAAAGCGGGCAAAATAGGAGACCTTCTGGAATGCGAGCCACCAGTTGCTCATGTAGATGGAAGCTGCGGCGACGTCCCCCCTCACGGCGCCCAGTTGACCGGGGTCTGCGACCGCGACCCAGATGGTGACGACTATCAGCATCACGAACAAGGCAGGCAGGAGGCGCCGGGCTCGGCGTGCCCAGAACTCACGCAGGCGAAGGTGCCCGTGTGCCTCCCAGCTCGAGAGCAACAGGTCCGTGATGAGGTACCCGCTCAATGTGAAGAAAATCCCGACGCCGAGCAACCCACCCGGGGCCCAGGACAGGTTGAGGTGGTACGCGACCACCGCCGCGACTGCGAGTGCCCGGAGCCCGTCGAGGCCGGGCATATAACGCTGTCCTCGTCCTAGGGGTTCGGGCACATCCGCCTCCTACGCCGGCATCGCCGGCCGGCCCGCCGGGCCGCTGCAAGCGCGCGATGATAGCCCGGTCGCCCACTGGGCGGGAGGTGGGACAAAGCGTGCACGCCTGCTCAACTCTCAAGGCGCGCAAGGGGTTCCGCGGCTTTTGCACCGCGTCAACGACGGAGTGTCGGCGCCTCCATGCCCCCCACGTACTGTGCCAGCCATGCGTTGAGCGGATCCGCGGCCCGGAGCACGGCGACGACCCGCTCCTTGGCCTTGGCCGACGAAAGCCACTTGCCGGGCGGCCACGATTGCCACGCGACGAGGCCCTTGTCCTTCAGGAGCTCGATCCTGGGGTGGTCCTTGGGGTAGCCCTTTGGTGCCGTCTTGACGGCGTCGCACGTCCCGCACGTGCACCCCGTCGTCCGCACCGCTTCGACTATCGCTTCGAGCGCCTCGCCGCTGAGCGTCGAGTCCACGGCCTGGCGGTAGCGGGCGAGCTGGTCCGGGGCCATCATGTGCAAGCCGTCCCCGGCCCCGAGGCCGCTCGCCGACAGCGTGACGTACCCATAGGGCCCGACTGTGGCGGCGATATTCGTCTTGTAGGGAGCCTTGTCCTTGCTGAAGCGCAGGTCCCGGTAGGGCCGGAACAACCGGCCTGGCCCGAACTCCGGCTCGAGCTCCTCGAGGAGCTCCTCCATGGGCGCCTTAACGCTCGACTCGTAGATCTGGCGGTGCGCTTCCCAAAACGTCTTGCTGTTATTTTCCTCGAGGTCCTCGAAAAACTCGAGGGCATTAATGGGCCAACCCCGGAATGCCATGCGAGAGGATTTTAGCGAGGGCCCGAAGCTGGCCGCGGCGGGCGCTCCGGGGTAATGTTCGATTGCAACTCCTAGCCGCCCGGACCAAGGAGCCTCGCCCAGTTGGCCACTCAGCGAACCTTCCCGGCACGGATAAGCCTCCGGCGGCCTCATTTCAGCCTTGCCGATGTTGTCGTGGGCTTCGGTGTCCTGGCCCTCCTCTACGGGACTGTGCGACTGGGCCGGTCCATGACCGTCCGGTTCGTCCCGGGCTCTGCAGCTGTCCCGCTGCCGACCGGCATCGCGCACGTCCCCTACTACGCGGCCCGGTCGTTGTTGCGGATGTTCATAGCCCTGGCCGCCTCTACCATTTTCACCCTGGTCTACGGGACCGCTGCTGCGCGGCTGCGGCGCGCCGAAAAGATCCTCCTGCCCTTGCTCGACATTTTGCAGTCCGTGCCGATCCTCGGTTTCCTCGCTTTTACGGTCACCTTCTTCGTCAACGCCTTCCACGGGTCTCTGCTCGGCCTCGAGTGCGCCTCGATCTTCGCTGTTTTCACTTCGCAGGCGTGGAACATGACGTTCAGCTTTTACCATTCGCTCATCAGTGAGCCGCGCGACCTCGACGAAGCGGCTCGGATGTACCGCCTGACAAAGTGGCAACGTTTTTGGAAGCTCGACGTCCCCAACTCCATGATCGGCTTGGTTTGGAACGCCATGATGAGCATGGGTGGCGGCTGGTTCTTCCTCACGGCCTCCGAAGCGATATCCATCAGCGGCAAGGGCACGACCTACCTTCCCGGGATTGGCAGCTACATCGGGATAGCGATCCGGCAAGGCTCGCTAGGCAGGGTCGGCGTTGCCGTAGCGGCAATGGTGATCCTCGTGATCGGTGTCAACATCGTTTTCTTCCGCCCTCTTGTCGCCTGGGCCGAGAAATTCCGTATGGAGGAGCCCGAGGCAAGCGAAAGGCCTCGCAGCTATGTGCTCGACCTCCTCCGGGCGTCGAAGCTGCCTAAGCGGGTCGGCCAGGAACTGGAACCGGTGCCCAGGGCCCTGGACAGGCTGACGCGGCCTTTTGGCCTGGCGGAATACCCGTTGACCGAGGACCCAGGCCGCCGCAAGCGCGGTGACGTCGTTTTTTGGGTAATTGTCGCCGGTGTATGCGGCTGGGGAGCCTGGTCCGGCTTGTCCTACCTCGTGCACCGGGTCGGGTGGGGCACCTTCGCCTATGTCATCGGGCTCGGCGGTCTCACCTTTGCCCGCGTTGCGGCCGTCGTTGTCCTGTCGACGGTGATCTGGGTACCCATCGGGGTCAAGATCGGCACGGGCCCCCGCCTGGCGCGCTTTGCACAACCACTGGTCCAGGTGATGGCGAGCTTTCCCTCCAACCTCCTCTTCCCGTTCGCAGTGATCGTGTTCATCGCCCTTCACCTCTCGCTCAACTTGGGCGGCGTGGTCCTGATGATGATCGGGGCGCAGTGGTACATCTTGTTCAATTCGATCGCCGGAGCGATCGCGATTCCGGGTGACATCCGCGAAATGGCAGTAAATATGCGCCTTACCCGTACTCAGAGGTGGCGCCGGGTCATGCTGCCGGCGATCTTTCCTTCTTATGTGACCGGTGGTGTCACGGCGGCCGGCGGCGCCTGGAACGCGTCGATAGTCGCCGAAGTCGCCACCTGGGGCAGGCACCATCTCCACGCCACGGGTATCGGCGCTTACATCGCTGATGCCGCAAACTCGAGCGCCAGCAATGCTTTCGCGAAAGTGCTGACCGGGGTCGTGGTGATGAGCCTGTACGTCGTTACCATCAACCGGCTCTTCTGGCGGCGGCTGTACCGCCTGGCCGAGGACCGGTGCTCATTTTGATGTCCCATAGCGACGGGAGGAGATCTTGGCAGCTGCCACCATCATCGAGGTAAGCAACGTCACCAAGGCCTACTCGTCGCCTGACGGCACTCCCCTGCCGGTGCTGGACGGCATTACCTTCGACCTTCACGAGGGCGAGATCGTCGCGCTCCTGGGCCGGTCAGGTTCGGGAAAGAGCACATTATTACGTTGTATCGCCGGGCTCATCGCCCCGACGAGCGGGGTCGTAAAGTACAAAGGCGCCCCCCTGACCGGTGCGAACCCTGGTGTTGCAATGGTGTTCCAGAGCTTCGCTCTCCTGCCTTGGTTGACTGTCAGGCAAAACGTCGAGCTCGGGTTGGAGGCGCTTGCGGTGCCACCGGCCCAACGGCACACCCGCGCAGAGGAGGCTATCGACCGGATCGGTCTCGACGGCTTCGAGTCGGCCTATCCTAAGGAGCTTTCAGGCGGTATGCGCCAGCGGGTCGGTTTTGCCAGAGCACTCGTAGTCCAGCCTGACGCCCTCTTGATGGACGAGCCCTTCTCGGCGCTCGATGTCCTCACCGCTCAAAACCTCCGCACCGAGCTGCTGCGGCTGTGGTCGGCACGCGACTTCCCGACAAGGGCGATGCTCATAGTGACGCACAACATCGAGGAGGCTGTGACCCTTGCCGACCGCATATTCGTCCTCGGGACCAACCCGGGCCGGATAAGAAAGGAGTTCAGCGTCCCCTTCCCCCACCCGCGCGACCGCAACGGCAAAAACTTCGGGGACCTGGTCGACGAGATCTACGACTTGATGACCGGGCCGGACCAGAGGTCGGCCGCCCACGTTTGGGCGACGGCGCCTGCCGGAGACGAGCCAAAGACGGGGGCCGAGCCCTCTCCAATTGAAGCGCCCTTGCCCGAGGCCAGCGTCGGCGGCATGTCGGGCTTAGTCGAAATCCTCGCCGCCAGGGGTGGTCGAGAAGACCTGCCCAACCTGGCAAACGTCCTCACCTTCGAAGTCGACGACCTGTTACCCCTCGTGGATGCCGCCCAGATGCTCGGTTTCGTCACCGTCAAAAGCGCCGACATAGAGCTCACTGACGAAGGCCGGGCATTTTACGAGGCGGATATCGACGCATCCAAGCATCTTTTCGCGCAAGCTGCCCGCCAGCGGGCGCCACTGGTGCGCGCCATCGTCAATACTCTCGAAAACGTCCCCGACGGCTCGATCAACGAGCGGTTTTTCCTGGACCTGCTGCGGCGGGGCTTTACCGAGGACGAGGCGAGGGCGCAATTGGACACTGCAATCGGGTGGGGCCGGTACGCGGAACTGTTTGACTTCGACGTCAACACGCGCCAACTCGACCTCGAGGTCCCTCTGGTCGATGAGGACGGGGAACCCCGGGCACCCTTGAGCGCGGCGCCGCACTGAGCCGCACTGAGCCTCAGCGCGCGCCGAGCGCGGGCTGGGGCTTGTTATGACTTTGTGAAGACGACGGGCGCCCAGCCTTCGAGGACGCCGGCCACGTAGACTTCGGCGAAATACGTCCCCACCTCGGTGTAATCGCCCTTGGCGTACGCCGAGTACCAGTTGGTCGCATCGAGCTTGGAGGACCACGTGTACTGGTACACGGTGGTTGTCGAAGGCGAGACGACGCGGAACTCCACATTGGCGGACTCGGGCTTGCTCGTGAACACGAAGAAGACGAAGTCGAGCGTGCAGCCCTTGCTACAGGTGGTCCACGAATTGGAGATGTCGTTGGCTGTCAAGCCCACACCGTAGGTTTTGCCATCGGGGCCGCCCGAAAGAGAGTCGCCGACGGCGAAAGTCGCGGCGGGGAGCACCGCCGCCTGTACGTATTCCTTACTGCTCGACGATGCTGTAGCCGAAGCCACCATGCTTGTCAACATCGCTTCGGTCCGGGAGGCGGTTCGGACGGCGGCGGGCGTCGCGCCAGATTGCAGGAGCTGGAAGTTCACGCAAGCCAGCGACCCGAAGCCGGCGGCACAAGCGGCCGCTATGACAACGGTTTTCCTCATGCCCGGAGGCTATCACAGAACAGCTGATGGCCCACTTGTGATCAAGCTATGAGGGTTTTGTGAGCGGGCCGGCTTTCATGCATACGGATGGCTGGTGCGGGTAATTGAACCTTTGGAGCCCAAAGAGAGGGGCTCGGTGAAGGCCGTAGGCGTGGGCTGCAGGGCGAGAACGCTGCTTACGTCAAGGTCGCCTAACAGGAGGGTAAACGAAATGAAACTCATGTCCTTGCGCGCTATTGCCGGCGTTGCGGCCCTTGGCGTGCTGGCTGGCGGGCCTTTCGTGCTCGGCGCGGCGGCTCCCGCCTATGCGCAGGGCACGGTGGCCACCGAGCAGTACACGGTCGGCAATGGGTCGGTCCAAAACGCCACTGCGTCGGCCCAGCCCGACACGGCCGGCGCGACCGCTAACTACACGGTCGGCTTCACGACCCCGAGCACTTTGACCGGGGGTTCGAGCACCGTGACTTTGTCCGACCCGGCGGCTTCAACCGTCTTCCCCGGCAACACAGACGATTACTTCATCGTTGACGACACAAGCTCCACTGCAGACCAGGCCGTTTCGTCGGCAGAGGTGGCTTCGGGCGGGCACTCCGTGACGGTCGGGCTCTCGGCCACCGTCCGTGCAGGCGCTTCCCTGTCGATTTACGTCGTAGGTGCCACCAACCCGTCCTCTGCAGGTACCTACAGCCTTCAAGTGTCTACGTCGGCCAACCCCGTACCGACCAGCACCGGTACCTACCAGGTGGTGGCGGCAGCGGCCGCTCCGGCGTTCGCCCCGTCTGCGGCCCCGCCGATGGTGGGCGGCTTTGCCACCTATACGATCGGGGTGTTCAAAGCGGCGTCGGCCCTGTCGGCCGGGGATTGGCTGAAGGTTGTTTCCTCGAGCGGCGCGGCGGCAGATGACAACGTGGTGTTCCCGGGCGCGGCTTCGGCCTATAAGGTGACCGACCTGACGACCGGGGGCGCGGGCACGGTCCCGTCGGATGTCGAGGTTTCGGGGGTCGGTACCGGCCTCACCGGCGAATCCGTCGCCCTCAAGGTCGCCGGCTCGATCGCTTCGGGCGACGAGCTGTCCGTCACCGCAAACGGCGTGAAAAACCCGACTACGACACAGCTCGATACGCTTGGCGCGGCCGCTCCGCAGAGTGCGGCGCCCGTCAGCGCCACCGTGCAAGTGGGCACATCGGTCGTCGGCCCGACTATCGCTCTGTCCGACAGCACCGAGGGTGCTTCCGGGGTGGGGTACGTGGTCGGTTTCAAGCCCCTGACGGCGCTGCCCGCCGGTGGGACCGTGACAATCGTGGCCCCGTCGGGGACATCTTTCAGTGGGGCCTCAATAACCCTTGTCGACGTAACCCACTCGGCGGCATCGGCCAATATCCAAGCATCGTCGGTCAAAGCTTCGGCAACCTCGTCCTCGTCGAGCGACAACCAACTCGTTTTCGGCGTCCCGGCCGCGCTGTCGGCGGGGGACACCGTGTACGTGGAGGTCGACGGCGCCACAAATCCTCCTGCCGGTGATTACGGCGGCACCGAAGGGGATTTCACCGTTGCGACGAGCGCCGACGTCATCCCGGTGGGCGTGCCTTCGTATGCCGTGACGGCCGCTCCCGCCCCGGTCCTCGCGACCATCCAACTGAGCTCGAGCGTGCCCGGGGAGACCTCCCAGTACACCATCGGCGACCTGAAGACCACGGCGGCACTGGTAGCCGGCAGTTCCACGATCGGGCTGGCCACCCCCACCGGGACCGTACTGCCCGGGGCGGCCGCGGGTTACGAGATCGCCGACCTTACAAACACAAAAGCCTCGGCTGCCCCGGCATCTGTCTCGGGCGGCGGGTCGGACGGGGTGACCCTGACGCTCGGCGCGAACGTCGCGTCGGGCGACTTCATCGAGATCGTCGTGCGGGGAGCCTCCAACCCACCGTCGGGTGTGTACAGCTCGTCCGTGGAAGGTGACATCGTGGCCGCGGTGGCACCAGCGACGGCGCCTCCCGTGCCACCGGCGCCTGTCTCTCAACCGCACCACAACCCCCGTCCGGCACCGGTCCGGCCCGCGTGGCCGAAGTACCTGACGAGCGGGACGCTCCTCGTGTTGGGCCACCGCTACTACGTGGTCGTGGCGCACTCGTTCCGCAGCGTCACCGGTGCTCGTGTACTGGTCGCTTATCGCGGTCGCCACGGCAAGGTCATGACCCGCTGGAGCTACCGGGTCACGCTCCGGCCCCCCATGGGCAGGCGCCTCATCGAGGTCCGTTATGCCAACAACAAGTGGGTGCGTTGGGACGGCCGCCTGTACCGGGTCAGCTCCCTCAGCAAGCTTTGAGCTGACCTTTGGCTTTGGCGCTGCGGTTGGGTGCCGGGGCTGGCTCTGAGGTCGCGAACCTCTTCCTGCCCGGCAGCGGTGAGAAAACATCGCCGCCGGGCAGGGGTTCGCGTCTCGGAGGTAGTTGGACGCCGGCCACTGCGGGGGTAGGTTTGGCCAAGGCTCATCGGCTGCCGTCGCGTTCCCGAAGTCGTTGTGCCCCGTTTTGCACGAGCGTAGGGAGAGCGAGGAAGAGAGGCATGTGCCGCACCGAACGCCGGTAAAGGGCATCAACCGTCCCGGTAATTGGGCCGTGGCGAGCTTTCTCGGTGCGCTTGCGGTAGCGGCCGCAATCGTCGGCAGGGCGTACGGCAGGACGACCGGCCACGACATGAACCCCAAGCTCATCGCTTGGGTTGGGGCCGGAGTGCTCCTGGTGGCGGGCATCATCTCGGTGACGCGGCTGTCCAAGCTCCTGAGCCACCTTGCGACGAAGGGCTCACCCGCCGCCGGCGGGGCGGTCCGGATCGTCTCGGCTGGTGCCGGCTACCTGGTCGTGCTGTTCGCCGTCCTGGCCGTGCTCGAGGTCCAGACAGAGCGCTTGCTCGTCGGGGCCGGGGTCGTCGGGGTGGTGCTCGGCATTGCCGCCCAGCAGAGCCTCGGGAACGTCTTCGCTGGCCTGGTGCTGCTGCTGGCGCGCCCGTTTGAGGTGGGCGACAGGATCCGCGTGAGGTCGGGCTCCCTTGGCGGGATTTTCGAAGCGCAAGTTACCGAAATGAGCCTGACCTACGTCTCGCTCGTCATAGACGAGGCGCCGCTCAAGATCCCCAACTCCGTAATGCTCGCCGCAGGTGTGGGCCGGCTCCCTCCCCTTCCGGCCGCCGAGGTGGCGGCCGCCGTCAACCCCGCCCTGAATGCCGCTGCCACCGACGGCGCCTCGGCGCCCCAAACAATCGCTGCAGGCACCCCGAGCTCTCGAGCGAGCACTGTAGGAGGTTCGGTCCCGCCCAGTTCGGCGAACGACCCGTCAGCCCCGCCCGGAGAAGGGCCGCAATAGCCCGGCTGGTCGAGGCGCCGGCAAGTGCCGCGGCAATAAGCAAGGGCCGCCGGCACCGGCAGAGGGGTCAGCGGGCTCGCTTGCCTCTCTGGACGTAGGTCTCGAGACCGCGGAGGATGAGGTCGACGCCAAACTCCCAGCGGTCGTCGCGGTCGGCGCTGAAGAGCAGGTCCGCTGCCCTGATCACGTGCGGGAACTTCTCGGCGGGCAGCGTGACGATGTACTCCCGGAGCATCTTGGCGACCTCTTCGGGGCGCATGTCCTCGCCCGTTGGCGACGATACGCCGATGCTTTCTTCGAACAAGAAGGCGCCCACATAGAGGCCGAAGAAATCGCCGAGGTAGGCGATGGCCCTGTCGGGGATCCCTAACGGGCTGAGCAAGCTGAAAAACCACTCCCCGATGACAGCGCTTTGCTTGCCGCCGGGGGCCCGGCCGAGCGACAACCGGCCGACGTCGCGGTGCTGGCTCATCACCGACCGCGCCCGCTTTGCGAGGTCCCTCAGTTGTTGCTTCCAATGGGCGGGGTCGGGAGGGGGCAGCGTCAGTTCCTCCATTACGGCGTCGAAGACGAGCTGAAAGAGCTCGTCCTTGTTGCGCACGTGCCAGTAGAGGGATGCAGCGCCGGTACTCAGCTTGTCGGCCACGCGCCTCATCGACAGCCCGTCGAGGCCGACCTCGTCCAGTACGGCGAGCGCGGCGGCGACGATCGCCTCTGTCGTGATGGGCGCTCGTGGCTGGCGGGGAGGCTTACGCCAGGGCGGGTCGGGCGCGAGCGCGACGGCACGCGGCTCGTCGTGGGGGGTCGCCTCAGCCTTGGGGCGCGGCATCGGCCCCCAGTGTACGACTCTCGAACCATGTACGACACTCGAACACCGTTTGACTGCGGGGCTGGGCGCCGCTAGAATGGTGTTCGATATTGGTACGACGTTCGAGAGGACGCCGGAGGAACACGCCCGGAGAGGGCATACACGCAACGGAAGGGATCCCATGGCGAACGCCATCGAGGCCAGGGGCCTCGTAAAACGGTTCGGGCGAAAGGTCGCCCTCGACAACCTCGACCTCGTTGCTGAGGCGGGTCAGGTCGTCGCTCTGCTCGGGCCCAACGGTGCAGGCAAGACGACCTTCGTACGGGCTGTCGCAACGCTCCTGCGGTTGGACGCTGGCGAGCTCCGCGTCGAAGGCCATGACGCTCGCCGCGACCCGGCGGGGGTGAGGAGGGCAATCGCTCTGGCAGGTCAGTTCGCCGCCGTGGAGCCTGCCATGACGGGACAGGAAAACCTCGAGATGGTGGCACGCCTTTTTGGCCGGGGCCGGCGCGACGCCGCATGCGCTGCGAGCTCGGTGCTCGAGCAGTTGGGCCTATCGGAGGTCGCGGGCAAGTTGGCCCGGACGTATTCGGGTGGCATGCGCCGCAAGCTCGACCTCGGAGCGAGCCTGGTGGGGTCGCCACAGCTCCTCTTGCTCGACGAACCGACGACAGGCCTTGACCCGAGGAGCCGCACGGAGCTGTGGGACGCCATCCGCGCCCTGGTAAGGGGTGGGACCGACGTCCTGCTCACGACGCAGTACATGGACGAAGCCGACCAGCTCGCGAGCCAGGTGGTCATCCTCGACGAGGGGCGCCTGATCGCAGCCGGGACGCCAGCAAACCTGAAAAGCCAAGCCGGGGAAAGGGTTATCGAAGTGCATGCCCGTTTTCAAGAGGACCTTCCTCTCGTTGCCGCTGCGCTCGAGCGCCTCGACCACGGCGCCGTGAGAATCGATGAGCCGGCGCGCAGGGTCAGCGTCCCGGTCGGTGCCGGGGGCCAGTGGCTGTCGGCGGCCCTGCAGGCCGCTGAGGCATCGGGGGCACATGTCGACGACATCTCTTTGCGCCAACCGAGCCTCGACGAAGTCTTTCTTGCATTGACGGGAGGTAAATGACGATGACTGCAGCAATCGCAACCGTCCCCGCCTCACGCCGGGCACCGGGCTCGCCAAGAGTTTCGTTTTTGGTGAGCACGCTCCAGGTCGCCCGACGGGCTCTGCTCCGCTACTTCCGGACCCCGCAACTGGTGGTCGTCGGGAGCGTGCAGGGGGCACTTTTTCTTTTGATATTCCGGTACGTTTTCGGGGGCGCGGTATCGGTTCACGGGACCAGTTACGTCAACTTCCTCGTCCCTGGTTTTGCAATGACAGGAGTCCTGTTTACCGGCCAGGGCGCTGCGACCGGGGTCGCCGAGGACTTGTCTGAGGGCTTTGTGGACCGCCTGAGGTCGCTCCCGGCCCCGCGCGCCTGCTTCCTGAGCGGGCGAGCCGTCGCTGACACGATATGGAACTCCTACGGCCTTTTCCTTGCGGTCGCGGTGGGTTTCGCAGTCGGGTTCCGGCCAAAGGGGTCTGTCCCCGCTGACATTGCGGCCCTCGGGTTGTGCGTGCTCTACGGCTTCGCTTTCGAGTGGCTCTTCATCGCCCTCGGGCTCGTCGCAGGCAACGCTCAAGCAGCCCAGGGCATGGCCTTGCTCATCTTCCCGCTCACGTTTGTCTCGAGCGCCTACGTCCCGGTTGCAAGCATGCCGGGCTGGTTGCAGGCCTTCGCGATGCACCAGCCCGTCACCTACATGGTCGATGCCGTCAGGGCGCTCGCTCTCGGGGCCGGCGAGGCCTCGTACACCGGGCACTCCGCCTCATACTTCGTCGGGTGGTCGGTCGTGTGGGCGCTGGGTACGGTGGCCGTGCTGGGCCCCATTTCGGCGGCCAGGTACAACAGAGCCTGAGACCTCAGACGCCGGCGTCAGATTTCAGGGGCCGGGCGCCCCGGCGGTGCCCACCGCCCGGAGGCGCTCGGCGGCCACCTCGGGCAGGATGTCGTTGGCGAAAGCGTCCATCCCCGACTCGGAGCCGGCAAGGTACTTGAGCTTGTCGTTCGCCCGCCGGAAGGTAAGCATCTCGAGGTGGAGGGCCATCTCCTCGCCACCCCGGCCCCGCGGTGCCTGGTGCCACCCCGAGATATAGGGCGCCGGGGTGTCGAAGAGCCGTGCGAAGCGGCCGAAAATGTCGAGCAGGACATCGGGGAGCTCGGCGCGTGCTGCGCCGGGGAGGCTGGCAAGGTCGGGTACCCGAGTATTGGGGTAGCAGTGGACCTCGTACGGCCAGCGCGACGCGTGCGGGACGAACGCGGTCCAGTTGGCCGTGGCGACGATCACCCTTGTGCCCGCTTCTTGTTCTGCGCCAAGTTGGTCGTCGAAAAGGTTGCCGCCGCAAGCACGCTTATACTCCTCGGCCGCCGCCAGCATTTTTTGGGTGCGGGGCGTGACAAAGGGGTAGGCGTAGATTTGACCGTGCGGGTGTGGTTGGGTGACCCCTATTTCGCGGCCGCGGTTCTCAAAACAGTAGACCTGCTCCACCCCGGGCAGCTCGAGGAGATCCTGTGTCCGGTCGACGAGGGCCGAGATGACGAGGTCGACGCGCTGGGGGGACAGATCGGCAAAAGAGGCACTGTGGTCGTCGGTGTAACAGACGACCTCGCAGCGGCCGGCCGAGCCGCGTCCCTCCAATAAGCCCTGCGCCCCGGCCCCCGCTCCCGGGCCGGGAACTGCACCTCCGCCCCCGCCCGCAGTGGTGCCCCCGCCCGCACTTGCGCCGGCGCCTGCGGGGGAGTGCACGAGGGCGGGGAAGCGGTTCTCGAAAACGACGACCTGGTAGCTGTCTTCGGGGATCTCCGTCGGGTGCCCGGGCCGGCTCGGGCAGAGCGGGCAGTCCTCCTGCGCCGGCAGGTAACTCCGGTCCTGGCGGTGGGAGGCGTACATCACCCAGGAAGAGAGCAGACGGTTGTAACGCAGTTCGGACGAGACCGACAGGAGAGGAAGGTCGCGACTGTCCACGGCGGCGCGCGGAGGCGCGGGAGGCAGGTCGTAGTAGATGATCTCGCGGCCGTCGGCCAACCGATTGCTTGTTTTCCTCAACCCGGGACCGAGGTTACGCCACAAGGCCGCGCTTTTCGTTCACCCCGGGCCGGCAAGTGCCGGTGTGGTAAGGTCCGCTTCGTTTCGGGCTCGTCCCCGGCTAACCATTAGGGGGTGCAGGCGCCATGACCGACGTCGACCAGCGGATCCAGTGCCGCTGGTGCCACTCGCAGAGCCCGGCCACGGCCAGGACGTGCGACCACTGCGGCGCCCCGCTCGACGTGCGCGACCTCGTCACCGACAGCGGCTGGCGCGAGGCGCCAAAGCTGCGGGATCTCACGCAGTTCCACTGGGCGGCGAGCGAGATCCAGCTCGACGCCGGAGTGGTGCCGGTCGTCGAGATAAACCTGTCTCCGCAGGACCAGGTGTTCTTCGAGCACCACGCGATGCTCTGGAAGGACGAGATGGTGCCGATGGCGGTCATGCCGAGCCCGGGGGGGGCCAGGCGCCTGCTCGCCGGCGTGCCTTTCGTCCTGAGCGTCGCTCGTGGGCCGGGTAAGGTGGCGTTCTCGCGTGACGCTCCCGGCGAGGTCGTCGTGCTGCCCATCGAGGCGCCGGCCGAGGTCGACGTCCGGGAGCATGCTCTGCTGCTTGCGACCGGCACGCTCACCTACAGCTTCGAACGCCTTGCCGGGGTGCGCGCCATGCTCGCTTCGGGCAGCGGGATGTACCTCGACCGTTTCGTGGCGCAATCGGCTCCCGGGCTGCTCGTGCTCCATGGGTACGGCAACGTGTTCCAGCGGTCGCTCGCCGAAGGTGAGACGGTGCTCGTCGAGCCGGGTGGCTTCCTCTACAAGGACTCGAGCGTCGCTCTCGAAACGACGTCGGTCAACTTCAAAGGGAGCCCTGCCGAGATGCCAGCCGGTGGCGAGGGTGCGGGGGTTGGAGGCCAGGCTGGCGCGGCGGTAGCCGCGTCCGCAGCGGCTCCCGAGCCCAAGCGAGGCGGGTTGTTCGGGAAGCTCAAGTCGGTGACCTCGGCGGTCAACGTCGGCGGGCTCGTGGCCGCTGCCGGCGAACTGCGTTCGGGCGGCGGGATCGCCGGTGCCCTATCGGGCCTGGCCGGTGGCGGTGGGACGACCGTGTTCCGCTTGAATGGCCCGGGACGGGTGGGCATCCAGTCGATGTTCAAGCCCCACGAGACCCAGTAGCGAGGTCTGGCGAAATGACAGGTACAGCCACCGCTTCGGCGAGCACCTACACATGCCCTTATTGCCGGCAGGCTTCTTCGGGCGCCGGTACGAGTTGCCCGAACTGCGGCGCACCCGTCGACATCCAGCTGCGCACGACAGCGTCTGGCTGGACCGAACTGCCGTCGATCGCCGACATGGCCAAAATCCAGTTCGGCCAATCGAGCTGCCAGGTCGAGGGCCGGCTTGTACCCGTCGCCGAGATGGACCTCGCGGCCGGCGACGGCGTCTATTTCACGCACGACGTCCTGCTGTGGCAGCAGCCGGGAGTCCAGCTCGACGCGCCCGTGCTTTCCAAACCCTGGAACAGGAAGCGCAACGGCCTGCCGCTCGTCATGATGCAGGCGACCGGGCCGGGGAGGGTCGCCTTCTCGCACGACGCTGCCGGCGAGCTTGTCGCGCTGCCCCTCCAGCCGGGTGCTGCGGTCGACGTGCGCGAGGGAGCGCTCCTCGTCGCAACTTCGGGGGTCGGCTACGACTGGGTCGACTCGGGGGTTTGGTTCGTAGCTCCCGAGGGCGGCCACCAAGAGGCGGCGTCACCCGGAGGGAGCCTGCTGAGGGCGGGCCTCGAGATGGCGGGACGAGGTGGCGGCGGCTTGGACCGCGGGAGGGATAACCAGCAGCCGACCTGGCACTACCCGGTGGGGCAGTACCTCGACAGGTTCCACGCGGGCGACCGGCCCGGCCTGGTGATGGTCCAGGTGAGCGGCAACGCCTACGTGCGCGATATTGCGGCCGGGGAGTCGCTGCTCGTCAAACCTCCGGCGCTTTTGTTCAAAGAACCGAGCGTGGGCATCCAGCTCCACGTCGAATACCCCGCAGCGGGCGTCAAGATCTGGCAAACCTGGAACAACCGCTACCTGTGGTTGAGGGTCTGGGGGCCGGGCCGCATCGGTCTGCAGTCGTGCTACGACCGCCTCGAGGACCCCGGTACGGACTTCAGGGATCTCTCGCCCCACACCGACCACTTGTGGACTTAGTGCCATGCGAAGTAAGCAAACGTTCCTGGAGGCAGCACTAGGTTGGCGGCTCCCCCGCCAGGCCGTCTGGTGCGGCCGGCAGTAGTCCTGCTGAGCGGGGGCCTCGACTCGGCGACCGCGCTGGCGGTAGCGGTTTCGGAGGGCTACGACGCGCATGCGTTGAGCGTCGATTATGGCCAGCGCCACCAGGCCGAGATCGCAGCGGCGCGCCGGGTGGCAGCGTCGCTCGGCGCCAAGGAGCACATAACAGTGAGCGTGGACCTGCGCTCCTTCGGGGGCTCGGCCCTGACCGACGACATCGCCGTGCCCCACAACAGGGATGTCGAGGAAATGGGTACCGGCATCCCGGTCACCTATGTCCCGGCGAGGAACACGGTCTTTTTGTCGCTCGCCCTCGCATGGGCCGAAACACTCGGTTCGGACGACATTTTCATCGGCGTCAACGCGATCGACTACAGCGGGTACCCCGACTGCCGGCCCGAGTACATCGCCGCCTTCGAGGCGCTGGCCAACCTGGCGACCAAGGCCGGGGTCGAGGGCCGCCAGCACCTACGGGTGCACGCACCTCTTTCGCTGCTGAGCAAATCTGAGATCATCGGGCGCGGGCTCGAGCTCGGGGTCGACTACTCCCTCACCCACAGTTGCTACGAACCGCTGGACAATGGGCGCGCTTGCGGCACCTGCGATGCCTGCCTGCTTCGCAAGCGGGGTTTCGCCGAGCTCGGTATGACAGACCCGGCGCTCAGCTGAGCGGCCAGGCCTTTACGGGGCCGGCGACCTTCAGCGTGACCGTGCTGCCGCTGCGAGGGGGGCTCCCGCCCGCAAGGCGCGCAATTACCGACGAACTTTGCCCGCCATTTCCTACGGTCACCGTCACGAGCATGTCGTGCCCGTAGAACTCGCAGGCGCTCACCCGGCCGCTCAAGGGCTGCGCGTTGGCGTCGCCATCGCGGAGCGACACCTGTTCGGGCCGTACCAGCACGAGGATCCGGTCGGCTTCGCGGAACGACGACGCCCGCGCGCCGAGGTCCAATGTGCCCAATGCCGTGTGGGCTTTGCCCGAACGCACGATCCCTTCGAGGATGTTGGCATCGCCTAGGAAGCGGGCGATAGAGGGGTCGAGGGGCTCGGCGTAGATTTCCTCCGGCCCGGCCGACTGGGCGACGCTGCCTTGGCGCAGGACGGCGACCTCGTTGGCAAGGGAGAGGGCTTCGTCCTGGTCGTGGGTGACCAGCACAGCGGTCGTACCTGTCTCTTTCAGCACTTTGGCGACGTCGGCGCGCACCTCGGCTCGCAGCGCAGCGTCGAGGGACGAAAAGGGCTCGTCGAGTAGCACGAGGTGAGGGCGGGTCGCCAGTGCCCGGGCGAGCGCAACCCGTTGTTGTTGGCCGCCCGAAAGCTGGTGCGGGTAGAGGCTCCCCTCACCTTCCAGGCCGACGAGGGCGAGCAGCTCGTCAACCCGGCCGTTCCTGCGTTCGCGCCTCGCCAAACCGAAGCCGACGTTGCCTGCCGCGTCGAGGTGCGGGAAAAGGGCGCCCTCCTGGGGCACGTAACCGATCCTGCGCCGTTCCGGCGCGACGTGGGTGGCGGCGTCCTCGACAACGGTGCCGCCTATCGAAACCGACCCGGCGTCGGCGCGCTCGAAGCCCGCCAGGATCCGCAGCAATGTCGTCTTGCCGCTCCCGGACGGTCCCAGCACGGCTGTGAGCGAGCCCTCGGCTACCTCGAGGTCCACCGAAGACAGCACGACGTGGTCGCCGAAGGATTTTCGCAAGCCCCGGACGAGCACGCTGGACATCGACTGCAGGTTACCGGTGAGCGGCGCCCGCCAGGGTTTACGGGTCGGCACCCGCCGCCCGGAGCGGCCTTCCCTGGCACTCGACGTCCATCCTGGCTATCCCCTAGGCAGCGGGCACCGGCTCTCGGAGCGCGCCCGGCCCTTCCTGGGCCCGGTCGCACGCCCCAAGCACCACGCAATTCGTATGGTTAGTGAATTAATTCGGCCCGGCGAGGCGCCCTGTGAGGGGACTTTCGGCCTTTGGGCGGGGGGCCAACGGACAGAGGCCCGCACCGGCGGAGGTCAGGCGATGCCGCCGCTCGGGCCCTGGAGAGCGGCCAAGCGGTCCAGCTGTACCGGGTCGTTGAGCGCCGAACCGACGCCCACAACCCTCGCTCCGGCCTTCAGGAAGTCGGGCGCATTGTGGGCGTCCACCCCTCCGGTAGCGACGAAACAGGTCAACGGGAAGGGCGCGAGCATGGCGCTGAACCACGGAGCGCTCAGCTGCGCCGCCGGGAAGGCTTTGAGCCAGCGAAAACCGAGTGCCGCCGCCTGCTGCACCTCGGTCGCGGTGGCGACGCCGGGCAGGTGCGCCAGCCCGGCGTCCAAAGAAGCGGCGGCGATCTCGCTGTCGAACCCGGGTGCGACAGTGAAAGCGGCCCCTGCCCGGGTGGCTTGGCGCAGTTGCTCGAGGGTGGTCACCGTGCCGACGCCGAGGAGCTTGCCGCGCCGCTTGGCGGCTTGGGCGGCGGCGTCGAGCGAGGCGAAGGCGCTCTGGCTCTGGACCGGGACCTCGACGACATCGATGCCTGCTTGCCAGGAGAGCTCGCAAATTTCGACCGTCTTGGCGGGGGAGAGGCCGCGCAGGATCGCCATCACCTGTTGGCGGGAGAAGATCCTGTCGAAGAAGTCGTTGGAGCCTGCGGCGTTCAGCATCGGGCCTTTATACATCCGTACGTATACGCCTGTACGTCGGCTACGAGCCTGTGCCCGAGCGCTCGTGGCCGAGCTGCACTTCCGCCCACCCGTCGTCGTCCAGCTCGAGCACCCCGGCGAACCACGGCACGCTCGAAGGGCGTTGGTAGTCGTCCGTCGATAGCAGTGCCACGCATGCCACCGCGTGGCCGAGCCGGAGGCACCGCTGCGCCTCGAGGCCCCTCAGCCAGCCGGAGAGCCAGCCGGCGACGAATGCGTCGCCACCGCCAACCGGTTCTTTTATGACGACGTGCAAGGAAGGCACGAACGTTTCCCCGTCGGGCGAGAACGCTGTTGCGCCAACCGCACCGTCCCTCACCACGAGCACGGCCGGCCGGTCGATGAGCCGGCGGACGTCTTCGGGGCCCTTGGTGCCCCACAGCCCGTGCGCTTCGTCGGCCCCGACGAAGACGATGTCGGCTTGCTGCGCGAGCGAGAGGAGGCGCCCAGCGGCTTGATGTTTTTGCCAGAGCCCGGGCCGGTAGTTGACGTCGAAGCTTGCCGTCGCCCCCCTCGCCCGCACAGCCCGTATGAGCCCTTCGGCCATCGCGTCACATTCAGGTGACAGGGCAGGCGTTATCCCGGTTACGTGGAACAGCCGCGGGCCGGCCGGCACCTCGAGCAAGGGGGCCACGACCGCCAGGGTCATTTTCGATGCCGCCGAGCCGCGCCGGTAATAAAAAACGTCGGTGCGCCCCGCCCCGGGGTCCTTGAAGTAAACCCCCGTGGGGGCGTCACGGCCCATCTCGACCCAGGAGGTATCGACCCCCGCCGCCGAAACCCTGCGCAATACCCGCCTCCCGAGCGGATCTTCCCCGAGCCTGCTCACCCATGCCGCCCGGTGGCCGAGGGCCGCCAGGTACATCGCCACATTGGACTCCGCCCCGCCGGCGTTGACGGCGAAGTTGCCCGCGATCTCGAGCGGTTCGGGCTCTTGCGGGGTAACCATGGCCATCGTCTCGCCGACGCAGGCGACCTCGGGAGGTTCGGGCGATTTGGCCATTGGTGGACCGTGCGCCGGGGACCGCGCCCGGCACGGGGGTTACCTGCTAACTGGGGGCAACCTTGGCGCCGGCAGCGCCGGATGCGCACGCCGGGTCCATCCCGGGGAGCGACCTCCGGCAGGGCCGGCGAGGACGGGCTGCAGCGAAGGCTCCGTCGAGGAAACTGTACCTGCGCCTCAGCTGCTGGTTGCGCATGGCGCGGTGAGCAGCGTCGAGGTCGAGCCAGCAAGGTGCGGCAAACGCGCCTCCCACCATCTTGACGGACTCGGCAGCGCAGAGGTTTGCAAAACGGAGCCGCCTGTCGATGGGCCAACCCGATAGCGACCCGTAGACGAACCCGGCGTCGAACACGTCGCCCGCTCCCGTCGTGTCCCGGGCGTCGACGGGTACTGCGGGCACTTCGACCGGGGCTTCGGACCCCGGGCACACGGCCAGCGCCCCGCTCGCCCCGTTTTTGACCACCACGAGCGGGCCGCGGAGCGACAACGCCACGGCGGCTTCGGCGACAGTCGCGCAACGCGTGGAAGCCAACGCTTCAGCCGCGTTCGGGAGGAAGACATCGACGAGGCCGAGCCGTTCGAGCTGTCGTGAGGCTGCGACCGGGTCGTCCTCCCATGCAACGTCGGCGAAGACGAGGGGAGTGTCGCGCCTCACCATGCTCAGCCAGCTCGAGGAGACGTCGGCGAGGGAAACGATGACTGCATCGGCTCTGCGCCCCATCGGGAACAGGTCGTTCGCCGAGACCGGCGGGGCCTCTGCGTAGGTGACCATCTGACGTTCCCCGGCGATCGCGACCGAGCTCGTTACGGGAGTGCTCCAGCCGCCCACCGTTGCCGAGTAGGTGAGGTCGATGCCCTCGTCGGCAAGCGCGGCCCACAGGTAGTGGCCGAACGGGTCGTCCGCGAAGACGGCCGACATGGCCACATCGACCCCGAGCCGGGCGAGCGCGACAGCGATGTTGGCCGCACCGCCCGGTGAAATACCCAGGTAGGAGGCCTGCACCTCGGTACCGGGGCGAGGAACGGTTGGCAACCCCGAGAAAACGAAGTCGAAGAAGACCGGCCCGACGACGTGGGCCCGGGTTGTTTTCACTACCCACCATGATAACTCCTGGTCAGGGCGCTGGGCTAGGCTCCGCGCCCCTGGCCCCCCGACCCTCGGCCTCCCGCCCCTCCCCTTAGCGGCCGGCGGCGTAGGCCTGCTGGCCCCGGGGGTCTGCGGCAGCACGCAAGGTGCTGTCTGCGTGCCTGGCGACGGCGCAAACCCTTCCGAGCGACCAGGGCCCGGGCACCTCGACCGCGTGCCCGCGGCGCCGGAGCGCGTCGAGGGCGGCGTCACCCACGCGTTCCTCCACGGCCAGGTGCCTCGGGCGGGCGGCGTGAGGCCAAAAGGAGCCCGGGAAGGCCTCGGTGTGATGAGCGGGTGCCTCGATGGCTGCCTGGAGGCCAAGGCCGAAGTCGACGTGGGCGAGGAAAGCGTGCAGTGCCCACTGGTCCTGCTGGTCGCCCCCCGGCGTGCCGATCGCCATGTAGGGTGCCCCTTCTCGCCCGACGAGGGTGGGGGACAGCGTGGTTCGGGGCCGCTTCCCGGGCTGGAGGGAGTTGGCCAGGCCGTCTTCGAGCCAGAACATCTGGGCTCGGGTACCGAGGCAAAAACCGAGCTCCCGCACAACCGGTGCCCCGGTGAGCCAACCGCCGCTCGGAGTGGCGCTCAGCATGTTCCCCCAGCGGTCTACGACGTCGAGATGGACCGTGTCGCCCCGCAGCTCCGCCCTCATCGGCTCGCCCGCCCCGCTCGAGCCGCCGGCCTCACCCGCATCACGCGCCCCGTCTTCCCCGGTGGCCATGCGGGGCCGGCCAGTGCTCAGGTGCAGGTCGTCGCGCGCCGCTTGCAGGCCGCCGAAGAACGACGGGAGGCACGGCCCCTTACCTGCCGGCGTGCCCGGGAGCAACTCGGCGGAAGCGGCTTCGCCTACGAGCGCCCGGCGACTGGACGTGTAACCGCTCGAAAGGAGGGAGTCGATGGGCACATCGGTGTAGGCGGGGTCGCCGTACCACGCCTCCCGGTCGGCGAAGGCGAGCTTGGCGCATTCGGTCACCGTGTGGGTATAGCCGGGCGAACCATGCCCGAGCGCTTCGAGGTCGAACCCCTCGAGAAGGCGGAGCTGTTGGAGGAAAACGGGCCCCTGGGACCACGGCCCTGCCTTGTAGACGGTGTAGCCCCTGTAGCCGGTGCTAACGGGCGCTTCGTAGGTGGGCCGCCATGATGCAAGGTCCTCGGCGGAAAGGAGGCCGCTATGGCGCCCGCCCGAGGTGTCGAGCCAGGCGTCCCGCTGCGAACGCACGAAGGCATCGGCCACCCAGCCCCGGTACCAGATGTCCGCCGCCGCGGCGGCCTGTCCCTCTCGCGTGGTCGCCCGCGACTCCGCCTCCTTCAAGACCCTTTCGTACGTCGAGGCAAGTGCCCGGTTGAAAGCGAGGCCGCCCGCCTGGGGAGCGGGGAGGTAAACCTCGGCGCTCGGTGCCCAGTCCGAGCGGAAGAGCGGTTCCATCGACCTGATCGCCGAGGCCAGCTGGGGCAGCACGGGGAAGCCGTTGCGGGCGTAGCCGATCGCCGGCCCCATAACCTGCCTCAGCGACCGGGTGCCGAAGTCGGCCAGCAGTGCCATCCAGCCTCCGAAGGCACCGGGCACGACTGCGGCCAGCGGGCCGGTGCCCGGCACCATGTCGAGGCCAAGCTCGTCACGGTAATGGGCGGTTGTGGCGGCCGCGGGTGCCGGGCCCTGGGCGCAAAGGACCGTAGGCTCGGCCCGCCCGACCGGCCAGACCAGGACGGGCAGGTCGCCGCCCGGGCCGTTCAGGTGAGGCTCGACGACCTGGAGGACGAGGCCGGCTGCAACTGCGGCGTCGAAGGCGTTCCCCCCGGTCTCGAGGATGCTCATGCCCACCGCCGAGCCCAACCAGTGAGTCGACGCCACCATCCCGAACGTCCCGCTCAGCTCGGGACGCGTCTGCGCGTCCTGACTACTGCCCGCCATGGGAGCTATTGCTCGCCGGTACGCAAGTCGTCGCCCGCAGCTGCTGCGAGGAACCGGTAGGCGTACTCCTCTGCGAAGCGCCGGGAGGCGGCGAACACGACCGGGATGTCCCTGTAGCGCACCTGGAGACGAGCCAGCATGTCCGCCAGCCAGGAAGCCCTGCTCGCGTGCAAGCGGAACAGGTCCGGGTAGTTGGCCTCGACAAGGACACAGGCTGACGGCACCTCGGACAGGCGTTGGAGCTGAAAGGCGAGCGTGCCGTCCGAAAGGGAGGAGGCGAGGTTTTCCAAAGTCTTTCGTTCCGCCGAAGCAAGCAGGCGGCCCTCCCCGTCCACGATGCCGTAGTCGCCCGCAGCGAGCGCGGCCCTCGACGTTGTCACAGAGCGCCCGATGAACCTGTAAGGGTAGCGCTCACGCGAGTCCACCACGACGGCAAGCTCCCCGACCGCCCGCCCACGCGGGACGCGCCCGCCCGGGTTGGCTAGCCGTGCGGCTGACTGGGTCTGCCAAAAGATGGCTGCTCGCCCTCTTGCTTCGGTGAAGACGAACTGCGAACGGTTGAGCCGCCCCCGCGACAGCACGAGGTCGATCGCGGCGCCTCGCCGCCTGCACGACCTGACCGCTACCTCTTCGAGGACTTCGGCATCGTCCGGCCAGCCGATTTCGAGCGGGTAGCAGTAAACACGCGATGACCGGGGCCAATCCTCGCGGGCCTTGAGAGCCAGGCCTCCGTCGATCGGGAGGCGGAGAAGATAGGGGAGCCGGCTGCCGGGGTCCGGGTTGCGGGCCACGACGAAGACGTCGTCCACCAACCGATCATCGCGCACCGCGCAAGGAGCACCCACCATCAGCGCGGACCAAGGTGTGCGTCCTGGGCCGCGCCTACCTCCCGTGGTCCGTTATCTGCGGCCGGAGCCTTCCTGCTAGCTGTCGGCCGAGACGTGCCACAAACTGGCTTGGTCGGGCTGGAGGAACGGGACATGCACCCCGGTGCCCATGATCACCGCTCCGGTCGCGACGACGGGGACGGAGGGTGGGAGAGCGGGTACGTCGTGGCCACCAGCACTTTCCCCGGGCACGGGGACCCGTTGCACCCGGTAGCGCAAGGCCGGGTCCAGCCCGTCGAGGCGCAGCGACGGCGTGCCCCAGTACGGGGAGGTCTGGCTCCGCACGAGCACGAAGAGCGCCTCGGAGCGGTCCTGGGCGACGACGCCGAAGAGCGTTGTCCCGGGGTCTCTCGGCCTTTCGGCCCGCACGAGCCGGCCGGTGTGCACCAGGGCCCTGAACGACTTCACGAGACGGACCCAGTCCGCCAGCGCTTTTCGCTCTTCGCCGGTAGTGGAGCTGATGTCCCATTCGATGCCCTGGTGCCCGAACATGGCAACGATGAGCCTCAGCGGCAGGTCGTGCTGCCTGCCTGTCGTGTGCGAGCGGGGCGATGCGACGTGGGATCCGATCAGTTCCAAAGGCAGCAGCGTCGCCAGGCCCGGCACGATGCGGGCGCGCTCGATGGGGTCGATGCAGTCGCTCGCCCAAACGCGCTGGGTGCGCTCGAGCACCCCGAGGTCGACACGGGAGCCACCCGAGGAGCACGACTCGATCTCGAGGGCGGGGAACCGCTCGTGGAGCGCGTCCATCAACCGGTAGGTGGCGAGAGTCTGGTCCCGTACCGCCGGCCTGCCTGCCCTCGGGCCCGAGCGGTGGACCGGGTCGGCGAGGTCACGGTTGTGGTCCCACTTGATGAAATCGATCCCGTACTCGGCGACGAGCGAGGTCATCCGTTCGAGGATGTAGTCGAAGGAGCCCGGGATGGAGACGTCCAGGACCTGCTGGTCCCGCTGAGCCGGCGGCATGCGCCCGGCAGTGCCGAGGACCCAGTCCGGGTGTGCGCGGGCCAGGTCGGAGTCGAGGTTGACCATTTCCGGCTCGAACCACAGCCCGAATTCCATCCCGAGCGAGCGGACGTGGTCGACTATCGGCTTGAGCCCCTCGGGCCAGACGTCGGGCGCGACGAACCAGTCGCCCAGGCCGGACTTGTCGTCGCGGCGTGTGCCGAACCATCCGTCGTCGATGACGAAGCGCTCGATGCCGATCTCAGCTGCGATGTTGGCAAGTTCGGCGATCCGCTCGAAGGAGTGGTGGAAGGTCACGGCCTCCCAGATGTTGAGCAGCACGGGGCGGGGGCTGTCGGGGTGGGCCGGGAGCCGGCGCAAGAAGGAGTGGAACCTGGCCGACATCCCGTCCAGGCCCTCGCCGGAATAGGCCCCGTACGCCCAGGGAGTCGTGACCGATTCGCCCGGCCCGAGGATCACTTCGCCCGGTGCGAGGATCTCGGCGACCCCGATCAGGGTGGTACCCGTGTTGAGCCTTTGCGCGAGGTAGCGCTGGTCTCCCGACCACCCGAGGTGGATCCCCCAAACCTCACCCTCGCGAAAGCCGAAACCTTTAGTGCCTGCCGAAAGGACCAGAGGTGTGTCGGGGCCCGTGCGCCCCCTTCGCTGCTCCCGTAGCCAGGTGCCCTGGGTGAGGTCGCGGCGTTGAGGTTGCGCTTCGTTGCCCCAGCGCCCGGCAAAGTCCTGCACCTCCACGACGTAAGTAGGGACGGGGAGCAACGTGGGCAGCTCCTGCACTTCGTACGGGTCGGCCTCGGGCCCGGCGACATTTGTCAGCGTCTGGCGGTGCTTGAGCAGGCCCTCGCGCGTGAGCTGGAGCTCGCCCTCGAGGACTATGCCGGCGGCCTCGTCCCTTCCCCGGTAAACGAACGTGGAGGCAGCATCGTCGTCCCAGGTTTCGACCGCCTCGAGGCTGAAAAGCGGTTGGCTGTTCAACCCTCTGCGGTGGCCGCTCAGGCCCGGCCAGCCGGCCCAGCCGTCGGCCCGCGTCGGCGAGATGGAAGCAATAGGCGCCCGGTCTCTCGCACGGAGGCCCTCTGTGACCTTGCGTGCCATCGGGAGCGCTTCGGTTTCGGCTTCGGTCAGGTCGCC
Source organism: Acidimicrobiales bacterium (assembly GCA_035508795.1). Lineage (GTDB taxonomy): Bacteria > Actinomycetota > Acidimicrobiia > Acidimicrobiales > Palsa-688 > DATJMJ01. The sequence continues at coordinate 58,990 of DATJMJ010000141.1, forward strand.
AAGGTCCTTTCCCCAATAGACGACGACCGGCATGTAAGGGCCCCGGATGTCGAGCACGACCGCCACGCCGCCACGACGCAGCGTTGCCCAGTTGCGCTCCCTGGCCGGCCCGGTTGCCGAAGGTGAGCTGTCCACTTGCTTCCTCCCATGTTGAACGAAAGCCCAATTGAATGAAAGGGCTCCTCGGCCGGGCGGGCCGAGGAGCCGTTCACATTGTTGCCGTTTGCTGCAGTAACGGTGTAGCTATGCCCCAGCGGCCGAAAGGTCGTGGTTGGCGTCGGCGTACGCCTTTGACAGCAGCGACGTCGTGCTGGACAGGCTGCCACCACCGAGCCAGATCGGGCCCATGTCCGAACCCATGTCGGTGAGGCCCTGGTTCATACCCGGGGTGTTGGGCCAGTCGACGACGTTGCCGTGCGCCTCATTGAGGTACGGCTGGATGTCGATTCCGGCCTTTTGCCATGACTGGGCGAAAAGCGGGTCGAGCGACTTGATGGCGGGCCAGACATAGCCCCCCTCTCCCATGATTTTCTGGGAGGCTGCCGAACCGAGCCATTGCTCGAGCTGGAGGGTCTGGGCCATGTGCTTGGTGTGGACGTTGACGCCGTCGATGAGCCCGTTGAACACGCTCCACGTGCCATCGGGACCGGCCGGCAGTTCCACAACGCCGATCTTGAACTTCTTGCCGACGAGCTGAGCAGTCGGCGTCAGTTCCCAGTCACCGGCTTGCAGCGTAGCGATCTTGCCCGCTGCAAAGAGAGCCTGGTCCTGGCCTGAAGGTGCCTCGCCGTCCGAACCGAGCAGCGTGCCCGGGGCGTACACGTGGTACTGGTACATGAGGTCCCGGATGAACTGGGTGGTCTGGTCGCAAGCGCTCGTGTTGAAGCTCACCGAGCTTGCCCACGCCTCCTGGATGATGTGGCACCCGTCCATCTGCCACCAGTTCTCGAAGCCGGTCTGCGCGCTGTTGTCCATCTCACCGCCGTAAGTGGCGACCGAGTTGGAGTTGAACTTCGGCGAGAGGGCGTTGTTGCCACTGGTGTCGATAGTCGCCTCCTCCATGAACTTGAGGAACGTGCCACCGTTTGTCGGGTTCCAGTTCCAGTTGGTGGGGAAGGACAGGTGGTGCGCCGCCATGTAGTTCTCGTTGACGAGCAAGGCGATCGTGTCCCAGTCCTTCGGCAGGCCGTAGAGGGCACCCTTGTACTCGTGGAGAGCTACGAGCGACGGGTAGTAGATCGACAGGTTGACGCCCCACTTCTTGAGGTAGGGCATGATGTTGACCAGGTAGCCGTCCTTGATCCAGGTCGACAACCATGGCGTGTTGATCCAGAACAGGTCCGGCCCGGTGCCCGAGCTGAACTCCTCCTGGAGCTTGGTCTGGTAGGAGCTGTAGGGGATCTGGGTGATGGTGACCTTGATGTTGGGGTGCATCGACTCGAACACCTTGATGGACTGCTCGTAGCCGATCTCCTCATGCGGGTCCCAGAGGGTGTAGCTGAGGTTGACAACCGACGAGGCTCCGGCCGGCGGCGCAATTGTGCCGGTCAGCCCGAGCGAGCCGGCTGTCACCGCAGCGGTGAGGATCGCTCCTAGCTTCTTGTGCTTCATTCTCATCTCCTCTATTTGTGGTGGTTTGCTACACCTTTTGCTTGTTGGTCTGTTGGCTCTGTGCCTTTTGCTTTGCCGGTGAAGCTCTCTGGCGCCATGGGCCCGGCTGGGCGGTTGCGGGGCAGCGGCCCTCCCCAGAAGCGCGCCTTACCAAGCCGTCTGCCTTCCCATGCTGTCCCTTTTTTTCTGGCTGGTGTTGCCCAGCTAAGGCTTCAAGGTCACCTCGGTGGTCGTCCCCAGCGTCATTTGCCAGAGGTGAGCTGGATGGACCGGATGATGTAACGGTTGAAAACGATGAACACGATGACCATCGGGATAAGCGTTATCAATGAGCCCGTCAACGCGATGTTGAGGTACTCGCCCGTGCCGGGGCCGGTATTGAAGTTGGCGAGCGCAACGGTCAACAGGTAGTGGGACTGGGTGTTGGTTATGACTAGGGGCCAAAGGAAGTTGTTCCAGCTGAAAACGAACGCGATGAGGGCAGCCGTGATCAGCACAGGGCGCGAGAGGGGGACGATTATCCGGCGCAGCACCCCCAGGTCCCCGCAGCCGTCGATCCTGGCGGCGTCCACGACTTCTTGGGGTATGCCACGGAAAAACTGCCTCATGAGGAAGATGGTGTAAGGGGTCCCGAGGGCGTAGGGTAAGAAGACCGCCCAGTACGTGTTGACCAGGTGGAGCTTGTCCATCACGGTGTAGAGCGGGATGATGGTCACGATGTTGGGCACCATCAGGGTCATCAGGTAGATCCAGAAGAGGCCCTCCCTACCCGGGAACTTGAGGCGGGCGAAGGCGTAAGCCGCCAGCATCGAGAAAAAGACCTGGCCGATAGTCAGGCAGACCGTCACGATCGCCGTATTTAGGAAGTACTGGGCAAAGTCGGTTTGGACCTGGGAAAAATTGCTCCACGTGTCGGGGTAGTTGGCCCAAGCCGGATGGGTTGGAGGGTCCCACGGAGGCACCGTGAGCAATTGGCTCTCGGGCTTCAAGGACCCGAACAGCGCCAGGATGTAAGGCACCATGAAGATCGCGCCCACGCCGATCAGGATCCCGTAAAAGACGGTCAGCTTGCCAATGGTCCAAGTCCTGACCAGGGCGCGCCGGCCAGGTGTGCCGTGCTTCGAGACCGGCGGGTCGAGGGCGATCGCGCTCATACGGAGTACTCGTAGGTCGTCCGGTTCCTGAAGAAGAGGAACTGCCCGGCGCTGAAGATGAGGATCACCGAGAAGAGCAGGACCGACAAGGCGGCCGCCTCACCGTAGCGGGTGCCCTGGAACCCGACGTCGTAGATGTTGAGGCTCATCACCTTGGTCGAGTCCCCAGGGCCTCCTGTACCGCCTGTCAGCACGTAGAGCGTGTCGAAAACCTGGAATGAGCCGATGACGTCTGTGACGAGCACGAACAGCATGGTCGGGTTGAGCAGCGGCAGGCTGATACGCCAAAACTGGCGCCACTTGCTTGCCCCGTCGATCTCGGCCGCCTCGTAAAGGCTACGTGGGATCCCCTGAAGGCCTGCAAAGAAGAAGAGCATGTTGAAGCCGAGGTACTGCCATATATTGACCGCAGCGATGACCGGCATCGCCCAACTGCTCGAGTTGAGCCAGTTTGGGCCCGCTATGCCGAAGATGTTGAGGAAGTGGGCGATGGCACCGAGCTGGGGCTCGAACACCCAAAACCAGATGACCCCCATCGCGACCGGGGTCGAGAGGTAAGGGGCGACGTAAAGCACCCTGAAAAAGGCCATCCCTCGCCGTTTGCGGTTGAGCATGACCGCCAGGCCGAGCGCGAGCACCGTCTGTGCAGGGATGTTGAGCAGGACGTAGTAAGCCGTGACCCCGAGCGAGTGGCCGGCGCCGTCGTACTTGAAGATCGAAACCCAGTTTTGCACGCCCGCCCAGCTGAACGGCCCCGCTCCGCTCCAGTTGAGGAAGCTGAGGATGAAAACGAAGATCACGGGGACGATGAGGAACGCGATCAGCCCGATGAAGCTCGGCGCGATGAAGGGGGAGGCCTTGGCGAGGGCGACGAAGCCCCGCGCTGCCCTCTGAGGGCGCCCGCCGTTGCTTTTGGCCGCTTGGGCTGCTGATGGCGCGTCAGCGCTCGCAGTAGCTAACGCCACCTCTCTCCCTCCTCGTGTCACCCCTACGGACGTCGCCGCCCGCTATAACGATACGCTCCCTGGCCCCAGGACAGCCGCGGCTTAATTTAGCGAGTCAAGTCTGAAGCGTCAAGGCACCCCTCCCCACCACGGGATTAGGCTGGCCTAAGGGGTCCCGTTTGTTGACATGATGAACCCTGACCTCTATATCATGTGCAGGAAACGGAGGCCAGAGGGTGCCCAAGGGAGAGCATCGGGACGTTGGGTGGGCAGAGATGGGCGCCTCGTCCCGTGCCATCCTGGCCGAGGTCCTGCTCCACGGCCCGTTAGCCCGCTCCGAGCTCGCCCGCCGCCTCGGGTTGTCGCCGGCGAGCTTGACGAAGCTCACCCGGCCGTTGATAGACGACGGCCTGCTGAGCGAAAGCGGGGCAAAGGCCCAGGCATCGACCGGCCGCCCCGCACTGCCGCTCGAAGTCGTGCCAGACCGCGCTCAGGTAATCGGGATAAAGCTCAACCCTGACGGGCTCTTTGCCGTCAGGACAGACCTGCAAGCCCGGGTGCTCGAGGAATACGAATGCAAGTTGGACCGTCACGACCCTGCGAGCGTTGACGAAGCCATTGCGGCAGCCATTGTTTTTTTGGACCCGGGCGAACGAGTCGAGCGTGTCGGCGTCAGCCTGGCCGCCAATATCCGGCCCGGGGACGGCATTGTCCGTGACTCGCCCTATTTGGATTGGTCCCAAGTACCGCTCGTGGCTGCGATCGAGCAAAGGACCGGCCACTCGGCGGTCCTCAGCAACGACGTAAGAGCACTTACAGTTGCCCAGCACTGGTTCGGCGCCGGCAAGCAGAGCCAATGCTTCGGCGTCCTCACGGTTGGGAAGGGTGTTGGCTGCGGTCTCGTGGTCAACAATGCGGTCGTGTCAGGCTACGACGGCCACGCCGGCCTCCTGAGCCACAGCCCGGTCGTCGATGGGGGGCCTCTTTGCCGCCAAGGCCACCGGGGCTGCGCGAGTGCTTACCTTTCCTCGGGTTCGATCGTGAGGAGCCTCTTCGCCACCGACGGCTTCCGGGGCAAGACGTTCGAAGACGCCCTCGAGGCGGCCCGGGACGGCAACCCGCCGGCGGTCAGGGTTTTCAGTGACGCCTGCTTCGCGCTCGGTGTGCTGTGCGCCCACATAGCCAACATGATCGGCCCCGACAGGATCGTCCTGTCCGGCGAAGGCATCGGCATGTACGACGTAGCGCCGGGGGCCGTGGACGAGGGCATCAGGCGGACCGTGCACTGGAGCGCGTCCCCCTTTGTCCTCGAAGTGCAGCCGTTCGCGTTCAGCGAGTGGGCGAGGGGGGCGGCAGCCGTCGCCGTCCAGTCCCTCGTGTTCGGCGACAGCCCTGCGCCCGAGGGCGCCGGCCCGGCATAGCGCCTCCAACCCCGACCGCCCCACGTCCGGCCGGCGGCCGGCGCGCACCTCCGGGCTCTGCGAACACCTGTACCCGCTGTGCGCCGGCGAGCCCCTACTTGACACTGCAAAGAGGCAATGCTAACGATAACACTGCGAGTACTAGAAGGGGAAGGGCCGAGCACAGAGGCGACGTGTTAGAGCGGCGCGAGCTCGGCGTGGACAACGCAGTCTGCTGAACTACAAGGAGCCAGAAGTGAAATTTCCCAAGCGAACCTCGGCCCTCATCGCCACCGCCTCGGTAATGGCGACGGTCGGGGGCTTATCATTCCCCGGCGCAGCAGGTGCGGCCAAGGCGCCCAACGGTTCGTCGACCTACCTGCAGCTTGCCAACGACAAGCCGACATGGACCAAAGGTTTCAACGCGATCGGCAAGGTCCTCGCCGGCCTCGACGGCGTAGGTTGGACGGCGCAGCCTTACTCGAGCACGACGGCCTTCCAGGGCGTGGTGCGTGCCGCCGCGACCACCTCGCAGGCGCCACCGGTCTTCACATGGTGGTCGGGCCAGCAGCTGGTCCCGTTGGTGCAGTCGGGTGCGCTGGCCGACATGACCCCGATGGTCAAGACATGGGAGGCCAAGTACGGCCTCAACCCTGACGTCGAAGCGGCCTACGAAGTGAACGGCAAGTACTACGGCGCACCTCTGTACACGTCTGACTGGGTCATGTACTACAACAAGAAGGTCTTTGCGAAGTACAAACTGAGCGTGCCCATGAGCTGGTCGCAGCTCATGAGCGAGGCGGCCACATTGAAGTCGCACGGGGTGGCGCCTTTCGCCTACTACGACGACGACTGGGCCGGCTTCATCTGGTTCGAGCAGTTCCTGTTGTCCGAGAGCCCGAGCGCCTACCAGCAGCTCGTCACAGGAAAGATCACCTACACGAGCGCCCCGGTGGTAAAGGCAATGGAGGCGTGGAAGCAGGTCGCTGACG